>CAZNHF010000166.1:0-5726 GCA_964572375.1 uncultured bacterium | reverse complement strand
GCCGCGAGACCGACGGCCGGCCTCTCACCGTTCCGCATCGTGTCGATCATATCGTCGATGAGCGTGCGAATCTCATCGTCAATCTTCTCGACGTGCTTGACGCCCTCGGCCAGAACCGGATGCCCCTGCTTGACGACTTCGAGGATGGCCATGGACGCTGCTACTCCCTCACGGCGCTGATCGCCGACTTCGAGACCTCGACCTTGACGCTCTCAGCGATCCTGATGACGATCTTATCGGTGTGGACGTCCTGCACTTCGCCGTAGAGACCGCCCAGCGTGATGATCTTGTCTCCGCGCTGGAGCGCGTCGAGCATATGCTGACGCTCCTTGCGGCGCTTCGACTCCGGGCGGATCATCAGGAAGTAGAAGATGGCGAAGATCGCGACGAGCATGATGAGCATGCTTGCGCCGCCGCCCTGCTGCGCTCCCTCACCACCGGAGACACCCATGGCGTGCGCTACATCCGGAAACAGCATCATGAGAAACAGCATCAGGTACGCCTCCTAGTGCGTAAGATCGTCGTCCGGCACCGGCGGCATGCCGTCCCGGAATCGCTCTGCCTTGACCTTTTCCATCTCCTTGAGGAGCTCACCGGGATCGATCTTGCCGTTCCGCGAGAGCACCCGGACGAGCGCCTCGAGCGAGAGCGTATTGGAAAGCGCCAGCTCCTCGAAGGAGACCTCGCGCTTCTCACCGTTCTTGACCATGATGAGACCGGGCCTGGCGCGTTCGCCCTTACCTTCGTCCTTCGGCTTCTTCCTGAACAAACTTCCCTCCGGTTCATGACGGCGATAACACGTGAATGCTAACAGGCCGTTCACCGGGAGTCAAGCCGCCACGGGGCCGTGCCTTCCAGCCCCGTCCGCGGCGTGGTATACTTGACAGTGATGTTCATTCAAGATGACCGGCGCGGGCGTGCCTTGTCAGGTGCGCCGACGCCCGACCTCTCCCCGGGAGATACGCATGAACCCGCACACGCGCTCGAGTGCCCTGCAGGACCCGGCGGCCGCCAGGTCACGGCAGACGGCTTCAGCGGCCAGGTCGCGGGCCGCTGCCGCGCTCGTGACCCTGCTCCTTCTCGCACCCGGCACCACCGCCGCCTATGACATCGTCCAGGTCACGGACGACGCACATCAGAACTACATGCCGTCGCTCACCCAGCTCGAAAACGGCACGCTCGCGATCGCCTATGAGCGGCTCGACACGAACTTCGAGAACGGCGACATCCTTGTGACCTTCTCCGACGGCGGATCGGCGTGGACACTGCCGGCGCTCGCCGTGGGCACGGCCGGAAACGAACGTCACCCGGCTCTTGTCCAGCTCGATGATGGAGCGTTCCAGATCTACTACCTCTCCGACGAGACCGGCGGCTATCGCATCCACATGGCGTCTTCCCCGGATGGCCTGGCGTGGACGCGCGAGGGAATCGTTACGCTCGGATGGTCGACCGAGAACCTCGTGAACCCGACGGTCTGTGTCGAGAGCGACGGCTCGCTGACGATGTCCTACGACGTGCTTTCGAACGGCGGGTACGTCGCGCACTCGACGGACGCAGTCACGTGGGACCAGAACCGCACGAACGTCACCGCCGGGTCGCTCAACCGCATCATGAGGCACTCGGACGGAACATACGTTCTGAGCTATCAGCGCAAGACCGGGCTGTACTACTACCAGATCGACATTTTCACGAAGACCTCGTCCGATCGTGTGAACTGGAGCGGCGAGAACCGCGTGACGACCACACAGAACTCGCATGACTCGTTCCCACTCGAACTCGCCGACGGAAGCTACGGCCTGTTCTACGCGACATCCATCGCCGGGAATCCATACGATCTCTTCTCGCGGGACGCGGCGGACGGGACCTCATGGACCAACGAGCTTCCGTGGCTTCCGTACTCGGGCTGGGACACCGAACCGCACCCGGTCACGCTCGCGGATGGACGCGTGGCGCTCGCCTGGCCGCGCGGTCCCGCGCAGGCCGACACGGAGATTCACTTCGCCATCCTCGACCCGTCGACGACGACGCCGGAACCGGACGCGCACTGCCCGTCCGTGCATGCGGAGCATCTCGCCTTCTCGAGCAACCCCTTCACGGACCGCATGACAGTCTCGTGCGACGGGGACTCGCCGGGCGGCCTGGTCCTTATCCACGATATCGCCGGACGCCTCGTGCGGTCACTGCGGACGGATGACCTCCGTGAGGGCATCGTCTGGGACGGGACCGCTCAGGACGGTCGTCACCTCCCCTCCGGGGTCTATCTCATCCGCGCGGAGACCGCCGCCGGAACGGCTTGCGGCAAGGCCGTGCTCGTGCGGTAGACCTCTCGCGCGCCCGGCGCTCCGGGAGCGCACGTCGGAGTCAACACCGAATCATCACGCACCCGGGCCAGATTCCCTTGCGGTCACCCGATGGCCGTGGCAGGATGGCGGACGAAAGGAGGCGCAAATCTTGACACGCACTACATTTGTGGCAATATTCCTGATGCTCGGGCTTGCTGCCTGCGCGTCCGCCCAGTATTCGACCGTCTGGGCGCAGCCTCCGGGCACACCGGGGCTTGCGCCGAGCCAGCTTTCGACGGATGCGCCTATCGACCTCATCGGCGAGACGTACGTGACCGACTTCCACGAGGAGGCCGGTTCGCGCGGCCTCTCCTCCTACTGGGCCGACATCGACCCCGTCTCGGTGAGTGCCGAGATGAGGTATTGGGTGAGCGTACAGATGCTCTCCCGGAGTACATCCGAAGGCGAGTGGTTCTGGGCGCAGACGTCGGAGGAAGTGGTGTTCGAACACCCTCGGATCGAGGATGCACGCCTGTCAGCCGACCGCTGGACGGCCTTCCCGGATCCCGCGGGCTACCCCGGCAACTGGGACTTCGATCTCGCCTTCGAGCTCGAGGCCGACGAGACGCCGGTGGCGAAGACGAACAGGGGCACCATCAAGGCGCTCTACCGCTAACGCATGAACTGGAGAACACGATGCCACGCACAAGCATGGACAAAGTCCGAAACGTGGGCGTAATGGCTCATATCGACGCCGGCAAGACGACGGCCACGGAACGGATCCTCTACTTCACAGGCCGGACGCACCGCCTCGGCGAAGTTCACGACGGCGAAGCAACGATGGACTGGATGATCCAGGAGCAGGAGCGCGGCATCACCATCACGTCAGCCGCGACGACCGCGTACTGGCACGGTCACCGGATCAACATCATCGACACGCCGGGGCACGTCGACTTCACGGCAGAGGTCGAACGCTCACTCAGAGTACTCGATGGGACTGTGGCGCTCTTCTGCGCCGTCGGCGGCGTCCAGCCGCAGTCGGAGACCGTCTGGCGCCAGGCGGAGAAGTACAACGTCCCCCGCATCGCCTTCATCAACAAGATGGACCGTATCGGCGCCGACTTCGAGCGTGTCGTCAAAGATATCCAGGGAGAACTCGGAGCCAACGCCGTGCCGGTCGTCCTCCCCATCGGCGCAGAGGATAAGTTCGTGGGCATCATCGACCTCGTCGACATGAAGGCCGTCTACTATGACCAGAGGGAGAAGGGCATCGACATCCGCGAAGAGGACATCCCGGCCGAACTCATGGAGAAGGCCCGGGCCGCCGAAGCCGTGATGATCGAGCGCATCAGTGAGCAGGACGACAAACTCATGGAGAAGTTCCTCAACGGCGAAACGCCCTCGCGTGCGGAGTGCGTCGCCGCCATGCGTAGGGCGACGATCGCCGGCGACGTCATCCCGGTGCTCTGTGGGGCCGCCTTCAAGAACAAGGGTGTGAGAAGGCTCCTGGACGCGATCGTCGACTACCTCCCATCACCCCTGGACCTGCCGCCCGTCATCGGCACGAAGCTCGAGAGCGACGCCGAGATCGTGAGGCAGCCGACCGACGACAGCCCGCTCGCTGCGCTCGCGTTCAAGGTGCAGGCCGACAAGCATATGGGCAAACTCACGTACGTCCGGGTCTACTCGGGCATCCTCAAGTCCGGCGAGACGTACTACAATTCGTCACGCGAGAAGCGGCAGCGGGTCGGCCGTATCTTCGAGATGCACGCCGACAATCGCGTGGCGGTCGAAGCGCTCCACGCCGGTGAGGTCGGCGCCGTGGTCGGCCTCGGCGAGACACGCACGGGCGACACGATCTGCAGCGAGGAATACCCCATCGTCCTCGAGTCGATCGAGTTTCCGGCGCCCGTCATCGACATGGCCGTTACGCCGGAAAGCCGCACCGACCGCGACAACCTCTCGAAGGCGCTCATGCGGCTGGCCGAGGAGGACCCGACATTCACGGTGCGGACCGACGAGGAGACCAATGACGTCGTCATCTCGGGGATGGGCGAACTCCATCTCGACATCATCGTTGACCGTCTGAAGAGGGAGTTCGGAGTCCAGACGAAGGTCGGGCGCCCGCAGGTCGCCTACCGCGAGACCGTGATCGCCCCCATCGACCACGAGCAGAAGCACATCAAGCAGACCGGCGGCCACGGCCAGTACGCGCACATCAAGTTCTCCATGGAGCCTGGCGGTCCGGGCTACGGGTTCTCGTTCGACAACAAGGTCGTTGGCGGGCGCATTCCTCGCGAGTACATCCCGGCCATCGAGAAGGGCATGGTCGACGCGATGGCTATAGGTCCCTACGCCGGGTACCCTATGGTCGACGTGAAGATCACCCTGAAGGATGGTTCCTTTCATGACGTCGACTCTTCCGAGATGGCCTTCCGGACGTGCGCCAGCGCAGGGTTCCGCGAGGCCTGCCGAAAGGCGGGGCTCGAGCTCCTCGAGCCGATGATGAGCGTGGAGGTCACGGCACACGAAGATTGCACGGGTGCGGTGACCGGCAGCCTCTGCGGGAAGCGCGGCAGGATCATCGACATGGAAACACGCGGCAAGACGAGCACCACGCGTGCGCACGTGCCGCTCGCGGAGATGTTCGGTTACTCCTCGGAGCTCCGCAACCTCACGAGCGGGCGCGGTGAGTTCACGATGACCTTCGAACATTACGAGGCCGTCCCATTCTCGATCGCCGAGGAGATCGTGGAGGAGCGGCGGAAGCTCAAAGAGGGCAAGAAGTAGAGCGACGCTCGAACCGACAGACGAAGAAGCCCCCGCGCGAGACCCGTGCGGGGGCTTCTTCTATTCCGGGTGGTACAGCGAACCTGCCGAGCGGCGCAGCGAGCCCGTTACTTCAGGAGCACCATGCTGATGCTCCGGTGCGACTCATCGGTCTCGAGCCGGCAGAAGTAGACGCCCGAGGCCGCCTCCTCCCCCGTGTCCGTCCGCCCGTCCCACTCAACCATGTGCTCGCCCGCGGTCTGCGGTCCATCGACCAGCGTCGCGACCAGCCGGCCGGCGATGTTGTAGACGCCGAGCCTGGCGTGGCCGTCGGCCGGGAGCGTGTACGAAACGGAGGTCTTCGGGTTGAACGGGTTCGGATGGTTCTGCCTGAGACCCGGACGCTTGCCGGATACGGCATCGCCCTCCGGCACGTCGAGGATCTCGTCGCACTCGCGGTAGCCGACCGAGAGGTACTCCTCCCCGTCAGTGAACAACACATCATCGCCGTGAATGAGGATGTCCGCCGGCCGTTCCTGGGCAGGCGAGACCGCGGAGATGTGACCGATGATCTCAGGGGCCGTCGGATCGAACGCATCGACGATGTAGACGCCGTCGCTGGAGCTCCCCAGGTAGACCCATGTACCAGAGACATCGAGGCAGAGCGTCGACCCT
>CAZNHF010000165.1:0-5760 GCA_964572375.1 uncultured bacterium | reverse complement strand
CCTGGTCATCGCCGGGTACCGCCTCGGTATCGACAAGGATCCGCGTGTCGCTGCCGCGCTCGATCACTTCCGTTCCAGCAAGGCCGAGAACATGCTCAGGGACGAGCTGATCACGGAACCGAGCGAGGTGACGACGGAGGAGGTACAGGAGTACTACGCGTACCGCGACGCGATGTTCCAGATCCGCGAGATCGTTGTTCAGGACGAGGAGACCGCAAACGAAGTAATCCGCCGCGTCACGGAAGGCGGAGAGAACTTCGCCGCTGTCGCAAGCGAGATGTCGACCGCAAGTTCGTCCGAGGACGGTGGCCGCCGTGCGGTTCAGGCGTGGGTTGATATGCACCCGCTCATGCGTGTCGCCATCAAGAACTCAGAGGCCGGGGATATCGTTGGTCCGATCCAGCTCTCAGAGACCTGGTACGTCCTCGAGATCCTCTCGAAGAAGATTCCCGCGGAGAGAAAGGCGCTGGAAGGGCAGCATCTCGCCGGTATCACAACGGAGTGCCGCGCTTTCAAACGCGACCTTCTCGAGCACGGCATTATTGAGAATTGGATGCTCGACGCGGCTATCACCTACAACTCCGAGGCCGTGGACCTTGCGGGCACACGGATCGACGAGCAGGTGGCGCTGCTGATCCCGCCGTACGAAGGTGAGATGACACAGGAGATCGCGATCGCGCGCGCCAAGACGAAGATCGTCCCTCAGTTCAGTGAGGAAGAGGCGGCGATGGAGTTCGTCACGTACAACATCGGCGGCGAAGAGCGCGTGTGGAGCCTTGGCGACTACGTCCGGCTCCTCGAGGAGTCGCCGGGTATTGAGACCCCCAAGCAGGGCTCGGAGCTCTACATCAAGGACTCGGTCAAGAAGCGCGTCTTCGTGATGATCAAGGACTTTGAGATCGAGAAGCGCGGTTACCACACCGGCCGCGAGATGGAGGACTATCTCGCCGCGCGCTTCGAGGAGGCGATCGTCGATCTGACGTACGACGCCGAGATCCAGCAGAAGATGGTGACGCCGACCGGGGAGGAAGTGCGCGGATACTTCCGCGGGAACCGCGACAAGTTCGTTCGCCCGCCGCGCGCCGACGTGCGTCAGTTGATCGTTGGTGAGGAAGCACAGGCGAACCTCATCCGTCAGCAAATCGTCGAGGGCGACGCCGACTTCATCGAGATGGTCCGCAAGCACTCGATCGACAGCTGGAGCCAGGCACGCGACGGCGTCATCGAGAATCTCCTTCAGGGCGAAGGACGGCTGTCGTATCTCCAGGAGCCGGCGTTCGCGCTCGAGATCGGCGAGCTCAGCGAACCGATCCGAGCCCCGGGCGGCTACGCGCTCATCATCGTGCTGGCCCGTCACCCGGAGGAGCAGCTCACATTCGCCGATGTCGGATCGGTCGTGGTTGACCATCTGGTCGCCGAGCGTCGCGAGGCGCGGCTCGTCGAGTTCCTCGATGAGGTGAAGGCGACCGTTGACGTCACCATCCACGAGGAGAACCTCGCGCTCATGACGGACCCAGCGTCTTCGCGGGACAAGATGGAGACGCTTCGTCTCGCTACCGGCGGGTAGTCCCTCGGACGACCTGACAGAGATTGATCGTGAATGACGGCCGCGCCCGCCTGCGGGGAACCGCTCGGGGGCGGCCGTCTGCTGATTGGCGGTCGGTGCACCGCCATGGGGGGAATGTGAAGGCACTGTCCGTGATCACCGCCGCCATCCTGGCCGTGATCGTTGCTGCTCTCGCGGTCGGACTCGCCGGATGTGGCGGGGGCACCGACAAGAGCCCCGTGGCCCGAGTCGGGAGCACATCGCTCTCGGCCGACGACTTCTTCGCGGCGATCCCCGAGCAGCACCTTGCTGTCATGACGCTCGAGGACCAGCAGGAGTCCATCCGCAGCTGGGTGAAGACGGAACTCTTCTACCAGGAGGGGCGACGGCTGGGGTTCGGGTCTGGCGATGACATCGAGCGGCGCGTCCGCGAGATCGAGCGCGAGCTCGTGGCCGAGGCGTGCATCCGTCATCGCCTCGACGCGATCGCGGCGGTGACGGAGGACGAAGCGCGTGCATACTTCGAGAAGCATCGAAGCGAGTACGGGTTCCAGGTCCGGGTGGCGCATATTCTCGTGCGGAACAGCGACGAGGCCGGTCGAGCGCTGAGCCAGCTCAAGTCCGGAAGCCCCTTCGAGACGGTGGCGCAGGGCTTCTCCATCGACCAGACCGCCTCACTCGGCGGCGACCTCGGCTACATGCGCCGCGGCGAGATGATCCATGAGCTCGAGGAGAGCGCCTTCTCGCTGAAGGTCGGTGAAGTCAGTTCCGTCATAGCCAGTGGGTATGGCTATCACATCATCAAGGTCCTCGACCGGCACCCGGGCGCGGGGCAGCCATCGTTCGAGTCGAAGCAGTCGGCCGTGATGAACTTTCTGACGTCGAAGCGCCGGCGTGTGGCGTTCGACGACTGGCTCATCGAACTCGAGGGCCGCGCTGTTGTTATGGTAGATACGGCGAGTTTGAGAAGGGCCGTGCGTGAGCGCGTCGATGGCGACGCTACAGGCTCCGCAGACGAGAGTCCCGCCGAGGGCGACACCGTGGAGATGATCGCGCCGTAACCAGGAGAACACGATGAACAGTACGACAGGACGGTCCGCGCTTGTTCTCGCGCTGTCGATCCTTCTCTCTTTGACGGCGATACAGGCGTCGGCTCAGACGGACGAATTCCAGCCCGGTGATGCCGGGTTGAGCGCGACCCCTCGCCTCACGGCGCGGCCGGAGCCGACCCCTGAGCCGGACCCCGTGATGGGGCGGCAGAAGGTCGACGGTATCGCCGCGGTCGTCGGGGATGAGATCATCCTTGAGAGCGACATCGACGAGGAACTCTACCTCTTCAATATGCGCTCCGGCGGTCAGGCGCTGACCGAGGACAACGTACTTCGGTACCGTGGCGAGGTCATCGCCGAGATGGTCGACGAGATGCTGCTCGTTGCGAAGGCGCACCGTGACAGCATCGTCCTTGCCCCTGGCGCCGTCGACGAGGAACTCGACAAACGCGTCGCCGAACTGGAGAGCCGACACGGCTCTGCGGAGGCGCTGGATGCCGCGCTCGCCCTCGAGGGACTTACGCGCGAGGGCCTAAGAGAGATCTATCGCGATGACATTGAGCGGCGCATGCTCGCCGAACAGGTCATCCGTCGGGAGGTCCACAACAGGATCGACGTCACGTGGCGCGACGTCGAGAAGTACTACGAGCAGAAGGGCGCGGAGGTGGCGGAGGTTCCGGAGGCGTTTCACGTCGCGGGTATCGTCTCGTCACCAAAGGTAAGCGAAGAGCTCAAGCGCGCTGCCTACGACCGGCTGAACGAGGCGCGGTCCGCGATCGAGTCCGGCACTTCGTTCGAAGACGCGGCTGCACGCTACTCCGACGACGCGTCGGCGCAGCGCGGCGGTGACATCGGCTGGTTCGGGCGCGGAATGATGGTCCCCGAGTTCGAGGAGGCTGTCCTCGCGCTCGAAGTCGGTGAGGTGAGCGGCATCGTGCCGAGTCGCTTCGGATTCCATATCGTCAGGCTCGAGGAGCGCGACGGGGAGCGAGTTCACGCGCGCCACATTCTGGCGAAGGTTACGCCCGGCCCCGAAGATGCGCTCCGCGCGCACGCCCGGGCCGATAGTCTGCGCACGATGATTCTGGACGGCGCTGATTTCTCTTCGATCGCCGGCGGCTACTCGGACGACGAAGCGTCGAGGGCACGCGGCGGCGACCTCGGCTGGTTCGCCCCGGGCGACCTTGATCCACAGTTCGAGACGGCGCTGAGGACACTCGAGCCTGGCGGCATTACGCAGGTGATCGAAGGCGATGGCGGCTACTACATCCTCATGCTTGCTGAGTACGAGGAGCCGAGGACTGCGGAACTCGACGAGGTCCGCGACCAGCTCAAGGAGTACATCTTCGGGCTGAGGGCCGAGGAGCGGTTCCAGGAACTCATGGAGGAGCTTCGCTCCGAGATCTTCATCGACATCAGGACCGAGATGCTCGACGCCTCGTGAGGCTCGGAGAGGGGTCATGAGACTCGACCAGTTCCTGAAGCTGTCACGACTCATCAAGCAGCGGAGCATGGCGAAGCAGGCCTGCGACGGAGGGCGCGTCTCGCTCATGGGCCGGAGCACTCGCGCCGGGACCGAGGTGCACGTGGATGACGAAATCGTCCTGAATCTCCGAGACAGGTTTCTCCGTGTCCGCATCCTCGAAATTCCGGGCGGGAATGTCAGCAAGGAACGCGCGCGGATGCTCTATGAAGTTCTGGAGGAAAGAGATGTCGCTTCGTTCTGACAGCGGTCGCGGTCACAATCTTCGTCCCCGCATCGCGTTGACCATGGGAGACCCGGCTGGCGTTGGTCCTGAGGTCGTCCTGAAGGCGGCCGCCGTGCGCAAGCTCAGAGAACGCTGCGACCTCGTGGTTGTCACAGCTCCCGGCGTGTTCGAGTACTGGAGCGAGCATCTCGGTATCCCCCTCGAGATCGAGCGCATCGAGATCGGCGAGCGGGTCGGCAGTATCAAGCCCGGCAAGCCGTCCCCGGAGGGCGCGACTGCGTCGCTGGAGATCATCGGCGCGACGGCCGACTTGTGTCTCGAGAGCGAATTTGACGCGATGGTCACTGCGCCCGTCTCGAAGGCCGCGATCACAGCGACCGGCGCGGATTTCCCGGGTCACACCGAGTTTCTCGCAAGGGCGATCGGTACCGGGAAGTACCTCATGATGTTCGTCGCCGGCGAGCGGAGGGTCGCGCTCGTGACGACCCACCTGTCGCTCGCGGACGTGCCGCGCGCCATCACGCGTGAGAGCGTGCTCGAGAAGCTCGTCATCCTCGACGACGGCCTCGAGCTCTGGTTTGGTCTGAAGCGTCCGAGGATCGCGGTAGCGGGTCTCAATCCGCACGCGGGGGAGGGCGGTATCTTCGGGTCTGAGGAAATCGAGCAGATCATTCCGGCAATACGCGCGGCATCCGACCGGGGGATCGCGGTCAAGGGTCCGTTCGCGGCCGACACTATCTTCACTGGTCTCGGCGGAGCCGAGGGACCGGGTAGCGGGTTTGATGCGGTCCTCGCTATGTACCACGACCAGGGGACGATCCCGATCAAGATCCTCGGGTTCTCCGACGGCGTGAACGTCACACTGGGGCTCCCGATTGTCAGGACGTCGGTCGACCACGGAACGGCGTTCGACCTCGCAGGCTCCGGTCAGGCGGACCCTGGAAGCATGATCTCGGCGGTCTCCCTGGCTCGCGATGTTGCCCAACGGCTCAAAAGGCTTGAGAGCGCCGAGCGCGAGACCGAGGCTCAGTAGGGGTGAATCGGCTTGACCCCCTCCATGCCGGGCGATAGGATGATAAGCTAAGTCAGGATGCGGACTTCCGCCGTTTTTCGGTGGGCATCTGCCGGGAGCGACGATGGGGCTCGAGAGGATCAAGGGTCAGAGCTCTGCGGTCGAGCTCCTCACGTCGGCGTACACGTTGGACCGGCTCTCGCACGCGTATCTCTTCCACGGCCCCGACGGCGTGGGGAAGGAGATGGCGGCGCTCGAATTCGCGCGGGCGCTCCTTTGCGAGACCGAAGGGCTCTCGAGTTGCGGTGTGTGCAGCGCCTGCCGGATGGCTGACGGCCTGAGCCACCCGGATACACACCTGATCTTTCCGGTCCCGACGACCATCAAGTCGGCGGAACTCGCCGAACTCAACGCGGCGAGCCTGAAGACCGGCTTCCGCGAGCA
>CAZNHF010000164.1:0-5779 GCA_964572375.1 uncultured bacterium | reverse complement strand
CAGCGAGCGCCCGGACATCCTGTCAACGACAGTGACCGTCCCGCCGCTGACACCGAGGTAGTCCGGCAGGCTCCGTTCGAGCGCCTCGATGTCCCCGGCGGTGTTCAGCCCCGGGACGTCGTTCCTCTCTCCGGCGACTGCGATCGTCACGTGTGGATTCGTCAGGATGAGCGTGCTGAGGCTCTGCCCCAGATCGAACCCGCTCGACGCGAAGTCACGGTAGCTCACACTCGCGCTGCCTGAGGGCAATTCGATAGAGCTTCCGCCCGCGAACTCAATGCGTACGTCCGTGAAGCGCACCGACGCGCCGCCAAGCTCCAGGCCGCCGACTTCGATCGTTCCTTCGATGGGTGGTACGAAGCGAGCGAGAAGAGCGCTGCGCACGGCCGGCCTGCTGGTCGCGACGCGCAGCGAGACGAGCCCCGCCGGGATGACGCCGAGGATGATAACGGCGAGGATGAGGACCCATCTGCGGTGTCGCATCGCTCCCTCTCTGCCTCAGCCTTGGTGTGGTTCGCGAGGATACGCCAACACGCCGGCAGTCGCGTCACGCGCGACCGTCCGGCACCTCGGCGACTGCTACGCAGTCACGGCGACTGCTTCGCAGTCGCTTGGCATTTGCTCCACAACTGCTGTGCTGCTGATGCAGGCAGCAACCCTACGCTGCAGCAGCCGGCGGCGGTCGCCAGGGCGACCGCTAAGCTACCGACGCGGCTACGCCGCGGCGGCAGCCGTCTTGCGAGCAGTCTTGAACGCGAGTTCGTCGCCCTTGCGTTCAACATTGATCACTCCGCCCTTGTCGAAGCGGCCCTTCAGGATCTGCTCGGAGAGCGGATCCTCGAGAAGCCGCTGTATCGCTCTTCGGATCGGCCGCGCGCCGAAAGCCGGGTCGAAACCCTGCTCGATAAGCAGATCCTTCGCGCCCGCGCTGATCTTGAGATTGATGTCCGCCTCCTCGAGCCGGTCCTCGACCTGCCTGAGGAGGATATCGACAATCAGACGCATCTCTTCTACACCGAGCGAATGGAAGACGATCGAGGCGTCCACCCTGTTGAGGAACTCCGGATTGAACACCCGCCTCAGTTCCTCCGTCACCTTCCCCTTCATCTGAACGTAGGCGCTCTCTGTGCCCTCGTCCTGCTGGAAACCGATCCCGCCGCGCTTCGCGATGTCGCGCGCACCGACATTCGAGGTCATGATGATGACAGAGTTGCGGAAGTCGACGACACGGCCGAAGCTGTCAGTGAGCTGCCCGTCCTCGAGCACCTGGAGCAGGATGTTGAACACATCCGGATGTGCTTTCTCGATCTCGTCGAAGAGCACGACAGAGTACGGCCGCCTCCTCACCTTCTCGGTGAGCTGGCCGCCCTCTTCGTATCCCACGTATCCGGGAGGAGCACCCATCAGACGCGAGACCGCGAAGCGCTCCATGTACTCAGACATGTCGAGCCGTACGAGCGCGTTCTCGTCCTCGAACATGAAGGCAGCCAGCGTGCGTGCCAGCTCCGTCTTCCCCACGCCGGTCGGGCCGAGGAATATGAACGAGCCGATCGGCCTCCGCGGATCCCTGAGACCCGCCCGGTTGCGGCGGATCGCCCTCGAGATCTGCGTGAGTGCCTCCTCCTGACCCACAACGCGCTTGCGAAGCTCGTCCTCCATCTTGAGCAGCTTCGCGCTCTCCTCCTGCGCCAGCTTCCTCACCGGGATACCGGTCATGCTCGCGACGACGGCGGCCACATCCTCTTCCGTGACCTTCGCCCTCTGCTCCTGCTTGGCGCTGACCAGTTCCTTGCGGGCCGTCTCGAGCTTGTCCTGTACATCACGTTCGGCGTCCCGGTACTCGGCGGCACGCTCGAACTCCTGCGACTCGCTGGCCGTCCTCTTCTCGCACGAGATGCCTTCGAGCTTCTGTTCGAGCTCGCGGATCTCAAGCGGGATCGCGTTGATCTCCAGACGCGCCCGGGCGCCGGCCTCGTCGATCACATCGATCGCCTTGTCCGGCAGAAACCTGTCTGAGATATAGCGGTCGGCCAGCTTCGCCGCCGCGACGATGGCGTCATCGGTGATCTCGGCCTTGTGGTGCTCTTCGTAGCGGCACCGAAGCCCTCTGAGAATGTCGATGGTCTCCGCAACGGTCGGCGCGTCAACGATGATAGGCTGGAATCTGCGCTCCAGAGCGCCGTCCTTCTCTATGTGCTTGCGGTACTCGTCGAGCGTCGTCGCTCCGATGCACTGGAGCTCACCGCGAGCGAGCGCCGGCTTGAGCATGTTCGCCGCGTCGATGGCGCCCTCAGCGCCCCCGGCTCCGACGATCGTGTGGAGTTCGTCGATGAAGATGATGACGTTGTCACACTCGCGAATCTCGGTGATGAGCGTCTTCAGCCTCTCCTCGAACTGACCGCGGTACTTCGTGCCGGCTACTGTTGACGAAAGGTCGAGCATGATGAGCCGCTTGTCCTTGAGCGTCGAGGGAACCTCATTCGCGACGATCAGCTGCGCGAGTCCCTCCACGACGGCGGTCTTGCCGACGCCGGGCTCGCCGATGAGGACCGGATTGTTCTTCTTCCGTCGCGACAGGATCTGAAGGACGCGCTCGATCTCCTGCTGGCGTCCGATGACCGGGTCGAGTTCCCCGGCGCGCGCCATCTTCGTCAGGTCGCGGCCGTACTGGTCGAGAGTGGGAGTCTCAGTCTCGCCCGCATCCACGGTCGGCTCCGCCGCCGTGTCGGTTCCGCCACTGCCGCCACCCAACACCCTCATCACGGTCTCTCTGGCGGTCCTGAGGTCCACGTCGAGGTCGCGGAGCGCCTTCGCCGCTACACCCTCCCCCTCGCGGATGAGCGCCAGCAGCAGATGCTCTGTCCCTATGTACTGATGGTGCAGGATCCTCGCCTCTTCGCGCGCCAGCTCGAGGACGGTCTTCGCCCGCGGCGTCCACTGCGTCTCCTTCATGGAGGCGCTGTAGCTCCCGCGTGCGACATACTCCTCAACGTGCTCGCGAACCGAATCGAGATCGACGGCGAGTTCCCTGAGCACCGTCGCCGCCACACCCTCTCCCTCCCGCACGATCCCGAGGAGGAGATGCTCCGTGCCGAGATAGTCGTGGTGGAGGCGCGCGGCCTCCTCCCGGGCGAAGTAAAGCACCCTCCGGACCCTCGGCGTGAAATCCCTCTGTCTGTGCATGGCTTCCTCCGCGTCCCCTCTTCAGGAGGTCGGACCGCCGTCATGTGTCGGAACGTCGGCCGGCTACTGCGCGCGCTCACACTCCCTGAGCTCTCTTCGGACGATGTCCGCCCGCATACGGTCCCGCTCTTCGCTGCTCGGATCCTCACCGTGGAAGTACTTGAGGTGACCCGGCTGAGTCACGACGATCAGTCTGTTCACCGTGCCGAGCTCGACGCCCTGGACAAGGCCCAGCGCCACTCCCAGTCTCAGAGAGGAGCAGAGCGACATGACCTCCTCCGATGACATCACCCTCGCGTTCGTCAGGATCCCGTGCGCACGCCAGACCTCGTCTTCGAGTCTCTTTCCCGCACGGGCGGCGAGCTCCTCGCGCGCCTTCAGCTCGAGATCGACGATCCGGCTGCTGATGCGTTCGACGGTGTATGCGATGTCCTCTTCAGACTGGCCCAGCGTCGTCTGGTTGGACACCTGAAAGAACCCGCCGAGCGCCGCGCTCCGCTCACCATAGAAACCGCGAACCGACAGCCCGAGCTTCGAAATGCCACCGAGAACTTGCGCAACTTCGCCGCGCCTGGCAAGACCGACGAGATGCACGAGCACCGATACGCGGACCCCCGTGCCCACATTCGTCGGGCACGAGGTCAGATAGCCCCAGCTCTTCGAGAAGGCGTACTGCAAATTCCGCTCCACTTCGGCATCAATCCGCGAGACAAGCCGCCACGCGTCGGTCGGCTGCAGACCGCTTCTGATGCTCTGGAGTCTGAGGTGGTCCTCCTCGTTGACCATAGCGCTGACGACTTCCCGCTCGCCGATGATGACGGCCCTCCCTTCGGGCTGCGCCCCGAAGGAGGGGCTGGCGATGTGGCGCTCCACGAGCACCTGTCTGACGGGTGCGCCCGCTTCTTCCATGCGAACGACGATCGCATTCGTCAGGTAGTTGCTCTTCGCAGCCGAGGCAAGCACCTTCTCCTCGACGGTCGCGAGTTCCGAGACACCGGCCCTCGACGGGAACGCATGCCCGGCGATGTTGCGAGCGAGACGCACGCGCGTCGAGAGAACGACGTCGGAGCGCGGACCGGTCGCGTCGAGCCAGCTCGAAGGCTCCCCCACCATGGATTCAAACGTCCACATTCGCGCCTCCCGCGCCGTCCGCGGACGCCCCTATCTCCAGTCGTCTGATCTCATCCCTGAGTTCGGCCGCGCGCTCATACTCCTCCAGACGGACCGCACGCTCGAGCTCGAGCCTCAGGCTCCGCGCCTGACGGCTTGTCTCGGCGTCAGCCGGAGCCTTCGACGGGATCGTACCCGCGTGATGCGTGCTACCGTGGACGCGCCTCAGAAGGGGCTTGAGTTCGGAGACGAACGACTCATAGCACGTGGCGCACCCGAGCTTCCCCGTCCCCCGGAAACCCGCATACGTCAGACCGCAGTCCGGACAGACCGGGCCATCCTCGTCCTGCCCCTCATCCGCTCCCATCTCCTCGAGGAGACCCATGAGCATATTGACAAGCGGTCCTGCCAGAGGCGTCAGTGACAGCGCCATCCCTCTGGTGTTGGCACAGTCGTCACAGAGATGGAGGGTACGCAGTTCGCCGTCGACCACCTCCATGAAGCGTATGTTCGCGGGGCTTCCGCAGTCGTCGCACGTCATGGTCGCGTTCCGCCGTCCGCCGCACCAACATCGACTGCCCGTCCTTCACGGAGCGTGACAACTCGATCGGCTCTTTCGTAGAGCTCGGGGTTGTGTGTGACGATGACAAACGTCTGTCCGAGCGAATCCCTGAGCTCCCAGATCAGATCGTGAAGGTCGGCAGCATTCGAGCGATCGAGATTCCCCGACGGCTCGTCCGCGAAGATGACCGATGGACCGTTCACGAGCGCGCGCGCAACGGCGACGCGCTGCTCCTCACCACCCGAGAGCTCGCCGGGCCTGTGCGTCGCACGGTCGCCAATACCTACGCGTTCGAGCATCCCGCGCGCCGAGTGCGTCGCGTCCTGCCCGGATGCGCCCGCGATCAGGCAGGGCATCATGACGTTCTCGAGTGCCGTGAGCTCCCTGAGCAGGTGATGGAACTGAAATACGAAGCCGACGGTCCGGTTGCGGAACGCGGCCAGTCTTTCGTCCGGGAGGGCGAACACGTCTGTGCCGTCGATCGTGACGCGTCCAGCGGTCGGACGGTCGAGCGTCCCCATGATGTGAAGGAGCGTGCTCTTGCCGACGCCGGACGGTCCGACGATGGCGAGGATCTCGCCACGGGGGATCTCGAGATCGACGCCGCGCAGAACGTCGAGCCGGGCGGGTCCGCTATCGAAGGTCTTGGTCACACCCTCCACGCGAAGCATGCCGCCGTCCGGCCGGCCGGGGGTGCGCGAGCCTGTCGAGTTTGCGTTACTCATTGCGAATCGCCTCCACAGGGTCGAGCTTCGACGCCTTCCACGACGGATAGAGCGCCGCTGCGAAGCTGATGGTGATCGCCGCCAGGGCGACGAACACGAAGTCGCTCACCCGCATGAGCACAGGCAGCGTCTCGATCGGATAGACGTCGCCCGGCAGGGATATGAACTGGTAGCGGTCGAGGAGCGTGGCCAGAACGTA
>CAZNHF010000163.1:0-5974 GCA_964572375.1 uncultured bacterium | reverse complement strand
TCGATGAGCCCACCAGGTTCATGTCACCGGCTATCACGATGAATGTCCCCGTTGCCATGCTGCGGCCGCCCTCGAGCTTGAGCTCGCGCATCCACGCCGCGATGCCGTCGAGCTCTTCCTGCCGGCCCTCCTCGTTGTCGCAGCAGGGCGGATGCGCGCTGATCAGCGAGAGGTCGGAGGTGAACAGGTTGTCGGGGAGGTCGATCATCGCCCAGTGATTGCCAGCGTCGTCGATCGAGTGGCCGTCCAGGATGGGGTAGCGGCTCACGATCAGCCCGTCCTCAGTGCTCCCGCCGTACCATGGTGCGCCTCCGGGAAGTGCGAGCGAGACCTGGTCGACGGCATCCTGCGCCGAATGAGACCAGATCTCCTGGAAGCATACGACGTCGGGATCGACCGCACGGAGGATGCGGGTGAACGGAGCCGGCCGCTTGAACAGACCGTCGAAGAGAACGTTGTACGTCATGACCCTCAGGTCGTTCGCGTCCGCCCGGGAGAGCGTCATCGGTTCGGACAACCGCGGCGCGTCGTCGGAGAGTTCGTATCGCACACCACCGGTCTCATCGGGGAGGCGGTCATCCTCGGATGCCGAACCGGCGCGGAGTGCGATGCGGATCGCGTCGCCGCACGGAAGAGCTGACCGCAGGAACGAGATCTCGAAGATGGACGAAGTCACCGTCGGTCCCTGCCGGAACCCGAGGTCGGACTGCTCGATGCGCCGCCGTTCGCTCTCGTTGTCTCCGCTATTGGAGTATACGGCCCCCTCACGCTGACCGAAGCGCCACTCGAGATCGACCCCCATCCCGTCATGGCTTCGGCCCGTGCGCGCATCGTCATCGGAATCGACGAGGAGCGTGATACTGTTGCCGCCCTGGAGTCCCAGCTCGATCCCCGTCTCGAAGCAGAAGAAGACCCGCTCGGCGTCGCTGTTCATCCAGAGCCGCCCGAAATCGGCGCCATCGCGACGCGCGTCGCCGGCAGGGTCGGACCACGCGGGTTCGGTCGCCTGCCAGTCTTCGAATCGTCCGTCGATGACGACGCTCGCGGCAGATCCGGCGGCGAGGGTAAGCACGGCGACGGTCGCCAATGCTGCTGTCAGCGGGATGCTTCTCATCGGTGTCTCCTTGAGTCTGGCGGTGAACTGGCGCCTCCGGTACGTGTACGGGAGCCTCCGTCCGGAGCGCCTCCACCGTATCACCAGGCGTCGCGCCCCCGCAAGGACTGCCACCGCGAAACCGACGCCCCCGCCGTGAATCAGAACTGTGAGCGCTGCCTCCCGGGCGTGACCACGTTGAGGTGCCGCGTGTGGATGCTCTGCCACGGTGATGGACCGACCGCTGCGGTGACGGATTGACCGCTGCGGTGACGGATTGACCGCGGGTCGGCAACGTGCGATAGTACGAGTGCTGTGCAGAGAGTACTCGGAGTACAGGAAGTAACACGCGTTCCCCAGGCGCAGGAGGAAACAGTGAGCAAGTCGGTCGAGTACCTGATGGAGGCCTTCTCCGGCGAGTCGCAGGCCAACCGCCGCTATCTCGCATTCGCGAAGAAGGCGGACACCGAGGGTCATCCTCAGACCGCACGCATGTTCAGGGCAGCCGCCGCCGCCGAGACCGTTCACGCCCACAGCCATCTCAGGGCCGCTGGCGGGATCCACGACACTGCCGAGAACCTGAAGGAGGCCGTGGCCGGTGAGACTCATGAGTTCAAGAATATGTATCCCGAGATGATCGCGGCGGCGAAGGCCGAGGGCAACACTCAGGCCGAGCGTTCGTTCAGCTTCGCCAACGAGGTCGAGAAGGTCCATGCGAAGCTCTATCAGGGGCTTCTGGACAATCTCGGCTCCGAGCAGGAGAATTTCTCGTACTACGTCTGTCCCGTGTGCGGCTTCACGGCAGAGCGCGAGGCCCCGGGAACGTGTCCGGTATGCGGCGCCAAGGGGGAGATGTTCTCAAGGATCGACTAGCCCCCGATACGGGGCCGGTCCGGGTTTGAGACCTCCTGCATGGGAACGACTCGATGAAGGGGCTCCGCTGTGAGGCAGGGCCCCTTCCTTTTCGTGCTATACTCCTCGCACTCAAGAGACGAATACGATGCGCGGTTTGCCCCGCGCGGCAATCAAGGGGTCCATCACTGCTCTGGTGGCGATGGTCCGCCCGGGAGGACGCAATGCAAGCGAAGCGTCGGTATCTGCTGATGGTGCTGGCCCTCAGTGTGGTCGCCATGCTCGCGGCCGTGGGTCACGCCGAAGAGGTCGTCTTCACGTTCGAGCCGGGAGACGAAGCCGTGACGAGCGTCTCGGTCCGCGGTTCGTTCAACGGCTGGGACGAAACGCCGATGGTCGAGACGGACGGCGTCTGGTCGGTCGTCATCGACATCGAGCCAGGCGAACACCAGTACAAGTACTTCGTCGAAGGCGCGTGGCCGAGCAACATGGAGACGGACCTCGGTGGCGGCCCGCTCGACTCCGACGCCGACAGTTACGTCGACGATGGGTACGGCGGACAGAACGCGGTCCGCGTCGTTGGCGGAGCGGCGGCGGCCAAGCCAGTACTCGAGCCTGCACCGGCGCTCGAAGACGGGCACGCCCGCATCCGCTACCACCGGCCCCGCGGCGGGTACGACGGCTGGGGACTCCATGCGTGGGAGGACATCCAGGAGGCCGTCGAATGGACGAGTCCGCTCGAGCCTGCCGGCGAAGACGACTTTGGCGTCTACTGGGATCTCAAGCTCACCGACAATGCGAAGAAGATCGGGTTCATCATTCATCGCGGTGACAGCAAGGATCCCGGGCCCGACATGTTCCTGATGCTCGAGGAGCACGGGCGGGAGGTCTGGATCGTGTCCGGACGACAGAATATCTTCAGGGAGGAGCCTGATGTGGCGGCACTCGCGCTCGGCGATCTCTCGCGGCTCCAGGCGCACTGGGTCAATGCAACGACCATCGCGTGGCGTGCGCACAAAGGCGGCGAGAAGTACTTCCTCCACTCGTCACCCGACGCGAGTCTCGAACTGACATCCGGCGGAGTGACCGGCGGCGAGACGATCGAACTCATGCCCTCCGGTGTCGGTCTCAGCTTCGAGATCGGCGCGCGTTTCCCGCACCTGCGGGGGCTTTCCGGTCTCACGCTTCCCGAGGACGCCGTCGGTCGCACCCGCGATCTCGTCCGCGGGCAGCTGGCCGTGTCGGTGCTGGATGCGGAGGGCAAGCTTCTGGATGCGACAGGCGTCCAGATCCCCGGCGTCCTCGACGACGTGTTCGCCTACGACGGTCCGCTTGGTCTGACATGGGCCGACGGCGTTCCGACGTTCAGCGTCTGGGCTCCGACGGCGCTCGTCGTTAGACTCAACATCTACGAGAGCTGCGACGCGCCCGAGCCGACACACGTTCTCGCGATGACCGATGAGAACGGTGTCTGGACCTCGCCCGGCCGCCCCGAGTGGGACGGCATGTACTACCTCTACGAAGTGGCTGTCTACATGTACCAGACCGGTTCGATAGAACTCAACCTCGTGACCGATCCATACTCGCGCGGACTGTCGATGAACAGCGCACGGACACTCATCGTGGATATGGACGACCCGGCGCACATGCCGGAAGGCTGGGACGCGCTCGAGAAGCCGGCGCTCGCAGCACCCGAGGACATCGTTCTCTACGAACTCCACACGCGTGACTTCAGCGCGTCCGACCCGACGGTCCCCGACGAACTCGTCGGGACCTTCAAGGCCTTCACGGCGGAGTCGAACGGCGCCGCGCACCTCCGCGGTCTCTCGGCGGCGGGCGTGACGCATGTGCACCTCCTGCCGGTGTTCGATATCGCGACGATCAACGAGAACAAGTCGGAGTGGGAGTTCCCCGGGGATCTCTCTGGTTTCGCGCCGGACTCCGAGGAACAGCAGGCGGCGATCGCGCGCATCCGAGGCGCCGACGCGTTCAACTGGGGATACGATCCGTACCACTACGGCGTTCCCGAGGGGAGCTACGCGACCGACCCGAACGGGCCGACGCGCATCGTTGAGTTCCGCGAGATGGTGCAGGCGCTTTCTGGGATGGGGCTCCGCGTCATCATGGACGTCGTCTACAACCACACGCACGCGAGCGGCCCCGAGCCGCGCGCGGTGCTCGACCGCATCGTGCCGGGCTACTACCACCGTCTGAGCACCGACGGCACCGTTGAAACGAGCACGTGCTGTCAGAACACGGCGACCGAGCACTACATGATGCGTCGGCTCATGGTTGACGATCTCGTCCACTGGGCGCGCGACTACAAGGTCGACGGGTTCCGCTTCGACCTTATGGGTCACCACATGCGCAGCGACATGGAGGAGGCGCGCGATGCCCTCCATGCGCTCACGCCTGAGGCCGACGGTGTCGACGGAAGCGCCATCTACCTCTACGGCGAGGGATGGGACTTCGGCGAGGTGCAGGGTGGCAAGCGCGGCGTCAATGCCACGCAGGCCAACATCGCGGGCACCGGCATCGGCGCCTTCAACGACCGCATGCGCGACGCCGTCCGCGGTGGGAGCGCGTTCTCCGACCGGCGCGAGCAGGGTTTCGCGACCGGTCTCTTCACCGACCCGAGCGGGTACAACCGCGCCGGCGACGAGGAGAAGGGGAGACTTCTCAATTCGATGGACCGCATCCGTGTGGGGCTCGCGGGCAGTCTCCGCGAGTACGCGTTCATCGACCGCAACGGCAGCGAGACGACCGGCGGCCGCTTCGAGAGCGTCGGCTACGCCGCCGACCCGCAGGAGGCGATCGCCTACATCTCGGCGCACGACAACGAGACCTGGTTTGACAAGATCCAGTACTCGGCACCGCGCGCGGCGACCGTCGATGACCGCGTCAGAATGCAGATGATGGGTCTGTCGATCGTGAGCATGTCGCAGGGCGTGCCGTTCTTCCATGCCGGCTCGGAGATCCTCCGCTCGAAGTCGATGGAGGCCGACAGCTACAACGCCGGTGACTGGTTCAACAGGCTCGACTGGACGTATCAGACCAACAACTTTGCGGTCGGTCTCCCATCGGCCGAAAAGAACCGCGACCGCTGGAACATCATCGGTCCGATCCTTGCCCGTGAGGAGATTCGTCCCGGCGAGGCGCACATCACGAAGACGCTGGCTCACTTCAAAGAGATGGTGGGCGTAAGGGCGAGTTCGCCGCTCTTCCGACTCAGGACGGCCGCCGATGTGATGGCGCGTTTGCGGTTCCACAACACGGGCCGTGGGCAGACGCCCGGTCTCATCGTGATGAGCATCACCGATGAGGGGGCCGGTCTTGCCGATCTCGATCCGGCGCGCGATCAGATCGTCGTCGTGTTCAATGCGACGGCTGACGTGGTCGCCTACGGCGGGAACGACTGGAAGGGGTTCGGCTTCGAGCTGCACCCGATCCTCAAGACCTCCGTCGACGACGCGGTCCGGACCGCGGGCTTCGATTCCGACCGCGGCACGTTCACGGTTCCGGCCAGGACGACGGCGGTGTTCGTCAGATAGGTACGTCCGGCGGGCGCGAGCCCCCGGCGGCACCGAGCGACAAACAGAGACGGCCGGCCCACGTGGGCCGGCCGTCCTTGTGTCACGCTCCACATGTCACGCTTCGCGGCAGCGCACTGGCGTTTCATCTCGCCCTAGTGGAGCAGCACGATCCGTGTCGTCGCGGACTCTCCCGCGGCGGTCAGTCTGCAGAAGTAGACGCCCGATGCGACGCGCTGTCCGGAATCGTCACCACCGTCCCACGATACCTGCCACCGCCCCGCCGGTTTCGTGCCGCCGGCCAACGTTCGCACTGCCTGTCCGCGCAGATTGTAGACGCGCAGGAGAACGTCGCCCGCGGCCGCGGGAAGCTCGAAGTGGACCGTCGTCTCACCGGTGAACGGGTTGGGGAGTGCCGAGAGATGGAGCCTGCTGACTTGCACGGGCTCGGCGTGGGGGACATCAGTAGTCGTGCCGCAGGAGTCGCAGCCGGCTCCGT
>CAZNHF010000162.1:0-5987 GCA_964572375.1 uncultured bacterium | reverse complement strand
TTCACATGCTGAGCAGGCGGCAGGTGAAGACCGTGGATTTCAGCTCGCTTCTCTTCCTTAAGGAACTCGAACGCCGGAAGGTGCGGCGCGTGCGCATCCGTCAGATCCTCCTGCTCATCATCAGAAGTCTCATCATTCTCTGCGCGGTGCTTGCGCTTGCGCGGCCAACCCTGAGCGGGTTGGGCTCCGGCGCCGCATCGCACGCGAAGACGTCGGTCGCCATCGTGTTCGACACGAGCGCGAGCATGACGCGGCGGAGCGGCGACGAGACGCTGCTCGACCGGGCGCGGGAGCGGGCGCGCGAGATCTCCGGCCTGCTCGGGGACGGGGATGAAGCGTTCCTGGTGAGCGCCGGGCGACCGGCGCGCGAGCTTCTTCCGACCGGGACGTTCAGCATGGACGTGCTTCGTGAGGCGTTGGATAACGCGGAGGCGACCCCGGCGGGCACCGACTATCCGTCGGCCGTCGCGCGGTCGCTCGCGCTGCTCAATGAATCGATGAACCTCAACCGCGAACTCTACATCGTCGGTGATATGCAGAGGACGGGTTGGGCCGATGCGTCCGGTGGCAGCGCGCGCACCGGACACGAGTTCCCGCGCGTCTTCCTGTTGCCTGTCGAGAGCGTGCGCGGCAACCGTTCGGCTGGAGCCGTGCGTGTCGAGCGGAAGTACGGTGCCGCCGCGGGAGCGCTCTCGATCTCCGCAACGCTGACGAATCACGGAAGCATTGCCGCTGACGTTCCGGTCCGGCTCTTCATTGACGACGTGCACGTTGGCCAGTCCGGGGCGAGCCTCGAACCCGGTGCACGCGGGACGGCGGACTTCTCCACGGTCGTTGACGAGACCGGCTGGCACTTCGGCAGGATTGAACTCCCCCAGGACGCGCTCGATGCGGACAACGTCCGTTACTTCGTCATCCCACCGTCGCTGCGCATGGACGTCCTCCTCGTCAGTGCGCCGGGCGCTCCCGAGGAGCGGGACGCGTACTACATCAAGCGCGCACTCGACCCGACGGGGGCACGCGACCCGTATTCGTGCTCGGAGGTGCCGGTGACGGCGCTCGCGCACCAGGAACAGGGACGGTTCGCGGTCATTGTCCTGGCCGACGTCGGGCGGCTCGACTCGACCGGCGAGCGTTGGCTCCTCGAACACCTCGAACGCGGCGGCGGCGTGGTCGCGGTACTCGGCAAGCTGACCGACGTCAGGTATTGGAACGAGCGCATGCTCGCCGAGCTCGGAGCCGGAGCCATCATCGAGCCCGTCGAGAGCAGAGACGGGCTGCGGGTCGCGCCCGCAGGGGGCGGGCATCCGCTTCTCGCCGGTCTCGTCTTCGGCGAGCGACTCATCGACGACGCGTACGTGACGAGGGCGTTCCGAGCGGACGCCGACGGCGTGGAGACCGTGCTGGAGATGCCGGGCGTCGGACCGTTGCTCGCGCTGACGCATCCGAACCGGGGCGGTCGAGCGGCCGTGCTCTACACGGGCATCGACAGCGCATGGAGCGATCTTCCGAAGAGCGGTCTCCTCGTTCCCATCATGCATCGGACGGTAGCGGGGCTTGCCGGCGCCGGGCGAGCGTCGTCATACGTCGAAGTCGGCGACGACCTCATTGTCCCGTTCGACGCGTCGCGCGCTGGGGCTCCGGAAGTAGAGCTTCCGGACGGTCGCATCGTCGCGGCCGGGCGTCTGCCCGGGACGGCGGGTGGAGCGGTGCTCCGCGCCGTTGAGCAGACCGGCATCTACAGGTTTCGCGGCGCCGGTGGGGCGGGCGGGACGCGTGCGGGGGCCGCTACAGGCGGGCCAGCCGGCGGGAGCAGAGTAACAGTCGCGGACGGAGTGACGCTCGCGGCTGTGAACGTGCCGGGCGACGAGTCGGACCTGACTGCGGCCTCGGAGAGTGATATCGAGATGGCGCTCTCGGGACACGAGTGGACGCTCGTTGGCGCCGACACGCCGCTTGCGGACGCCATCCTCGTGGCTCGTCACGGGCGGGAGCTCTGGCGGGTCCTGGTCTATGCGGTGCTTGCGCTGGTCGCGCTCGAGATGTGGCTCGCACGACCGAGGTTCTGACGATAACGGACACACCACCGCGGTGTGGTCACGCGGCGCCGACACGCGGGCGGACACGCGGGCAGCGGTTGAACGACACACGGAGGGACTCTGTGCCGGGACGCAGGATAGTCGAGCATGCATTGACGGCGGAGCCGTTCGCCGGGATCGGCGCGCGCGTCGAACGGGGGGAGAACCGTCTGTGGATCGGCGGGCTCATGGGCTCGTCAAAGACGCTCCTCGCGGCCGTACTCCGCAAACGGCTCCCGCACACGTGGGTCGTCATTGCGCCGAACCTTTCGGACGCCGAGCACATTCAGGACGACCTCATAACCTATCTGCCCGATGACGATATTCTGCTCTTCAGCGAGTGGGAGACGCTCCCATACGAGCGCCGCTCGCCCCTGACTTCCATCACCGAGTCCCGCCTCGTCGCGCTCGACCGCCTGATGGCCGGCGATTCGCTCGTCGTCGTGACGACGCCGAAGGCCATCATGCAGCGCACGCTCCCGCGGCGGTTGCTCAAAGAGGTGACGCTGCGAATCCGCCGCGGCCAGCGTCTGGAACTCGAGCGGTTCACATCGAGTCTCGCCGATCTCGGGTATCGCAGGATCCGGATGGTCGAGGACTCCGGCGAGTTCAGCGTCCGCGGCGGCATCGTCGACATCCTTCCTTTCGGCTATGACAACCCGATCCGCTTCGAACTCGTCGGCGACGAGATTGATTCGATCCGCCAGTTTGAGATCTACACGCAGCGGTCGACCGGCGAGCTGGAGGAGGTCGTCATCCTGCCTCGCCGGGAGGTCGTTCTCTCGGGCGAGGGCGGCGGCGAACTCGGACAGCGCTTGAGCAAGGCGCACCGCGTCGACTCTGAGGATCGCGACCATCTTCTGAACGGTCTCGAAAACGGGTTCTATTTCGAGGGAGTCGAGCAGTATCTACCGGCCGTGCATCCGGACGCCGAGACGCTCATCGACTACCTTCCGAAGGACGCCGGCATGATCCTCATCCGTGAGGATGAGGTCTGGGACAGAGCCGAGCAGATTTCACTCGAGGCCGCGAAGATCTACAGCGCTTCGAGTGAGAAGACGCCGCTCTGCGAACCGGAGTCGCTGTTCATACCGTTCGACCGGCTGGTCGAGCGGTTCGGGACGCGACCGCTCATTGCGACGGGCCTCGTCCGGAGTCGAGCCCTCGAGTCTCTCGAGCGCGTCGATGCGATCTCCAAACGACAGGAGACGTTCGGCTCCGACCTCGGCAGCCTCAGGGTCCACCTTACGGAACTCGCCCGCGACCATCGAGTGTGGATCATGTGCGACAACCGCGGCCAGGTCGCGCGGCTCGGTGAACTCCTCGGTGACGCGGTCACCGACGTGGCGCTCGAGGTCGGCAGTCTCGAGATGGGCTACTTCGTCCCTGACGCTCGGCTCGCCGTCTACACCGACCACGACATCTTCGACAGGTACCGTCGGAGGCGTCGCCCGAAGTTTCGGGGAGGCGCGCCGATCTCGAGCTTCGAGGCGCTCACGGAGGGCGATTACGTCGTCCACGTCAACCACGGCATCGGCCAGTACATAGGGATGGCGCGTGTCGAGGCCGACGGCCGGCTCGTCGACTGCGTCATCGTCGAGTATGCGGAGGGCGGGAAGCTCTATGTCCCCGCCGATGAGATCGACCGGATCCAGAAGTACGTCGGCAAAGAAGAGCAGAAACCGCGGCTCAACAAGCTCGGCGGCATCGCATGGTCGAAGACGAAGGCGCGCGCGAAGAAGGCGGTCGAGGAGCTCGCGCGAGACCTCCTCAACCTCTACGCGGCGCGGAAGGCGCGCCCCGGTCTGGCGTTCCCCGCCGACAACGTCTGGCAGCAGGAGCTCGAAGCATCCTTCATCTACGAGGACACGGAGGACCAGCTCCGCGCGACCGAGGACATCAAGAACGATATGGAATCGCCGAAGCCGATGGACCGTCTCATCTGTGGCGACGTCGGGTTCGGGAAGACCGAGGTCGCCATCCGCGCGGCCTTCAAGGCCGTCATGGCCGGCAAGCAGGTGGCCGTTCTCGTGCCCACGACCATTCTGGCGCAGCAGCATCTCACGACGTTCCGCGACCGGTTCGCTGAGTATCCGGTCGAGGTCGATGTGCTATCTCGGTTCCGCACAGAGAAGGAACAGAAGGACGTCGTCGAGCGGCTTGCAGACGGCAAGATCGACATCATCATCGGCACGCACCGTCTCATCTCGAAGGATGTGAAGTACAATGACATCGGTCTTCTGATCATCGACGAGGAGCAGCAGTTCGGCGTCCTCCACAAGGAGACCATCCAGCAGATGAAGAGAACGGTGGACGTACTGACGATGACGGCGACACCGATCCCGCGCACGCTCCACATGTCGATCATGGGTGCGCGCGACATGTCGCTCATCGTCACGCCACCGCGGGACCGCCTCCCGGTCCGCACCGAGATCGCGTCGTTCGACGACGACCTCATCGTCGAAGCCGTGATGCGCGAGATCGATCGGGGAGGCCAGGTCTACTTCGTGCACAACCGTGTGCAGACCATCGAGGCGATGGCCAGCTACCTCCGTGAGCTCCTGCCCGAGGTCATCATCGATGTCGGCCATGGGCAGATGCCCGAGCGCCAGCTCGAAACGGTCATGCTCAGGTTCCTCGAGGGCAAGGTCGATGTGCTCGTCTGCAGCATGATCATCGAGTCGGGCCTCGACATCCCGAATGTCAACACGATCCTCATCAACCGCGCCGACCGCTTCGGTCTGGCCCAGCTCTACCAGCTTCGCGGACGGGTCGGCCGCTCGAACCACCGTGCGTACGCCTATCTTCTCATCCCGCGCGACAAGAGTCTGTCTGCGATCGCCCGGAAGCGACTCGGCGCCATCCAGGAGTTCACAGATCTCTCCTCCGGGTACAAGCTGGCGATGCGCGACCTTGAGATCCGAGGCGCCGGCAACATTCTGGGCGCGGAGCAGCATGGCCACATGATGGCCATCGGGTTCAACCTCTACGCGCGGCTCCTCAGGGAGGCGGTCCGGCGTCAGAAGGGCGAGCCGGTGGTGGAAGAGCTCGAGACCACGATAAGCATAAAGGTAGATGCATATATCACAGATGGCTACATGCCTGACAACGACATGAAGATCGACGTCTACAAGCGCATACGGGATGCCGGCACCGAGGAGGCCGTCGAGTCGCTCAGGACGGAGCTTGGCGACCGCTTCGGCAAGCCTCCTGTAGAGGTGGGGGCTCTTCTGGATGTCCAGGCCCTGCGGGTGGTTTGCAGGGAGGCAAACGTGCAGGACGTCCGAATTGAGGGCCGGTTCATCGTGGCGAAGTTCGTCCCTGAGCGCTCTCCGAGGCCTTCGCGCGTCAAGCAGGCGCTTGAGATGACGAGCGAGGCGCTCGAGTTCGACGCGACGGACGGGTTGGCCGTGCGGTTCGAGGCACCCCGGGACCGCCGCGAGGCCATCCGGTTGGGGAGAAAGGTATTGAAGGGGTTCGCCGAATCTGCTAGCGTTTGAGCCGGTGCCTGGGCCGCAGCGTGGGCGCTTTGTATATTGTTAACATGTTACCAGATGGGAAAATAGGCACCCCAAGGCGAAAGCCGTGGTCCCTGAGAGGAGTGCTGCTATGAGGAGAGTGGTCGCCGGGCTGGTTCTCGCATGTATGGTGGCCGTGGCGCTATCAGGTTGCGCCATGCCTGACGAGAAGCCAATCGTCACGCTGACGGATCAGGAGGGCGTGGCGGAGCCGCGGGTCGTCACCGTGGGTTACGTCAACGAACGTCTCGAGCACATGCCGCCGGCTATGTTGCCGGGTGGCGAGGGCGACGAGGCCAAGCTTGCCTTCCTCAATGAGATCGTCCGGAAGGAGCTCCTGGTCATCGCCGGGTACCGCCTCGGTATCGACAAGGATCCGCGTGTCGCTGCC
>CAZNHF010000161.1:0-6039 GCA_964572375.1 uncultured bacterium | reverse complement strand
GGCGCCAGACCGACATCTACCCTGCACTCCGCTCGATCATCGTGTATCCTTACGAGTACGTAGCCCCGACGGAGGAGTACATGCCCGACGGGACCGTACTCGATGAGCCGGAGGAGCGGAGCGGCGAGTCGTGGTCGCAGGGCGCAGTCGCGCTCTCGTGGAGCGACGTTCTGTTCGGGGCATCGGATCCATTCGACGGCGAGAACGTCGTGCTGCACGAATTCGCCCACCAGCTGGATGAAGAGACGGGGGAGTCGAACGGCGTGCCGTGCCTGTCAACGCCGGCGATGTACGCCGAGTGGGCCCGGGTCATGACGCGGGAGTACGAGGCGCTCGTGCGGCGCGTCGATTGCGGACGCGGGACGCTCCTCGATGAGTACGCCGCGGAGAACCCGGCCGAGTTCTTTGCGGTCGCGACCGAGTTCTACTTCGAGCGACCGGCGGAGCTCATGGCGCAGCACGGCGAACTCTACGAGCAGCTTCTGGGATTCTACGGGCAGGATACAGCTGGGAAATTCACGGAGAGCAAGAGAGTCGGAGTCATCACGGCGCAACCGCGCCGGAAGGGAGACAAGGCATGAGAACATGGATCGGTATCGCACTCGTCGTGCTTCTGGCAACGACGGCTTTCGGTCTCGGACCGATGGGTGGTGGCGGAATGGGTGGCGGCATGATGGGTGCCGGACTGCCGCAGAACATCTGGGGCGGCGCAGACTTCACCCCGGTCATCGGGCAGTGGGCCGAGTACCTGATGACATCCAAGGATGAAGAGCCCGTCACCATTCGTATCTCGGTCGTCGGCAAGGAAGACGACGCGTACTGGTATGAGATGCAGATGACCAGCGAAGAAGACGGCGGTTTCGTCACGAAGATGCTCGTCTCGGGTGACCCCGGGGATCAGGACGGCATGAAGAGGCTCATCATTAAGGCTGGCGACGAGCCGGCCATCGAGATGCCCATCGGCATGGGCATGGGCGGCGGCATGATGGGCGGCATGGGTGGCGGCATGATGGGCGACCAGCCGGAGGGTGAGGTCGAGGAGCCCGACGTCACGCCGAGCGACCTGGGCATGGAGACCGTGACGGTTCCCGCCGGCACCTTCAAGGCGCATCACTGGCGCATCGAGTCGGACGAACTCCGGTTCGACATGTGGCAGGCCGAGAACGTCGGTCCGTACGGGACAGTGAAGAGCACATCCGACGATTTCGAGATGGTTCTCACCGGCCATGGTGACGACGCGAAGTCGATCATCACCGAGGAGCCCGAGAAGTTCGAGATGCCGTCGTTCAACATGAAGGGCTTCGGCGGATAGTAGCCCGTCGTTGTCGGAAGCTGTGTCCGGATACACGAGACATGGCGGCTGGGTGCTTGACTGTGGAGGTGACACGCTTGCGATCCAATCCGGACAGCCTCGACAGGCTTTGTATCGACACGATCCGGACCCTGTCGATGGACGCGGTGCAGAAGGCGAACTCGGGCCATCCCGGTACGCCGATGGGGGTCGCACCCGTAGCGTACTGCCTCTGGCAGCGCTTCCTGCGGTACGATCCCGCGGACCCGATGTGGCCGAACAGGGATCGGTTCGTGCTCTCGATCGGGCACGCCTCGATGCTGTTGTACTCCCTCCTGCACCTGACCGGTGTGAGAGCCCTCGGCCCCGAGCAGGACATCCTGGATCGTCCCTCCGTTACGCTCGACGATATTCGGAGCTTCCGCCAGCTCGACAGCAAATGCCCGGGCCACCCCGAGTATGGTGAGACCACCGGTGTCGAGGCGACAACGGGGCCACTCGGTCAGGGCGTGGGGATGAGCGTCGGTATGGCCATCGCAGGCCGCTGGATGGCCGAGCGGTACAACCGTCCGGGCCTGACGATGTTCGACTACAACGTATACGCGATCGCCGGCGACGGAGACATGATGGAGGGAATCTCCGCGGAGGCCGCTTCTCTCGCAGGACATCTCAAGCTCTCCAACCTGTGCTGGATGTACGACAATAACCGGGTCACGATCGAAGGTCACACGGACATCACGTTCTCCGATGATGTCGCTGCACGTTTCGGCTCACATGGGTGGAGCGTCAGGCATGTGAACGACGCCAACGATCTCGACAAGCTCGACTCCGCCTTCGACGCCTTCCTCGAGACCGACGATCGCCCCACACTGATCATCGTCGACAGCCACATTGGGTACGGTGCTCCCCACAAGCAGGACACAAGTTCGGCGCACGGTGAACCGCTTGGTGAGGAGGAGATACGCCTGGCGAAGCGCAGCTACGGGTGGCCCGAGGATTCGGAGTTCCTCGTCCCGGACGGAGTGCGTGAGCACTTCGCCGCGGGGATAGGAACCCGGGGGCGTGGGCTGATGGAGACCTGGGCGGCTCGCCTCGGCGAGTACTCGAAGGCTCATCCGGAACTCGCGAGGGAGCTGGAGCTCATCAAACACCGCGAGCTTCCAGATGGCTGGGATCGAGACCTCCCGACGTTCGAGCCAGACTCCAAGGGGCTCGCAGGAAGGGTTGTCTCGGGACAGGTGCTCAACCGGCTCGCGGAGAACGTGCCATGGCTCATTGGGGGATCGGCAGACCTCGCTCCGTCGAACAAATCGCGTCTCTTGTTCGAGGGCGCGGGCGACCTCTCGCCCGAGTGTCGTGCGGGACGGAACGTGCATTTCGGCATCCGCGAACACGCCATGGGCGCGGTGCTCAACGGCCTATCGCTGTCCGGACTGCGGCCGTACGGCGCCGGATTCCTGGTCTTCTCCGACTACTCGAAACCCGCGATCCGTCTGAGCGCGCTGATGGGATTGCCGGTCGTGTACGTGTTCACGCACGACTCCATCAGTGTCGGTGAGGACGGCCCGACGCACCAGCCCATCGAGCATCTCGCATCTCTGAGATCCCTGCCCGGCTTCATTGTGTTCAGGCCGGCCGATGCGGCCGAGGTCGTGGATTCATGGCGAGTCATCGCCCGATTGACCCGCGAACCGAGCGCGCTCATCCTGACGCGTCAGGCGCTCCCGACTCTCGACCGCGGGCGGTACGAGACGCCACAGGTCGAGCGGGGTGGCTATGTGCTGGCCGGCCACTCCGGGACTCCCCAGGTGCTGCTCATCGCCACTGGCAGCGAGGTGCCGCTTTGCGTCGAGGCATACGAACGTCTGAGTTCCGAGGGGATCCGAGCCAGGGTCATCAGCATGCCGTCGTGGGAGCTCTTCGAACGACAGAGCCGTGAGTACCGCGAGCGTGTGATTCCGCCCGAGGTCCGCGCCCGCGTTACCGTGGAGCAGGCTTCCACCTTCGGGTGGGAGCGATACGCCGGGTCGACCGGTGAGATGATAGGCATCGACACCTTCGGAGCATCGGCTCCGGCGGCCGATCTGCTCGAGCGATTCGGATTCACAGCCGGCGCGGTCCACGCAGCAGCGCTTCGACAGCTCAACATCTCCGACGGCGCGTGACGCCCTGGCGCCGGCACGCCTCGCGGCTGCCGGCAGCCTCGCGCCCGACCTCCAGTCTGCGATTGAACTCACCGAGGTAATGCACGCTCACTTCGATGAGGACCAGATCTTCCGTGTTCGTTTCCAACCATAGGAGGTGTGCCATGAAGGTTCTGATACTTGCGGCAGTTCTGTTGCTCGCCGTTGTGAGCGTTGTCATTGGGCAGAGCACCGAGGCGGTCGAGACCACGGCCGGCGACGTTGCGGTGGAGATCGAAGCCGAGGCTGCGGTTGCTGTCGAGACCGTCGAGGAACCTGCGCCCATCGACGCGTACGCTGAGGCGAACGACATCATGCTCCACCTGTGCATGGAGTGTCACGGCGACTTCGGACATGACGCCGGATTCAAGCTGCCAACGACGCGTGAAGGGACCGGGATCGTCGGTGTCCCGAGCATTCAGCGGACCGACCTCGTGCTCATCGATCCCGGGCATCCCGAAACCAGCTACTTCAACATGAAGCTGAAGGCCGACCCGGGTATGCTGGGGAAGCAGATGCCGATCGCTCAGCTTCTCAGCGACGAGCAGATCGCCATGTTCGATCTCTGGGTCACTGAGCTCGGCGAGCCGTATGCCGAGCCGGTTGAGGAATCCGAGGCTGCAGTTGAGGGGGAGAAGCCTGAGAAGGCGGCCGACTGCGACGACGACGGTGATGAGGATGATGACAGCGACGCCGACGAAGACGATGATGATGACGCTGACGTTGGCGCTGACGATGATGAGTAGGACGAGCAGGGCGATTCAGATGTTGCGCATGAGTGAGTCGAGGTTCGGGACGAACTGCTGAGTAGTAATCACTCGGTTTTGTGAGTCCACAGTGGTATAATGTGACCTGCGGGAGGGCGGTGCAGCGGCCACCTCCCCGCGGGTCTCTTCATTTCAGGCACTCACTCCTCGTGGTGAAGGACACTTTGAAAGGGGGTGCGCCGTGCGCAGCCTTTGCACGTGGGCCAAGGCACTCGCGATCCTCGCTCTCGCACTGCTGTCGTTGTTCCTTCTGCCCTCGATCGCCACCGCGTTTCTCTATGACACCTTCACTGCCGGGCCGGGGTACCCGAACCGCGTCGACGATCACATCGACGCCATGAACGCGGTCAATCCGTCCGACTACGTCGATGTCATCGTCGACTTCTGCTCGACACCGACAGCCGCCGACAGCACGTTCCTCGATCAGTACGGTGACATCTATGGCGTGTTCCGCTTCATCGACGCCATCGCCGTGCGGAACGTCATGGTGTCGGACTGCTATCTGATCGTCAACTACCCGCGTCTGAAGCTCATCGAGTGGGACCAGTCACTCACGCCGCACCTCGACGTAAGCACGTATGCCATCCAGGCTCGGTCGAGTGGCTTCTACGCGTATCCCACGCAGGCCGTCTGGGACATCAACCCTTCTGTCGGCTACATGGGGAACGGTGTGACCATCGCCATCATTGACAGCGGTGTGGATGATGGCCACCCGGCTCTTACCGGGAAGCGCGTCGCCGGCTACGACGGTCTCACACAGGTCGGCGGGCCCGGTGTCGATCCCGATGACGACATGGTGGGCTGGTACCACGGCACGTCCGTCGCGTCCATGATCCTGGCGAACGACCCGGCTCAGCAGTACATGGGCGTCGCGCCGAACGCTACCTACGTTGACTGCAAGATCTTCGACAACACCGGCACGAGTCCGGCCTCTCGTTCTGTCGCGACCATCCAGTGGGTGATGCAGAGCGCGGCGCTGTACAACATCACCGTGGCGAACATGAGCTTCGGCGGGCGTCCTGACGACGGGACTGACGCCGTTGCGCGCGCGGCCAATGCGCTGGTCGGAATGGGCGTGGCCGTCGTGGCCTCGGCCGGCAACAACCCGCCTTCGCTGGGCATCTCGTCGCCGGCGTCCGGCGACGGTGTAATCTGCGTTGGTGGCGTGACCGACAATGCCACCATTCTGCGTGGCGACGACACGTTTGACAGCGCCTCCCGCGCCGGGCCGCGCCAGTCGCCTCCTCCAAGCTACACGCTCAGCCAGAACGACCTCAAGCCCGAGGTCTGTGCCTACATGCGTGACATCACGGTCTGTCAGGGTGCGAACCCCGGGCAGAACGGAACCGGCTGGTGGCAGCACCCGGGCAACGGGACGTCATGGTCGACGGCGCACGTCTCCGGCGTTGTCGCGCTTTTGCTGGAGAAGTACCCGGGTCTTCCTCCGGCGCAGGTGGACAACATGCTTCGCGTCAACGCGGAGGTACGCGGCACGCCGACGTATCCGACGGTCGATCCGATCTGGAACTACATGTACGGCTACGGCATCGTCAACGCCGCGAACACCGTGAACGCGGTACTGCTGGCCGACGTGTCCGTGACGGGGTGGGTCCCGGGGACCTGGAACAGCAGCAGCATCTGGGCCGGTCACTATCCAGTGAAAGTCGGGGAGGCGAACACGCTCAACGCGCGCGTCTCCGCGAGCGGCGCCTACGCCTCGGGCGTCGTCGTCCTGTTCGAGATGATGCGAACCGGTTGGGGGTCGCCGTACAGACCTATTGCAAGTACGTCCGTCAAT
>CAZNHF010000160.1:0-6040 GCA_964572375.1 uncultured bacterium | reverse complement strand
CACTGGCGCACTTCGCTCCCGCATCGTCCGTGCCGTCCCACACCACGTAGCCGGTTGTGCCGGCGTCGAACTCGCTCTCGAGGAGTGTGCGCACGACCTTGCCGGCGACGTTGTAGACCTCGATCGTCACGGGGCCCGCCTCGCGGACGCTGTAGGCGATCTTAGTGACCGGGTTGAACGGGTTCGGCTGAGCATGCGCCAGCATGTTCTTGAATCCGTCTTCCACCGGTACCTCGGTCGGGTTCGCGGTCGGGCTGACCGCGAAGTAGGTCATGATGTTCTCCATCAGATCCAGACGGTCCTCGAGCCCCGTCGTGTAGTACCCGCCGGGCTCCATTCCGTCCATGATGTACTCGAAGCCGAATCCCATCGAAACCGTCTGGTACCCGAGCGTCGGATGGGTGTAAGCCACTGCGGCAGGCTCCGTGGAGGAGTCCATCTTCGTGTACTGGATCGCCGTCTCGGCGCCGCTCGTGCCCGCCTGGGGCGCGAGAACGTCGAAGTACGACAACGTCGGACAACCACCGGCAAGAACGGCGCTGCCGTTCATGAAGGTCGCTCCGCCGCCGACGTCGCTCACTGTCGGCATGCTGTCGACGGTCACGTCACCGACCGCGTCGCCCTGGTAGTCCGTGGCGAGCCACTGCGTGACGAAATCAAGTGTCTCGTCTCCCGCCGCCATCAGTTCCCAGCACCAGTCGTTGCCGGTGATCAGGAGGTTCCTCTCCTTGCCGGCGCCGGACTGGTTGAGCCAGTTGATCAGGTTCAGCTCGTCGATCGTCCAGAACGTGAACTCTCCGAAGTCGTTCGAGAACCACATGATGGTGTCGTAGTACTTGTAGCCCATCGAATCCGGACCTTCGGAGTCTCTCGTGCCCGACTCGACCTCGACGTCGTAGACCTCCCACTCGTATCCGAGGATACCGAGAGCTTCGCGGTAGTAGTACTCGGACGTGTGGGCGTAGTCGCGCTGCTCGCTCGGGACACGACGCTTGTGCTTGTCGACCAGGAGGATGCCCGGGTTCGACACCGACGCTTCGAGCGGCAGGATCGAGAATTCGTAATACGTCGTCGGAGCCGCCGCCGGCCATGTCGCGATGTTGCCGACGCCGTCGACAGCCTCGAAGTAGTAGTGGATCTCGCTGCCGGCCGTCATCTGGTTGACCGGCGCGTACCCGGTCCAGTCATTCGCGAGCGGCTGCGGGTTGACGCAGGGGTAGGCCTCCCACGTGTCGCCGTCGTCGTTCGAAGCCATGAGCGTGACGCTCACGACGTCGTCATCGTCGACGACCGTGACGAGAGCCGTATCCAGGAGCGCGTCCGCCATCTGCTCGACGAACCAGTCATTGAAGCGATCCCACTGGCCGTATGTGAAGGCCGTGCCGGGGTCGCCGGTCGGGATTCCGACCCACTGCCGGTTGAGGATGATACCGGACCTGTGCGAATTGGGGGCCGCGGTGTCGAGATTCTCCTGCTGCCAGTTGATGGCCAGCCAGTCGTTGCCCGCGAACGCATCCCAGCTGTCGGTCCAGACGCCCCAGAACGGGCCGCCGAACCATCCGCCCGGCTCCTCGTCGACGAATCCCGCCGGATCCTGAGCGCACGCGATCGCATCGCTCGACGCGAGCCAGAGATCGAAACGGTCGTTCGAGATCTGCGGCATGTCGACCCACATGTCGAACAGACCAACGAGCCTCTCGGCGCCGCTGATATCGATCGGCGGCGAGATAAGCCACGTGTTTTGATCGTCGATCATCGTTCCGGTGAACGGCTCCATCGCCGCCCACATCCAGCCCGTGCGGTTCTCGCACGTGAACGGCCGGCCGGTGTCGAAGTCCGAGCCGAACAGACCACGGTAGAAGGCGAGTCCCGTGTTGCCCATCTGCGGGAGTGCCTCGTGCACCCAGCCGTTGTCGCCGGGAGCCTCCGCGTCGTCCAGCCAGACCTGCGAACTGTTGACGAGGACCTCAATGTTGTCGATCTGCCACGCGCCGTCCAGCACTGAGTTCGTCGGCGGGTTGTCGTACTCACTCTCCGACGAGTAGGCGCCATCCGACTCAAAGCGGAACCTCAGGCGGATGTCCTCGCCCGCCCATGGGCCGAGGCTCACGTGCTGATGTCCTACATCCGAGTCCCAGTCCTTCGGCGTGCCGGGCTTGCCGGCGAAGCCGAGGTTGTTTGCGGTGTAGAGCGTGGTCCACGAGCCGCCACCGTCATCGGAGACCTCGACATATCCGTAGTCGTAGTCGTGCTCCATCGCGAAGCGCTGGTCGAAGTCGAGATAGACATCGTCTCCGACCGTGCTCCAGCTCGAGAGCGACAGGTCTCTGTGGAGGTTCTGCAGCCAGTCGTTACCGTACCCGCGCGGCTGTATCCAGCACGGGTTGTTGGTTCCACACCACCACGTGCTGTCACCGAGATAGGTCTCGGTCAGCCGGATGGTGTCCTTGTGCCAGTAGCTGTCCTGTCCAAGTGTTCCGGAGCGATCCAGCGAGTACCAACCGGCGTTGTCGCCGGTGAGGTTCTCGAAGTCCGCCTGGAAGATCCACAGCGTGTCGAGACGTGCGCCCTCGATCTTGTTCCCCGCATCCATCTCGGCCGGATGCAGGATAGGACTCGCGTGGTCGGTCCAGCCCGGGTCCTTCGCGAGCGCACCGCTGAACGTGGCGAACAGCACGAGACCCACGGCCAGCATGAGCATGAGTCCTGACTTCATAGGCCAATCCCCCTCTCTAAACCAGTACTGCTCATCGCCTCTCTCTCTGAGTAGGCTTGTTGAGAACTCCTCCTGTTTCCACGATGCGTCGGCTGCCGGTGCTGCCTCCTTCCCGCCCCACGGAGCCCGAGCCGTCCCCGATACCGTGTACGGGGGCGCGGCACCCCGGGTTTCCACGAACCCGGGGTACCTCTGTCCTTCTTCGTTGCCGTTCTCGCCCGATTCGGCTCTGTAGTGCGGTCGCCGCCGCACATCGCGCGCACGCGTCCGACATCGGCAGCAGGAGGAGGGCGAGACCCACGGTCGAGAGGACCATGAGCCTTGCACTCATCGGCCAATCCCCTTTCAAACTCTGTTTGTAATCCCGCTCTTTCAGTGTCTCGGCAGCGAGACACTCGCGGACACGGCTGTCCACGGTGAGCGCCTGGGGGGCAACACGTATGACACAGGACAGGGGACAAGGTTGAGCGCTCATTGGTACATCCTGCCGAATAACCGTTCGCCTCCATAGAAGAAGGGGGCAAGCTTTCGCCTGCCCCCTCTCGTGCATGTGTGATGTTGCTTCAGTGCAGCATCAAGGTCTCTAGCGGTACATGGCCTTGATGGTGCCCCAGCTCGACTCCTCGACCGGCGAGGACGGCTCGTCCGAACCGATCTTCACCCACTTGATGTACCAGCCGGGGTAGAAGATCGAGCTGTCGGCGCCGAAGAAGAAGCCGACGTGGACCGTCTGCCCGATGTACTGGGTGAGGTTGAAGCAGTCGCGGATGAACGCGGTGTTGAACTGGTGACCGCTGAAGATATCCAGACCGGCGATGCAGGCCGCGCCGTAGCTCGAGCCGACCGTGTCATAGCCGCGCGCCGGAGCGACCTGGGTCCACGTCACACCACCATCGGTCGAGATGGCGACGTAGCCACCGTCATAGCCGCTCTCGGTGTCGTAGAAGTGGCAGAGCTCCATGCACCAGCAGTACTCGGTAATCTCGAACGGGCCGACCACGGCAGCCTCGCCGCTGTCGAAGTAGAGACCGCCGACGTTCGTGCCGAGGATGTTCGTCACCGGAACGTCGTCACAAGCGATGGCAGGGATACCGACTGGAACGCCCCAGTCCCAGATCGGAGCACCGAGGCACTCCTGCGTCGTGAAGATGTCGATGATGTTGAAGTCGTTGAGGTAGCACGTGTAGAGGCTCGGGCAGCACGGGGGCGTCGGGCAGTCGCACGGCTCGCACGTGATCTCCAGCTCGAACGTGCCGATGGCGCCGCTGTAGCCGTCGACGACAATGTAGTACGTGCCCGGGAGCAGGCACTCGGACGTGAAGCCCGAGTCGCCGTGCTTGAGGCAGTCGTCCTCATCGCAGCTTCCGAGAAGGAACGCGTCGAAGTCGCCCGACATGTTCAGAAGCGCGACCGTGACCTCGTAGCACTCGGTCAGCGTCAGCTCGTAGACGAGCTCGTTGCCGGACTCGGTCCAGCCAACGCACGAGTATGCCTCGACGTTGTTGGGGGCATTCGTCGTGTCTCCCGTGATGAGATCGCCACACTGAACCACTGTCGCCATCGTGCAGTCCAGGTTCCCGCGGCTCATCGTCTCCGGCTGCGTCCAGTCCTTCTTGGCGGACGCGACGCCGATGGCCATGACCAGCACCAGCACACTGATGAGAACGTAGCGCATGAGTCCCTCCTCGTTCGCTCGGCTCCTGCGGACGCCCTCCGGGTCCACGGGAACCGGTTCTCCACCTGTGACCCGCCTGTGCGTCGCGGGCCTCCTCTCTCCTCCTGATCACACGCGCGTGCAGTCTGCGGCTTGTGTCCGCAACCCACAGCGTGCATTCCACAATGCTCATTCTGCAAGAAGCAGACCAAGGTGATGCTGGCATGTTCATGTCGTGATAACAGCATTTAGTATGCTTAGTCAGTCATCTGGCGGGCAAGTTGGTTGTGCCCTTGCGGCAGGAAGTCCTAGAACTCACCGCCGGCGGAGTACGCATAGTAGCGCTCGTCCGAATCACTCTGCGCAACATGGTCGCCCCGCACGTCCAGTTCCGGGACCTGGTCCTCGTACCCGGTTGCGGAGCGTGCCTCGTCCCACGCACTCACGGAGGGCAAGACCCAGCCCGCAGGCTCGAGCTCGCCGGACGTTCCACGCGTGAGGAGTCCCGTCCCATCCAGCTGCCACCCGCGGAACGTCGTCGGTCCGCCGAATGCCGGTGATGCAACCGCGGGTGTCGCCAGCGCCGCCATCACCACATAGAGCGCCACGGCGAACATGACAAGGCTCATGCTTCTGTCTCTCATTTCTGCTCCTCCTGTCCGTCAGTCTCTTGCAGTACGCCACGTCGATGGCGCGCCGGGGGTCTCCCCTGCGGCCTTCCGACGCGGCACTGTGTGAATTGGGTCAGACTGAAGCAAGTCGTGGGCCAACGGTGGCCCCAGGGGTGTGTCAGCGGGCTCTGCGGCGCTTTCTGGCCTTCATGAGTTCGAAGGCGAGCAGAAAGACCCCAGCGGCTCCGAGCACGTACAGCCAGTCCGTGGCCGTCGGCCCCTGGAATGAGAGGAAGTCGCTGATGAGCGGAGCGTAGACGACGATCACCGTCAGAGCCATCGAGGCGACGATGGACCAGAGGAGAACGCGGTTCGTCCAGAACGTGCGGCTGAAGAGCGTCCTGAGTTCGTAGCGGCGCTCGAGGATGTTTATGAACTGGCAGTAGGCGATCGAGAGGTACGAGACCGTCAGCGCTCTCATATAGAGGGGGGTTCTCGCCGTGTCGACCGCGAACGCGATTCCTTCACGCCAAATGAAGAGCGCGTAGTTTGTGAAGGCGAGCGCCCCGATGATGGCGGCCAGGAAGACGATCTCCGGCGTCGAGTTGCGGTTCAGGATGTGGTCGCCGAGATCGCGCGGCCGAGCCGTCATGACTTCGTCCGAGGGCGGGTCGAACGTGAGCGACGTCAGAGGGAGGATCTCCGCGACCAGGTCGATCGCGAGGATCTGGATGGCGAGGATCGCGATCGCCCAGCTCTTCATTGACACTGCGGCGAGTCCGAGAAGCACGATGACGAGTTCGGCCCCGTTGGTCGTCATCGAGGCGAGAACCGTCTTCCTCAGATTGGCGTAGATGGTCCTTCCCTCTCTGACGGCCTCGACCAGCGTCGGGAAGCTGTCGTCGAGCAGTATGAGCTCGGACGCCTCTTTGGCGACGTCCGTTCCGATCCTTCCCATCGCCACGCCGATGTCTGCGCGCTTGAGCGCTGGGGCGTCGTTGACTCCGTCACCCGTCATGGCGACGACCTCACCGAGGTCCTCGAGGATGTTGACGATCC
>CAZNHF010000159.1:4736-6063 GCA_964572375.1 uncultured bacterium | reverse complement strand
TCGACCGCGGGGGCACGATCGCAAGGCTCTGAGGACCGCACGCGCGGTGCTGGGGCGGGACCGCGCGCTGCTGATGTTCCCTGAGGGGACCAGAAGCCGTACGGGAGAACTCGGAATGGCGCGGCCGGGCGTCGCGTTCATCGCGGCCGGCGCCGGGGCGCAGGTGGTCCCGGCGTGCATCACGGGAACGAACGACCCGCGGGGCGCCGTCCGAACGCGTGGCTCGGTTCGGATCGCCTTCGGGGAGCCGCTCAGTCACGAAGGACCTGCCGCGACCGAGGCGTACGTCGCTACCACGGCGCGCATCATGTCGGCGATCGCCGAACTGAAGAGGGAGGCGGCGTCGGGATGAACGTGACCGTGGCCCCCTGCGCAGGGTTCTGCTTCGGCGTGAAACGCGCGCTCAGGTTGGCGTTCGACGCGGCGCACGGAGGTGACGGGCCGCTGGTGACACTGGGGCCGATCATCCACAACCCGCAGGTCGTCGCCAGGCTCGAGGACGAAGGCCTCAGGGTCGTGGACGATCTTTCGAGTGTCGAACCCGGAACGCTCGTCGTTCGCTCGCACGGTCTTCCCCGCACCGTGCTCGAAACCGCACGCGTGCGGGGGTTCAAGATAGTTGATGCGACCTGTCCGTTCGTGAAGATGGCGCAGGACCGGGCGGCGCAGCTCGAGAGAGACGGATATGCAGTCGTCGTGGTCGGAGAGCAGGACCACCCGGAGGTGCTGTCGATCACCGGAAGTCTCACGACCGACGCGACCGTCGTGACCGGACCGGAGAGCTTCGGGGAACCGCTGACGGCAGAGCGGGTGGGCGTCGTCTGCCAGACGACACAGCCGCTCGAGCGTCTCAAGGGCGTCGTTGCGAAGCTCCTTGAGACCGCGCAGGAGGTGAAGGTCTTCAACACGATCTGCAACGCGACGTCCGAACGCCAGGTCAACGCGCTCGAGCTGGCGGGCAAGGTGGACGTCATGCTGATCGTCGGGGGCAAGAACAGTGCAAACACAAGGCGTCTCTGGGAACTCTGTCGCGAAGCAGGCAGCGACGCCTACCACATAGAAACGTCTGATGAGCTCGAACCCGGGTGGTTCGACAGGAAGAGGGAGGTAGGTGTCACAGGAGGAGCATCGACGCCGCAGTGGATCATCGACGATGTTGTTCACGCGGTCGAGAAGCTCTAGGAACTCCCGTCAGGGAGCGGAAAGCCGCCCGCAGCCGGCGTACAAGCACGAATCAGTCAAGAGAGGAGACAGAAAGAGGGATGTTCGAAGACAAGACAATGGACCCAAACTCCGATCCTTCGAACGAGCATGAAGGAACGGACGC
>CAZNHF010000159.1:0-4636 GCA_964572375.1 uncultured bacterium | reverse complement strand
GTGAATGAGGACGCAACGCCGTCCACCGATGCACCGACGACGACCACGCCGGATGCCACCGAACCCCGGAGCACGTTCGCAGCCGCGCGGACGCCATCGTCGCACGATGATCGTGACGATGACTATGACGACGAGCCGCCGGTCCGGAAGCAGGAGGCCCTCCCGGTCCCGAACGAAGAGGACCTCGAGGAACTCGGCTACACGCTCGAGCAGTTCACCGAGATGGCCGAGATGTACGACGCCACCCTCAAGTCGATCGACGAGGGAGAGCTGGTCAAGGGAACGATCCTCTCCATCACCGATTCTGAGGTTATGGTCGACATCGGGTTCAAGTCGGAAGGACGGATCGCGATAGATGAGTTTCCTGAGCCCGAGGCGCTGTCCGTCGGTGACGAGATCAGTGTCCTTCTGGAGGCGACGGAAGACGCAGACGGCGAGGTCAAGGTCTCGAAGCGTAAGGCCGACTTCCTCCAGGTCTGGGACAAGATCAAGGAAGCTCACGATGACCAGCAGGTCGTCGAGGGCATCCCGAAGCGTCGGATCAAGGGCGGCCTCAAGGTCGACCTGTTCGGCGTGGAGGCTTTCCTGCCGGGTTCACAGGTGGCGCTCAGGCGCATTCCAAACCTCGAGGAGCTCCTGGGGCAGAAGCTCCAGTTCCGCATTCTCAAGGTCAACAAGCGCAGGAGGAACATCGTCATCTCGAGGCGTGTCGTGCTCGAAGAGGAGCGGCAGCTCAAGAAGGAAATTCTGCTCAAGGAGCTCGAGGTCGGTCAGATCAGACAGGGCGGAGTCAAGAACATCACCGATTTCGGCGCGTTCGTGGACCTCGGAGGTATCGACGGTCTTCTGCATATCACTGACATGAGCTGGGGCCGAATCCGTCACCCCTCAGAGCTGGTCGCGATCGGCGATGAGCTGACGGTCAAGGTTCTCAACTTCGACCCGGAGAGGGAGCGCATCTCGCTCGGCCTCAAGCAGCTTGCCGAGTATCCGTGGGAGAACGTCGAGCAGGAGTTCTCAGTCAGTTCACGCGTGCGCGGCAAGGTCGTGTCAATCACCGATTACGGCGCGTTCGTCGAACTCAAGGAGGGTGTCGAGGGGCTCATCCACATTTCGGAGATGTCGTGGACGCAGCACATCCGTCACCCCTCAAAGATCCTGGGAATCGGTGACATCGTCGAGGTGAAGGTCCTCAACGTGAACAAGGCGGAGGAGAAGATCTCTCTCTCGCTGAAGCGCACCGAGAGCGACCCGTGGCAGGACCTGGACACGAAGTACCCGGTCGGCACCAAGATCGAGGGACGCGTCCGGAACCTGACCGACTTCGGCGCGTTCGTCCAGCTCGAGGAGGGAATGGACGGGCTCGTCCACATCTCCGACATGTCCTGGACGAAGCGGATCAAGCATCCCAGCGAAGTCCTGCACCGCGGCCAGAAGGTCGAGGTCATGGTGCTCGGCATCGACAAGGACCGTCACCGTATCTCGCTGGGCATCAAGCAGTGCACGGATAACCCGTGGAACGAACTGGCCGAGCAGTACGCTGTCGGCGTCGAGGTGAGTGGCACCGTCAGCCGGATTCACAAGTCGGGCATCGTCGTGGACCTGCCCAGCGACGTGGAGGGCTTCGTGCCCATGTCGCATCTCGCTCTCAACGAGATCAACAGGATAGAGGCAAGGTTCGCCGCTGGTGACGTACTCCCGCTCGAGGTCATCGAGGTCTCTTCGGAAAACCGGAGAATTGTACTCTCCGTTCGGGCCTACATGGAGAAGCAGCCGGCGGACGTGCATCAGGAGTACCTGAACGAGCACGGCATCCGTCCTGAGCTGCTCGCGGACGAGAAGGAAGAGGGGCTCGAGTCTACCGACGGGGTCGACGACGCCGAGGTCGAGGCTTCTGAGACAGCCGATGCCGAGCAGGCTGAGGCGTCCGACGAGGTCGAGGCTTCTGAGACAGCCGATGCTGAGCAGGCTGAGGCGTCCGACGAGGTCGAGGCTTCTGAGACGGCCGATGCTGAGCAGGCTGAGGCGTCCGACGAGGTCGAGGCTTCTGAGGAACTCGACACTCCGGAGGAGGACGCTGTCCCGGAGCGGCCACAGGCCGCCGAGCCGGCGGCTGAGGTCACCGAACCGGTGGCTGAGGCTGTCGAGGAGTCGGCGGAGGCGGCTGCCGATGTGGCCGAGGCCGACGATGCGCCTGAGGTCGAGAAGCAGATAGAGTAAGGCACCGGCACGCAGGACACCGGTGCATGAACGACGTATGGGGGGGCTCGACCACGGGTCCCCCCAATCGCGTCAGGCTGGAGTGGCAGGTGGACACTCGATCCGGTCCGACCGTCGGGCTCATGACGGTAGGCTGCAAGCTCAACCAGTACGAGACGGAAGGGTTGGCCGAACTACTCGAGTCACACGGATGCCGCATCGTTCCGTTCGACTCGCCGGCGGACGCCTACGTCGTGAACACGTGCACGGTCACGGGTCGGAGCGACTATCGGTGCAGGCAGATGCTCAGACGAGCCGCGAAGACCTCACCAGGAGCTCTGATAGCCGCGGCCGGCTGCTATGCCCAGCGTGACGCCAAGGCACTCGCCGCAATGCCGGAGGTCAGCATCGTCGTCGGAAACAGCGACAAGTCGGTGCTGGTCACGATCCTCATCGACGCACTCCAGCACGGTTGGGACCCACGGACTCCACGCGTGTGCACGGAGGCGATCCGGGCGGACGTATTCCACGCGCTCGATATCGAACGATTCCGGGGATACACGAGGGCATTCCTCAAGATCCAGGACGGCTGCGACTCGCGGTGCGCCTACTGCGCCGTCCCGGACGCGCGCGGTCCGTCGCGGAGCAGACCGTACGACGACGTGATACTCCAGGCCCGCCGGCTCGCCGACGCAGGATATCGCGAACTCGTGCTCACCGGCGTCCACATCGGTGCGTATGCTCCCGGCGACGGGGTGCGTCTCGAGAATGTACTCGAGGGCGTCACGGCCGTCGACGGAGTCGAGCGCGTACGCCTCGGTTCGATCGAACCTCTCCAGCTGACCGCGGGCCTCGCGGACGCCATCGTCGGCAACCCCTCGGTCTGCAAGCACCTTCACATCCCGCTCCAGAGCGGATCCGACCGCGTGCTGTCTGCGATGGGACGCGGCTACACGGCAGATGAATACAGGGAAGCCATCGAACGCGTGACCGGACGGCACCCGCGCTGCGGCCTTGGTGCCGACGTCATGGTCGGGTTTCCGGGCGAGACGGACGCCGACTTCGAAGCGACCGCAGACCTCATCGAGAGTCTTCCCTTCACGTATCTCCACGTGTTCGCGTTCTCGCCGCGTACCGGGACAGTCGCCGCCTCGATGCCTGACGTGGTCGACGGAGTCGAGAAGAAGCGACGGAGCAAGGCGCTGAGAACGACGGGGCAGGCGAGGTCTCTCTCGTTCCGAACGTCTCTTGTGGGAGACACGCTCGATGCACTCGTGCTGGACCACAACAAGGAAGACGGACTCCTCGACGGGCTCACATCGGAGTACGTGCGTGTGGAATTCGAGGGGGCGTCCGACCTCGGCAACCGGTTCGTGTCGGTCCGCGTGACCGGGGTCGATGGCCTCACGACGCGAGGCGTCATGCAGCCGGGGAGCGAACGATGAACCGGCGACGCGTCTATATCGAAACGTACGGATGCCAGATGAACGAGTACGACTCGTCGATGATCGCCTCGATACTTGTGAGCGCGGGCTTCGCGCTCACATCGAAGCCCGACGACGCAGACGTGGTCATCGTCAACACCTGCAGCGTGAGAGACCGTGCAGAAGTGCGGGCCCTCGGCCGACTCCGGCATCTCCGCGGACTCGCGCCCCAGGGCGCGGTCCTCGGTGCGATCGGGTGCGTGGCACAGCGCATGGGAGAGAGGCTGTTCGCCGAGGTGCGCGGTCTCGACTTCGTCGTCGGAACCGACCGGTACGCCCTTCTGCCTGACGTCATCGAGCGCGCCGCGAACGGAACGGCGGTGGAGACGGGTGTCGATGCGGACGAGAACTACGCGTCCCGCCCGTCTTCGTTGTCCGCTGACCTCCGCGACTTCGTCAGCGTCATGCGCGGGTGCAACAATTTCTGCAGCTACTGCATCGTGCCGTACGTCCGCGGACGGGAGAGGAGTCTGCCCGCCGACCGCGTGGTCGATGAGGTACGCGCGCTCGTCGAACTCGGTATGCGCGATGTCACGCTCCTCGGACAGAATGTCAACTCCTACGCCGACGGTCTCCTCGACTTCGCAGGCCTTCTGGAGCGGGTCAATGAAGTCTCCGACCTCGCGCGCATCCGTTTCGCGACCTCGCACCCGAAGGACCTCTCGCCCCGTCTGATCGGCGCTGTGGCGAAGCTCGAGAAGGTCTGCGAGCACGTCCACCTCCCTGTGCAGTCCGGCTCCGACCCGGTGCTCGCACGCATGAACCGCAGGTATGCGCGTGAGCACTACGTGGGACTCGTCGCCTCGCTCCGCGAAGCGCTCCCCGGTGTCGCCGTTACGACCGACATCATCGCCGGGTTCCCGGGCGAGACGAGGGGTGATTTCGAACAGACGCTCGAGCTCATGCGCGAGCTGCGCTTCGATTCGGCGTTCATGTTCCGCTACTCCGTGCGC
>CAZNHF010000158.1:0-6097 GCA_964572375.1 uncultured bacterium | reverse complement strand
TGGGATGCCGCGACTCGGGTTGGATCCAGCTCTACTCGGAGAGCGCGCAGGAGGCCTACGACAATGTGCTTCAGGCGGTCCGGATCGCCGAGCACCCGGACGTGCTTCTCCCGGTCATGGTGACCTTCGACGGGTTCATCATCAGTCATACCGCCGAGGTACTTGACGTTCTCGAGGATGGAGAAGCTCGCGAGTGGGCCGGGGAGTACAAGCCGAAGTACAGCCTGCTCGATACTGACAATCCGGTTACCTTCGGCCCGCTTGATCTGCAGGATTACTATTTCGAGCACAAGCGGCAGCAGGTCGAGGCGATGAGAAACGCGCCAGCCGTCATCAAGGAGGTCGGAGCGGCCTACGGGAAGCTCTCGGGCCGTCCGTATGAACTCATCGAGGCGTACCGCCTGGACGACGCCGACATCGCGATCGTGGCGCTCGGCTCGACCGCAGGGACGGCGAAGGTCGTGGTGGATGAGCTCAGGGACGCCGGCCGGAAGGTCGGACTCCTCAAGATCCGCGCCTTCCGTCCGTTCCCCGGTCGCGAGATCGCCGAGACGCTCAAGGGCGTCGGCACCATCGGCGTGCTCGACCGTGCCATCTCGTTCGGCGCGCCCGGCGGGCCGCTCGAGAAGGAAATCAAGGCGGCTCTCTACGGCGGCGAGTCGACAGTGACCAACTTCGTCTACGGCCTTGGTGGCCGGGACATGTCAATGGATGCTCTGAAGTCCGTGTTCGACGATCTCGAGTCGATCCGCTCCGGCAAGACGTCGGGCGAGGAGATTCGGTACGTCGGGGTCAGAGGTTAAGGAGGGTTTCACGATGCCAGGCCTGAAGCAGCTGGCCCAGCGCGAAGAACTGATGTCCGCCGGCCACCGCGCGTGCGCGGGGTGTCTGCCGATGACGGCGATGCGACAGATCCTCCTGTCGGCCGGGAAGGACACGGTGTGTGGTTGCGCGACGGGTTGTGTGGAAGTCGTGACGACGATCTATCCCTACACCGCGTGGAGGACGCCGTTCATTCACAACGCGTTCGAGAACTCCGCGGCGACCATCAGCGGCGCGGAAGCGGCGTATCGGTCGTTGAAGCGTCAGGGGAAGATCGACAAGAAGATCAACTTCATCGCGATGGGCGGAGACGGCGCCACGTACGACATCGGTCTCCAGTCGCTCTCGGGAGCGATGGAGCGCGGGCACAACATGCTCTACATCTGCTACGACAACGAGGCGTACATGAACACCGGTATCCAGCGGTCCGGTGGTACGCCGAAGGGCACGGCGACGTCCACGACGCCCGCCGGTAAGGTCATCCCCGGAAAGCAGCAGTTCCCCAAGCCGCTCACCGAGATCATGATCGCCCACGACATTCCGTACGTTGCGCAGGCGACGCCGGGGTATCCGAAGGACATGACCGACAAGATCGAGAAGGCTCTGGCGATGGACGGCCCGGCCTTCATGAACATACTGGCGCCGTGCACGCGCGGATGGCGTTACCCCATGGAGGAGTCCATGGATATCGCGCGCGTCGCGGTGGAAACGTGTTTCTGGCCGATCTACGAAGTCGTGGACGGTAAGATCACGGTCACCAGGAGGCCGAAGGAGAAGCTCCCGGTGGAGGACTGGCTGAAGCGCCAGGGTCGGTTCCGTCACCTGTTCCGCGAGGACAACAAGCACATCATCGCGGAGATCCAGGCCGACGTCGATCGCAAGTGGGAGTGGCTCCTCAAGCGCGAGGAACTGTCGCAGAGCTGACGAGGTTGAAGGCGATCGCCTTGGAGCGCTCGCCTCGCCGTCAGGGGGGCGCATGAACTGGCCGAACACACTGACGACGGCGCGGCTCATCCTCGGGCCCGTTGTGCTGTCGCTGATCGTGACGGGACGCATGCGAACTGCGTTCGTCGTGTTCGTGATTGCCATGCTGACGGACCTCGGGGACGGGTATCTCGCACGGAGGTCCAAGCAGGTCACGCGGGTCGGGGAACTCCTCGACCCGCTTGCCGACAAGGTTCTGGTCACCCTGTCACTCGTCGGTCTCGTCCTGGCCGCGGGCGAGCTTGTTCCGTTCTGGATGTTCGCGGTCGTCGTCGGGCGCGAGCTGCTCATCCTCGGCTGCAGGCTGGGCGTCATCCGGACGGGGAGTGGTTTCTCCACGAGCCGGATGGCCAAGTGGAAGACGGCCACACAGATGACGTGGATCTCGCTGCTGCTACTGTTTCTCGCCCTGACACGGCCCGCCTTGGGGCAGCCGCTTGTTGAAGCGGCCGCCTGGATGACGGCCACTCTGCGCGCAGCGGGTCTCTTCGCCATTCTGCTGACCGTGGCATCGGGCGCGGCGTATGTGCTTCCTGTCGGGTCCGCGGCGCAAGCGCCGGCGGACACCGGAGAGCGAGGAGGTCCCCTCCTGTGACAGAGACCGAACGAACCGAGCTTCATCCGGTCACCCGCTTCATCGCGACCGGCGCCTTCCTCGGATATGCGCCGATCGCCCCCGGCACGGCGGGTGCGCTCGGGTGCGCCGTGCTGCTCTGGTTCTTCCTGCCGGACGTTCTCCCGGGAGCGCCCCTGATCGCGATCTCCCTGATCGTGTTGTCGACGCTCGCCTTCGTCGCAATGAGTATCTGGGCCTCCACCCGTGCGGAACTCCGGTTCGGCAAGGACGCCTCGCGCATCGTGATCGACGAGTACGCCGGGATGCTGATAGCAGTGCTCTTCCTGCCGAAGACGCTGACGGTCTACGCTGTGGCGTTCGTCCTCTTTAGGATCCTCGACATCCTCAAGCCGTTTCCCGCGAGGCGCGCGGAATCGCTTCCCGGCGGATTCGGCATCGTTATGGATGACGTCATCGCGGGCATCTACGCAAACGCCCTCTTGCGGATCATGCTTCTCGTCGCCGGCGGGCTCTAGGCTCCGCCGCCTCAGGCGATCACAGAGAGCATCAGTGCGAGCGGTCCGCCGCTCGCGTCTCGCCCCGGAGCGCCAGTCATGAGAACCGAGATCGTCACGATCGGCAACGAGCTTCTCAGTGGGAGCAGGACCGACACGAACGCGGCGTACCTCGCGGAGCAGCTCACGTCTCTTGGCGCGGAGGTCGCGCGCATGACGTCGGTCGGCGACGGGCAGTCCGAGATAGAGGAGGCGCTGCGAGAGGCGCTCAGCTGTTCGGAACTCGTGCTTGTGACGGGCGGACTGGGGCCGACGGCGGACGACCGCACAAAGCAGGCGCTGGCGCATCTGTTCTCGTGCGGCCTGGTGATGAACGAGGAGGCGCTCGAGACCATCAAGGCGAGCTTTGCACGGCGCGGCGCGGGGGTACCCGAATCGAACGCGGCGCAGTGCATGCTTCCGGAGTGTGCGCGGCCGATTGAGAACAGGGTCGGGAGCGCCCCCGGACTCCTGGTCGAAAAGGACGGGAGACTTCTGTTCGCTTTGCCGGGGGTGCCGGTCGAGATGCGAGGCATCTTCGAGAACTACGTGGCGCCCTTCCTCGAGGGGAGGGGGCTGGCCCGCCTGAGGGAAGAGCGCATCGTACGCACGCTCCATCTGGCGGAATCCGAGATCGCCGACCGCGTACAGGCTATCGCCCGGCGGTTGGCCAGGGTGGAGATCGCGTACCTCCCGCACGCCGACGGGGTCGATCTGAGGATCGTCGGTCGCGGCGAATCGCGGGCGCAGGCCGCACAGGCGGCCGAGCGCGCGCAGGAGCGCATCTCGGATCTTCTGGGTGACGCTGTCTATGCACGCGGGCATGAGACGATCGAACGCGTGGTCGGGTATCTCCTCAGCATGCACGGCAGGACGCTCGCGGTGGCCGAGTCATGCACCGGCGGCAGGGTTGCGTGGCAGATCACGAGGACCGCGGGGAGCTCCGAGTACTTCGCCGGCGGGGTCGTCGCGTACGGCAACGACCTGAAGAAGCGGCTCCTGCATGTGAAGGCCGCGACCCTCAAAGAGCACGGTGCGGTCTCGAGTGAAGTCGCGGTCCAGATGGCCGAGGGCATGCGCGGACGGGCGAAGACCGACTACGGGCTCTCGATCACGGGGATAGCGGGCCCCGGCGGCGGTACCCCGGAGAAGCCGGTCGGGCTGGTCTATGTGGCTCTCGCGCGCGATGGTGGAACGGTGGTCTGGCGCCTTTTGCTGGGTCGAGGTCGAGACCGGGTCCGTCGGCGTGCCGCCGTGGCAGCGCTGGACCTGGTCCGTCGGGATCTTCTGGACCTTCCGGTCTCGGAGCCGCCGGCGGCATCCTCGGTGACCCTCGATGACGGGGGCGAGATCTGATGATCCGGGCCTTCGTGGCTTTGGAGTTGTCGAGGACGCTGAAAGACGGCATACTCTCACTCATAGATGAACTCAGAGGCGCCGGTGTGCGGGCCGGCTGGTCCCGCGCCGAAACGCTTCATCTGACACTCAGGTTTCTTGGCGATGTGGAGGAGGCCCTGCTCCCGGATCTGGTGACGGCGCTCGAGACTGCCGCCGCCGAGGTGCCCCCTTTCACGTTCGATACGACCTCGATGGGAGCCTTCCCATCACCGGCGCGTCCGCGCGTTGTCTGGATCGGAATAGAGCCGGCAGACGAGCTCTATCACCTTCAGGAGGCGGTCGAACGGGAGCTGACACCCCTCGGTTTTCCCCGGGAGAAGCGTCGGTTTCATCCCCACATCACGCTTGGCAGGATTCGCGACGCGGATGGATCGTCATGCGCCGTGGATCTGTCGGCGCTCATAACGGAACTCCCGGTCCCACGCGGGCGCACGTCGGTGAGTGAGCTCAGGCTCGTGAAGAGCACGCTCTCGCCGGGCGGCGCACGACACGAGACGCTCGAGGTCATCCGCCTCGGCGGAGCGGGAGCCGACCTACAACAATGATCCCTTGCCTCACGCGGCATGGAGGAAAGCATGAATCAGGAAAAAGAGAAGAGGAAGGCGTTGGACCTGGCGCTCTCGCAGATCGAGAAGCAGTTCGGGAAGGGCTCGATCATGCGGCTTGGCTCCGACCGGTCGGGGGAGGGCATTGAAGCCATCCCGACTGGGTCGCTCGTGCTCGACCTGGCGCTCGGCATAGGTGGCGTCCCGCGCGGGCGCGTCATCGAGGTGTACGGGCCGGAGTCGTCTGGCAAGACGACGCTGGCGCTTTCGATCACTGCGAACGCGCAGCGGCTCGGGGGCGTTGCGGCATTCATCGACGCGGAACACGCCATGGACCCGGGGTACGCGCGGGCGCTCGGCGTGGACACCGACAACCTGCTCATCTCGCAGCCGGACACCGGCGAGCAGGCTCTCGAGATCACCGAGATGCTGGTCCGAAGCGGAGCGGTCGACATCATAGTCATCGACTCCGTCGCGGCGCTCGTGCCGCGCGCCGAGATCGAGGGCGAGATGGGTGACACGCACGTCGGCCTCCAGGCTCGTCTGATGTCGCAGGCTCTCAGAAAGCTCGCCGGATCCATCAGCAAGTCGAAGACGTGTGTGGTCTTCATCAATCAGATCCGGATGAAGATCGGCGTCATGTTCGGAAACCCGGAGACGACCTCCGGTGGACGAGCGCTCAAGTTCTATGCGAGCGTGCGGCTCGATATCAGGCGGATCGGCGCCATCAAGACAGGGGAAGAGACGATCGGCAACCGGACGAAGGTCAAGGTCGTCAAGAACAAGGTCGCGCCTCCGTTCAGAGTGGCCGAATTCGACATCATCTACGGCAAGGGCATCTCGTACGAGGGCGACCTGATCGATCTCGGGCTCGAGCACAACGTCCTGGGACGCAAGGGTACGTGGCTCGGTTTCGGCGAGAAGCAGCTTGGCCAGGGACGAGAGAAGGCCCGAACGTTCCTCGAGGAGAACGCCGAGGTGCGCGTCGAACTCGAGCACGCGATTCGGGTGGCGATGGGGCTCATTGTCGATGAGGGTGCGATCGGAGAGTCGGAGGCCGCAGAGGTGGAGGCCGAGCCGGTCGCTGCCGAGGCGGTCTCGTAAGGCCGTTTATGTCCCGTTTCGGAAATAGAGGCGCGCGTGCCCCGCGCGGGGGGGGCGGGACCCCCGAGGGGGAAAACAACCACCCCGCGACCCACCAGGAGCGCCCGAGGGAAGCGGCGCGCAAACAGCGCAAG
>CAZNHF010000157.1:0-6112 GCA_964572375.1 uncultured bacterium | reverse complement strand
TGCGAGAACCGCGCGAGACCGACCTGGAGCGGACGGACCTCGGGCGTGTTCGTCATCACCAACGGCCAGAGGAACGAGTTCCACGTTCCGACGATCGTGAAGATCACGACCGCGACCAACATAGCTCTGGAGAGCGGCAGGATGATCCGCCAGAGGAAGGCGAACCGGCTGCACCCGTCGATGATGGCCGCGTCGTAGAGATCGTTCGGAATGGTCCTGAAATGCTGCCGCAACAGGAAGATGCTGAAGATGTGCGCCAGCCACGGCACGATGAGCGCCTGGTACGTGTCGATCCAGCCGAGCTTCACGAGCACGATGTACGAGGGCACGATATAGACCGGCTGCGGCACCATCATCATCGAGAGAAACACGAGGAAGATGTTGTCGCGTCCCCAGAACCGCATCCTCGCGAACGCGTACGCGGCGAGTGACGAAGTGATGAGCACGCCGATGACGACGAAGACAGTGACGAAGATCGTGTTGAAGTAGTACCGCGCGAACGGGGCCTGATTCCAGGCCTCTACGTAGTTCGCAAAGCGGAACCGCACGCGGTCCACGACATCCTCTGCGGGGAGAATACGCTCGCGGGCGCCGTCGACGGTGCGAACCCTGAGTCGCGCGCCATCCTCGACCTCGGTAACGATGTAGACCTCTTCCCACTCGCCTGAGTCGGCCAGAGCGAAGTGACCGGTCGGTACCCACGTCGGTGGAAACTCGAGGATCTCGATCGGTGACTTGAGCGACGTCGATATCATCCACCAGAACGGAACGATCATAAGGATGACGCCGATGATGAGCCCGGCATAGACCCCCGCGCGCCCGAAACCACTGCGCACGCGGTGCGCCGCGTTCAGCTCCCGATCCTGCAGTGTGGCCGTCTGCTCCACGTGTTCACGTCCTCCGGCATTGCGCTGACTCGTGCCGCCGCGACTGGCCCGGCGCACGTCGCTTCTAGTAGTACACGCGACTCTCCACAACCCGACGCTGGATGAGCGTGAGCGTCAGGATGATCCCGAAGAGGATGAGCGCCACGGCGCTGGCATACCCCATGTTGCCGCCGGCGTCGAAGCCCTTCTCGAAGAGGTAGTAGACGATGACCTTCGTCGTTCCCATCGGTCCTCCGACCGGCGGGCCGGTCATGAGATAGATCTGGGTGAAGACCTGGAACGAGACGATGGTCGTCGAGAGCATCACGTAGAACGTTGTCGGCGAGAGAAGCGGCCACGTCACGCGCCAGAAAATGCCGCGGGTATTGGCGCCGTCGATCCGCGCCGCCTCGTAGTACTGGTCGGGGATGTTCTGAAGCCCCGCCAGGAAGATGACGATGTTGTATCCGATGCCGCGCCAGATGGCGACGATGACGACGGCGACGAGCGCCAGGCTCGGACCCGAGAGCCCGTCGGGCCACCACTCCCAGCCGAGACCCGACGCGGCCATTTGGAAGATGCCTCGCGGTTCATCGAGCCAGAGAAGCGAGTTGCCTCCGAGCTTCTCGACGACGAAGTTCAGAAGACCAAGACGCGGATGGAAGATCCACTTCCACACCATCGAGATGGCGACAAGCGACGTCACGACCGGCAGGAAGTAGATAGTCCTGTAGAAGCCGAGCCCCTTGATCTTCTGGTTGAGAAGAACGGCAAGAAAGAGCGAGAGGAACAGGCTCGCGGGAACGACGCCGATGACGTAGTACGCGGTCGTGCCGAGCGAATTGAAGAACGTCGGGTCCTGGAACAGGCGCGCGTAGTGCGCCAGCCCGATGAAGCCGCGCACACGCCCCATCTTCACGTCGAAGAACGAGAGAACGAACGCCGACGCGATCGGGATCATGCGGAAGATAAGAACGATGACCCCGGCGGGCACGATGTAGAAGGCCGCCGTGACGGGGTCCATTATCTTCCTGCGCTTCAGCTGTTCCAGCCAGTTCATGGAGCGGTTCCCTGTCTGACGACCGTCCGGCCTGTGCGGCCGGGGCGGTCGGACCGGTGACTCTGCCGCCTGTCCGCTACCAGCTGTGCTGTTCGATCGTGACCTCGATAGTGGAGCCGTCGGTGGTCGCAATCAGATGTCCGTAATCCGGGTCCGCGTCGCGAGGCGTGTTCGGGAAGACGCGGTCCGTGACGAAGTAATCGGCGTCGACTGCGCGGATGCCCTGGAGCACCTCCTCCTTCTCGAGCGCCGCCTCGATCATGGCGCAGGAGATGAAGGCGACGCGCGGCGAGACGTTCTCCAGCCAGAGCTCTGAGCTCGAATCGTCGCTTCCGTGATGCGCGATCTGCAGGAGTTCGGCCTTGACGCCCTCGCGACCGTACTCGTCGATAATGCCGTACTCGGTGAAATGCTCGCCGTCGCCGGTCGTGATGAACGCGACGTCACCGAAGGATATCCTGAGCACGACCGAGTCGTTGTTCGTGTTCATCCCCTCGGTACCCGAGTCGTCGTCAATGTCGATCAGCCCGCCGACGCCGGCAGAGAGCACCTGCACCTTGAAGCCGGGCGTGTCATCCCAGTCGAGGCCGTCGGTGTTGTCGGAGTCGTCGCCCTGAGTGACGTAGATGATCTCAGAGCCGTTCTGCTCGGGGATCGAGATCATCAGCGGCGGGATCGAGTTGTAGAGCGTTTCCGTGGAGGGCAGCACGACGGTCTCCGCCCAGTGGCTCTGGAGGACGCCGCCGGATGTCGTGAACCCGGCGTAGTGATCGGCGTGGCTGTGCGTCATCACGGCCGCGCGGAGCGTCGTCACACCGTTCTCGCTCAGGAAGCCGAGGACGTCATCGATCTTCTCGGAGTAGCCCGCATCGATCAGAACATGCTCGCCAGAAGGCGTCGTCAGAAGCTCGGAGAGTCCCCAACCGACATCGATCATCGAGAGCGACATCGTCTCGTCCCGGAACACCCTGCCAGAGATCGTGTCCGGAAGCGCCGAGCTCGATTCGTACGCCTCGTTGCCGGCCCGGTCCATGCTTCGCACGCGCACGACGTAGTCCTCGCCGTCCTCCATGCCGAGGAGCTTCACCGAGTGGTGCGTCGAGTAGTACTTCGTCGCCTCGTAGACGTAGTGCTCGACATCCCCCCCGACCTCACCGTACTCGAGCACGCAGAGCGCGTCCTCGTTGGTGGACCAGCTGGCCTGGCCGCCCGAGTAGACGAAGCTGATGACGACCGGCGGCGCCTGATCCTGCGTCGCGTCGTACGGGTTGACCTCGCTCTGGCTGCAGCTGACGAGCGTCAGTGCGACAATGAGAAGACCGCCGAGCAGGCCGATAGTGGTGCGTTTCATCGTGGCTCCCTCCTGGTTGCACACGAAACGGAATCATCGGCACTCAGACTCACGGGAATGTCGTGTTCGGATGCAAAATTCTAGTGGCTCGACGTGCGGAAGTCAACGAGAGATGCCCTCTTACGCGCGTTGGGAGCACACCGTACGACGCTCCGCGCATAACTTGAGTCTGAGCCGTACGCTAGGCCCGCGGCGAGCGTGGGATGGTGTGAGAGAAGCGGGGAATCGTGCTAGTAGGGTTTGCCCAGCTGGGCAGGGGGACGCGCGCGACCCATGACGCCGACGAGCGCGATCATGGTGAGCGCGTACGGAATCATCTGGACGAACTGGCTTGGGACGTGCTGGCCCTGGAGTCCCATCTGCACCGCTTCCGCGTATCCGAAGAGCAGACACGCGGCCGCGGCGCCGACCGGGTTCCACCTGCCGAAGATCATGGCGGCGAGTGCGATGTACCCGCGGCCGGCCGACATGTTCTTCACGAACTGGTGAGTGTTGAGCGCGAGGAACGCCCCTCCGAGCCCCGCAAGAGCGCCGCTTAAGAGCACTCCCGAGTAGCGCATCCTCCGGACGTGGACGCCGAGCGTGTCGACCGCCTCCGGGTGCTCCCCGGTCGCCCGGAGCCTCAGGCCGAACCGCGTCCGCCAGAGGACGACGTGCGCGAGCGCCACGACCGCGAGGGTCACGTAGACGAGCGGCGGGTAGTGGCCGAAGACCGTGTTGAATGCCCGGCCGAACCACCCCCAGGACTCGGGAAGAGACCAGTTCGCCATCCCGGCGACCGACGGCGAGTTCGAGGAGCTGCCCCACATGAGCCACATCAGAAACTGGGTCGCCCCCATCGCGAGCAGATTGATCGCCACACCGCTCACGATCTGATCGGCCTTGAACGTCACGGTGATGACCGCATGGAGGAGCGCGACGAGCATCCCCGCGAGAACCCCGGCCAGCGCGCCGGCCCACGGGTCGCCCGTGAACCAGGTCGCAACGATACTCGCGAACGCACCCGTGAGGAGAATGCCCTCAAGCGCGATGTTGACGACGCCCGAGCGCTCGGAGAACATCCCGCCGAGCGCCGCCAGGATGAGCGGCGTCGCCATCCTCAGGGCAGCGTCGAACACAGCGATGTCGAACACGGCTATCCTCCGTTCCCCGACGCGCCGAAGCGCGCCTTGATGTCACGGAATCCCCCGCGTATCGCGGTCATCGTCGACGTGAACTCCGACCTCGCAACGACAAGCGAGGCAAGGAGATAGAGCGCCACTCCTGCGAGCGCCGAACCGGCGAGCGCGGCAACCCTCACGGCGATTGGATCGGACTGCTCGACCCACAGGCCCCCGCGCGTGAGGTAGAAGAGCCCTACGCCCATTATCGCCGTCGCCGCGGCAGTCCCGCCGAAGGACTTGAAGAGCCTCTTGTAGCGGCCCTCTTTGAGCTCGCGAGGGAGAAGCACGAAGAAGAGCGCCAGCTTGAACACGTGCGAGATGGAGGTCGCAAGGGCAACCCCGGCGTGTTCGAACACGCCGATGAGGAGCCACGCCAATCCGATCTTGAGTCCCAGACGAACAAACCCGGCGATCACCGGGCGACGCGTGTCCTTGAGCGAGACGAACGCCACCGTCATGATGCTCGAGATACCGAGCGCCCAGATGGTCGGCGTGTACAAGAGCAGCGCCGACGTCGTGAACGCGACAGACTGTTCGTCGAACGCGCCGCGCTGGAAGATCAGGCGAACGAACGGTTCTCCGAGAAGCGCCATCCCGATCGAGACCGGCAGGAGTATGTAGAAGGCGATGCGGATCGAGCGCATCAGCTTCGCACCGAGTTCCTCGATCTCTCCCTTCGCCGCCATCGTGGCGAAGAACGGGAAGAGCACGGTGGAGAAGCCGACGATGAGCACCTCCCGCGGAAGCTCGATGAGCCTAAGAGCGTACGAGAGGCCCGAGATACTGCCCTCGGACAACATCGACGCGAACATGCGGTCGATGACGTCGTCGAGCTTCGCGCCCGCCATGCCGATGAGAAGCGGCATCGCAAGACGCACAACGCCAAGGAACATGGGGTCTCGGAAGTCGACGCGGACCACGAATCCCTTCGCCCTGCGTATCACGGCAGGTAGCTGTACGAAGAACATGGCCACGCTTCCGGCGACGACGCCGATCGCCACACCGAGGATGCCGAATCTGGCCGTGAGGAAGACCGCGGCGCCGATCAGCATGAGGTTGTTCAGCGGGCGGGCCAGCCCCGGCAGCGCGAAATTGCGGTAGCAGTGGAGGATGTCCGCGCAGAGATTCGCACCGGCCGTGAACAGGACCGAGATGAGCATGACGCGTGTAAGCAGGGTCGCGAGCGCATGCTGCTCGAATCCGAATCCGGGCGCGACCACCGAGACGATGGCTGGGGCCGCAGCGAAGACGATACCCGAGAGGACGGCCACGATGATGAAGAGATTGGTAACGAGCACACCTGCCCCGCGCCACGCGCTCGCCTCCCCGTCTCTCTCGATGGACTCGATGAAATGCGGGATGAAACCGGAACGGATGGGCGAGCGGAGCCACGCGATGATGAGCATCGGGATCGTGAAGGCGACGAGATAGGCGTCCATCTCGAAGCCCGTCCCGAATTTCGCGGCGACGACCATGTCCTTGCCGAGACCGAGCACCTTGGCGACAGCGGCCGTCCCAATGACCCAAACCGTCGAGATGACGACGCCGACGGACGGATCGGCTATGAGCGACTTGCGCTTCACGCCGACCTCCTCTGCCCCAGCTTGCGCTGGAGGATCTCGTTGCCGACCACGACCAGGATGATGGTCACTGCCTGGACCACGAGGATGAG
>CAZNHF010000156.1:0-6154 GCA_964572375.1 uncultured bacterium | reverse complement strand
CAGTGTCGTTCGGCGGGCGGACGCTCGCGGACGTCGGTGCGCTCCACTTCGAGCCGCTCGTCGAGTCGCGATACCCGTGCTTCGGTCTTGCGCTCGAGGCGGGAAGGCGTGGGGGAACCGCACCGGCCATCGTCGCGACCGCAGACGAGCGTGCGGTCGAGGCATTCGTGACGCACAGGCTCCCGTTCGGCGGAATCGCCGATGTGATCGAGGGAACGCTGGAGCGCGCGACGTCCGGTCCGGCCGAGTCGCTGGAGGCCATTCTCGCTGCAGAGACCGAGGCGGCCGCGGTCGCCTCCGAACTCATCCGCGGGTTCGGCACGTAGAAAGGGACGGAGACGGCTTTCCGTGCGCGGTGTTGCGCCCGGGCGGAACGGCTCCACGACGGAAGACGAACCGCATGTTCATCTACTACATCTTCGCCGCGATCCTTCTTGGGATCCTCATCATCATCCATGAGGTCGGGCACTTCGTTGCGTGTCGCATCGCGGGTGTCCGCGTCGAGCGGTTCTCGATCGGTTTCGGGCCTCGACTGCTTCGGAAGACGATCGGGAACACAGAGTTCGCCGTCTCCGCTGTACCGCTTGGCGGCTACGTGAAGATGTCGGGTGCGGAGCACGTCGCCGACCCGACGGGTGCGCCGCCCGACAGCTTCGTCGCGAAGCCGATCGCGCTGAGGGCCTTCATCGTTGCCGCAGGTCCCATCATGAACTTCGTCTGGGCCTTCATCGTGATCGTCGGCGTCCTGATGGTCGCCGGTTTGCCGACGTTCGGTGAGCCGATCGTGGGTTCGGTTGCTGAGGGATCACGCGCGGCGATCGAGGGCGTCGTCGCGGGTGACCGAATCGCCGGCGTGAACGGTGTGGCGGTCGAGAACTGGGCCAACGTTTACGCCGGGATCTCCGGCGCCGAGACCGAGCTCGTCTTGGAACTGGAGGATGGGCGGGAAGTGACGTTCGACCTGCCCGCCGTTGGGACCGACGAGACCGCCGCGTTCGACTTCGGCATCGAGCCCCATGTTCCCCCGGTCGTCGGTGGTCTTCAGGGCGGTAGCCCGGCCGCCGCGGCGGGGATCAGAAAGGGCGACAGAATCCTGTTGATCGACGGAGCCGCGGTGAGCGACTGGATGGAGGTCGGCGAAACGATTCGCGCGAGGCCGGACAGCGACATCGAGATTATCTGGGAGCGCGACGGCCACGAGATGAGCGCTGTGCTCCACACCGACATTGGCGAGGAGCAGGACGCCGAGGGCGGCTCCATGGAGATCGGACTCATCGGAGTAATGCGACCGTGGGCGACGCGCCGTCTTGGCCCGGGTGAGGCGATCGTCGCGAGCGCCCGGTTCACCAGCAGCACGCTCATACAGGTCTGCGAGTTCTTCTGGCAGCTCGTGACATTCCGGGCGTCGGCCGAGCAGCTCGGAGGCCCGATACGCGTCGTGCGGATGGCGAGCGAGAGCGCGCGGTGGGGTGGAAGCTACTTCTTCACGTTCATGGCGATCATGAGCATCAACCTCTCCGTAATCAATCTGCTGCCGCTGCCCATCCTCGATGGTGGGCATCTCCTCCTGCTTCTTCTCGAGAAGCTCAGGCGGCGCACGCTGACCGAACGCCAGCTTCTGATCTGGCAGCAGACCGGTCTGGCGTTCTTCGGTGTTGTGATGGTGCTTCTGGTCGTGCGGGATATCATGGGGCTGCGGTAGGGGAGCGTGGTGGCCGCGCTCAGGGCGCCGTGTCAGCGACGACCGGCCGCCCGCGAGCGCCGCTCCTCGCGCCGGAGCTCCTCAGCGCGTTCCTCCACTTGCTCTTCGAGCCGTGACCACCTGACGGGGTCGCGGCTCAGTCTTTCGGCGTGCTCTTCGATCTCATCGCGCGACATCGGGTGGACGCCGAGTTCGGTGATGCGTGCCTCCGCTTCGCTGCCGCTCGAGCCCTCTTCGATCGCAAGCGTCAGCGCTGCCATGTACTCGACGTAGGCGTGGTCGTCGGAGCTCTGCTCTGACTGCGCGCCGGGGTCGTTGCCGCATCCCGCGAGAGCGACGAGCGCGACGAGCAATCCCAGTGCGACGGCGAGCGCAGGGTGTGATGCGTGCGGCATGGTGGGTGCGGCGCTCGCGGGGTGATGCGCCCCGACACGGCGAACATCATGAGCGACTGTGCGTCTCATCCTTCGTCATCCTCCGTCGGGACAGGCCTGAGCGTCCTTGCGAGCAGTTCATCATCGCCCTCGCGTCCGTTCCTGTCAACAGGCCGAAGCCTCGCGAGCGGCGTGCTCTCAGCGCAGCGTGAACCCCGGTCCGGTTGACACCCCGCACGGGCAGGACTAGAATGGGAATCGAGCAGGTTCCTCTACGGATGGGACAATCTATGTTCGCACGAAACGCACGACTCGGGATCCTGCTGGCTGCGGTGGCGGTCCTCTTCGTCGCTGCCGGCGCGGCCCGGGGCGCTCAGTTCGGCAGGAACAAGATCCAGTACGAGAGCTTCGACTGGCAGATCATCCGCACCGAGCACTTCGACGTCTACTACTACGACGGCTCGGAGGATGTTGCGGACGCCGTCTGCCGTATCACCGAGGAGTCGAATGACGCTCTCGAGGAGCTCTTCGGGCACGAACTGACGACGGTGATTCCCATCATCGTCTATGCCTCCAACAACGAGTTCCAGCAGACGAACGTCCTCACCTCGCACATCGGGGAAGGCGTGGGCGGGTTCACCGAGCTCTTCAAGAACCGCGTCGTGATCCCGTTCACGGGTTCGTACTACGAACTCCGTCACGTCATCCACCACGAGATGACGCACGTGTTCATGTTCGACATCGTCTACCGCGGCCTCGCTGAATCCGTCATCCGGCAGGCGTACTTCAACCCGGTCCCGCTCTGGTTCGCCGAGGGACTCGCGGAGTTCGCTTCGCAGGGATGGGACACGCAGGCCGAGATGATACTGCGTGACCTCACGACCGCGGACGCCGTGGTGCCGCTCGAGTATCTCTACGGCGGCTACCTCGTTTACAAGGAAGGCCAGTCCGCGCTCAACTTCATCGCTGAGCGCTACGGCCGGGAGAAGGTCCGCGAACTGGTCCGGCTCATGGCGCGGACGCAGAACCTCGAGCGCTCACTTCGCGAGGCGACCGGTCTGACGACGGCGGAGCTCAATGAGGAGTGGGTGCGCTGGTTGCGGCATCGATACTGGCCGGAGATCTCCGGTCTCGACCGTGTGAAGGATCAGGCGAAACTTCTGACTGACCATGGGCGTGACCGCTCGTACTTCAACGTCGGTCCGGCCGTTTCGCCGGACGGCAACTCGGTCGTCTTCCTCTCCGACAGGAGCGGGTACGCCGACGTCTACCACGTCTCGACTCTCGACGGCGCGACGCTCGGCCGTGTCATTAAGGGCGAGAGAAACGATGCGTTCGAGCAGATGCACATCCTCCGCATCGGCTTCTCATGGTCGCCCGACGGGACGCAGATATGTTTCGGGACAAAGGCCGGTGGGAGCGACGCGATCCACATCGTGCGGGTCAACGGCGGCGGACTCGTCCGGAGTCTGGAATTTGACCTCGACGGGGTCTACACGCCCGTCTGGTCGCCGGACGGAGAGAGGATAGCGTTCGTCGGAACGAAGGGTGGGGCGTCCGAGCTCTATGTCACGGACGTCATGGGTAAGACGCTCGTGCGGTTGACCGACGACTACGACGACGAGCGCGACCCGGAGTGGTCGCCGGACGGACTGACGATCGCGTTCGCTTCGGACCGTGACTCACGGTTCGACCGCGGTTTTGACCGGAGCTACGACCTCTACGCTGTGGATGTCGCCACGAAGCGCGTCACGCTGCTCGTACGCGGGCCGGGCTGGGAGCAGTCGCCGGCCTGGTCGCCCGACGGGCGGTACCTCGTCTACTCTTCCGACCGTCTTGGCACGCCGGACCTCTACATGGCCGACCTCGAGGATTCCACCTGCGTGCGGCTGTCGTCGTTCGTGGGGGGAGCCGAGGCGCCAAGCTGGTCGCGAGAGGGTGACAGGCTCGTCTTCGCGGCGTATGAGGAAGGCGGCTGGGACGTCGCGGTCGTGAAATCGCCGCTCAGCCACTTCGCAGAAGCGATCAAGCAAGGCGAGCGCTTCCCGATGGTAGGGGACACGGATCTCCCGGAGCCGTTCGACCACTACCAGGACACGTGGGTCGACGTCGCCGACATGCCCGAGGACGCCGATGAGAGTGACGAGGTCGGCGCGGCCGACCGCGAGACGACGGGGGACGAGGATCTCGTGATCTTCGGTCGCGACGGTGAGGCCGCCGCTGAGGACGCCGCTGAAGACGTGATCTTCGGTCGCGACGGTGAGGCCGCCGCTGAGGACGTGAGGTCGGAAGCGCCGGCTGAGGCCGACACGGGGCTGGAGTTCATGCCGCGCCCCGAGCCTCCCGAACTCAAGCCAGGCCCCGACTCGGAACATCGGGTCGAGAGCGATGCCGTGAAGAAGGCCAGGAGTGCGTACACACGGGCCACGGGGCAGGCGCCGCCGAGCATCGAGGAGGAGGAGCGGCACGCCGGCTCGGTCGAACGCTACACCCCGAAATTCACGCCCGACTGGATCGACGGCGGGTTCTCCTACAGCTCGGCGTACGGGTTCGGCGGGACAGCCGAGATCGCCGTCAGCGACATTCTCGGCAACCATCGCTTCTACATCGCGAGCGACTTCTTCTCGAGCTTCGAGTTTTCGAATGCCCACATCATGTACGAATACCTGGCGAAGCGCGTCAACTACTCCGTGGCCGTCTATAGCTACCGCGAGTACTACTACTCGGATCGCACGCGACTCGGCGAGGACCTTGGCGAGAAGCGGTACTTCACCGAGCGCAACTACGGAATGTCCGTAGGGCTCACGTACCCGTTCAGCCACTTCTCCCGTGTCGAGCTGGATGTGAGCGGGATGACGATGACGCGCCGGTTCGCGGAGGAGAATGACGAGGGTGACATCGAACTGACCGATGAGGAGATCGACCGCACACTGCTTATCCCGGGGATCCGACTCGTGAACGACACGACCCTCTGGGGCTCGGTTGGTCCGATCAGCGGCGGTCGCTCGTCGTTCGCCCTGTCGAAGTCGATCGGGATCGGCGACGAATTCAGCTTCCTGACGGGCATCGCAGACTTTCGCCGCTACATGCGGATCGGCGCGAGGCACAGTCTCGCGACGAAGCTCGTGCTCGCGCGAAGTTCTCAGGCAGACGCGCAGACGTTCTATGTCGGCGGCGTCAACTCGGTCCGCGGCTACGACGATTTCGAGTTCAGCGGCCACAACGTGGCGCTTCTGAGTGTCGAGTTCCGCTATCCGTTCATCGACAATCTCACCATCGCCTCGCCGATTCCTCTCTCAATCTGGGGACTCCGCGGCGTGATGTTCGCCGACCTCGGCGCGGCGTGGGACGACGAGTTCCGCGGAGTCGCGAGGGGTGACGCCGTGCGCTTCCAGGACATCAAGGCGAGCTACGGCATCGGCGCCAGGATGCGATTCGGCTACTTCATCCTGCGATACGATCTGGCGTGGCCGACCGACCTTCAGACGAAGGGTGATCCGGTATCCCACTTCGCCATCGGTGCGGAGTTCTAGCAGCTTGGGCAGCTCGCCCGCGGCGGAGTTCAAGCAGCTCAGCGATGCCTCGAAGGCATGACACCCCCTGATGAAATGGGAAGGGCCGTGACGAAGACAACGACGTACCTCGAGAACCTCAATCCAGTTCAGGAGCGAGCGGTCCGCCACGGTGACGGGCCGCTTCTGGTGCTGGCCGGGGCCGGCAGCGGCAAAACGCGCGTTCTGACGAGGCGCATCGCCTACCTCATCGAAGAGAAGGGCGTGAGTTCGCGCCGCATCCTCGCCGTGACGTTCACGAACAAGGCAGCGGGCGAGATGAAGAAGCGCATCGTGGAGATGCTCTCGCGTGATGTCGCGTTGACGTGGGTTGGGACATTCCACTCGATGTGCGCCCGGCTGCTCAGGATCGAAGCGGATTGGGGATGGTGGACGCGCGATTTCACCATCTACGACATGACCGACCAGGTCGACCTCGTGAAGAACTGTATGGGGAGGCTCGGGATCTCGACGACGACGTTCACGCCGAAGTCGTTCCTGGGCGAGATCTCCCGCGCGAAGGACAT
>CAZNHF010000155.1:0-6167 GCA_964572375.1 uncultured bacterium | reverse complement strand
GCGAGGAAGGCCCCCGCAGCGATGAACGGTCCGAACGGCAGACTCCTGTCCCAGTCTCTCCCCTTCACCATGAGCGTCGCGACACCAACGACAGCGCCTGAGAAGAAAGCCGCGAACAGGAGGATCAGCACGGCCTGCCAGCCCATGAAGGCGCCGAGCATGGCCGCAAGCTTGATGTCCCCACCTCCCATGCTCTCCTTGCCAAAGACCGCGTCGCCGAGCATGGCGATCAGATAGAGGGCTCCTCCCCCTGCCACCGCCCCGATCAGCGAGCCGGCGATCGTCGTGACGCCAAGAAGCGGCGCCAGCACGAGTCCGACCACGATTCCCGGAAGCGTGACACGGTCAGGGATGATCCTCAGGTCGAGGTCGATGAACGAGAGCACGATGAGAACACAGGAGAGCGGCCAGAACAGAGCGAGTTCCCGGCCAAAGCCGTACCGCGCAAAGAGAAGTACGGGAGCGACTCCGGCCAGGAACTCGACGACGGGGTATCTCTCCGATATGTGGACGCCGCAGTGCGAGCACCTGCCCCTGAGGGCGAGGTAGCTCAGGATCGGCACGTTCTCCCACGGCCGGATCCTCTCCCCGCACTGGGGACAGGAGGACGGCGGGCTGACTACCGACTGCCCACGGGGCAGCCGGTAGATCAGCACGTTGAGGAAGCTGCCGAAGACGGCGCCTATGACGAAGAGGCCCGCGTAGATCACGCTACTTGTTCTCCCACCGCTGGTCGACCTCGCTCACGCGACGTTCGCTGTAACGCTCAAGCGCCTCGCCCGTCAGGATCCGAGGCGTCAGGAACAAGACGATCTCGGTGTCGGACTCGATGCTGATGCTCTTGCGGAACAGCTGGCCCAGGAGAGGGATGTCACCCAGGAGCGGCACCTTGAAGTCTGTCTCGACGACGTCCTTGCGAAGCAGGCCGCCGATCACAACGGTCTGCCCGTCCCTCACCATGACGGTCGTGTGGGCCGTGCGGTGCTTCGTGTCGACAGCATCGTCCGGGAAGTAGCTCGACCGCTGCGCCGAACTCACCATCGGCTCGATCTCCATGGTGACGATGTTCTCGTTGTTGATGTGCGGCGTGACCTTGAGGCTGACGCCGACGCGTCCGAAGATGGGCTCCACCGTGGACTCCTGACCGCCCTCGCGGTAGGTGACCTTCTTGGCGAGCGCCATGTTCCGAACGATCTCGATCGTGGCTTCCCTGTTGTCGACCGTCAGGATCTGCGGCTGAGCCAGGACGTCCGCCTTCCCCTCCTTCTGAAGGGCGGAGATCGTAGCCGTCAGGTCCTTGATGTCGCTGAAGGAAGCGAACTTGCCGAACGTGAGTTCGAAGAGACCCTCGATATCCGGATTGTCGTTGAAGTAGCTCGTGTACGACACCGCGTCGTTGCCTGCTTCGGTGTTGAGCGGACTCAGGGCACCCCACGAGATGCCGAGTTCATGCGACGAGTCACCCGAAAACTCCACGATCTTGGCCTCGATCAGCACCTGGCCGGTAGGCGTGTCCAGCTCCATCACAAGTGACCGGAGCGTGGGCATGTTCTCGGGGATGTCAGAAACGACGAGCGCGTTCGTTCGCGCGTCCACGACGATGGTTCCGAGATCGGTCAGGACATCCTTGAGCGTCTCGCTGAGCTCCACGGCGTCCGCGTAGTTGGTGTTGAAGACCTCAGTCGTCGTCGCGACCGGCGGACCATCCGGCGACTCCATGATGACGTAGATGTTCGTGCCCTTCTGGCGCGTGTACCAGAGGCCGTTGGCCCGAAGGATAGCCGCAAGGGCGTCCTCCACGAGCACGTCCTCGAGATACACGTTGATCTCCCGCCCCACCAGGTCAGAACCGATGAGGAAGTTGATCCCGGACTTCTGCGTCATGACCTTCAGGACACTCCCGAGCGTGACGTTCTGGAGATTCAGCGAGATCCGCTGACTCCTGACACCGGCGTCGCTGGTCTGCGACAACGCCGGGAGCGTCATCGTGATCGCGAGTACCACGACGATGGCGCCAATGAGCCAGTGTCGCAGCAATCGGTTGCGGCTTGAGCACATATAGCACTCCTCCTAGTCGACGGTGAGTTCAAAACGCTTCGATCGGTACTCGAGTATGACCCCGTTGATCCCGATATCGGTGACGCGTGCGCCCTTGATGCGATCTCCAACACGAACATCCATGCCGTCGATCATCGCAATCGGGGTCTCGGGGTCCCAGATGATTCCATAGAGCGTCATGTATGGCAGCGTGATGGGGTCCGGCTGAACCGGCCGCTGTACGTCGGACTCGGGTGAGCTCTTCCGGCTCGTCAGCCGCACGAGCGGCTCGAAGGGGTCGCGGGCGTCGTCACCCGTGTACTCCTTGTCCATCCGCGCCCGCGCGATCTTCGCGACACTCGCAAGGTGCTGGGGATCGCGATCGATGATGCTGCCCTGGAGCGGCGTCACCGCCGCCTGCGCCATGCCGCCGGAGGACGGCATCATCCGCACCACCATCACGACAACAAGCGCGAGCACGAGCCCGCCCAGGACCATGAGCTTCTTCTTATCGAGGCTGAGACCTTCCACCTGCTAGTCCTCCCACGAAATGGCGCCGACCACGACCCTCGCCTCAGGCCCGCCCTGGCCGTCCGCGGGGGTCTCGAACGTCACCCTCCGGACGATGAGGAACCGCGGACTGCTCTCCACGAGGCCGAGGAACTCCCCCACCTCGTGGTAGGAGCCCTTCAGCACGAGTTCGAACGGATACTCGACCATCCTCTTCGAGATCTCGCTCTCCGGCAGGAGCTTCGGCTCCTCGGACACCTTGACCCCCGCCTGCGACGCCATCTGTTCGAGCGATGTGATGACCGTCATACGCTGGTCGCCCTTCATCAAGCCGTCCCGGAATGCGGCCACGGCCGTGCTCGACTCCCTGACGACGAAGAAATCCTCGATGATCGTCTTCCTGTCCTTGAGACCGTCCAGTCTCGTCCAGACAGGCTTGAGAACCAGGAAGTACGACAGGTTCGCAGCCGCGACGTAGATGAGAACCGCTACAGCGGCAATCCGCCAGGCGGTCCACGGTCGAGGCCGTCCGCCCAGCAGCACAAGGCGCGCGAGCTGCGATGCCCCAGCGCCTGCGCCGCGGGACCCGCCCGCCTCGCCGACCTTGATGTCGTCCGAACCGACGCCGTTGAGCAGCGTTGGGTCGTCCACAAGCTCGCCGCGTGGCGCGGGCTTCCTGTTGGCCTCACCTATTCCGAACGGCAGTTTCAAGAGCTACCCCCACTGGCACTGAGGTCGGTCCCCATGCTCACCGATTCCCGGCGCCGTCCTGCCCTCTTCCTATCTGAAAGGACACGTGATCTCGAAGCCGGTGACATCCTCGCCTCCGAGCCGCTTTCTCCCTGTCTCGGCGAATTTCACCTCCGAGATGTAACTGCCGAGTTCCGAATCCTTCTCGAGCGCCAGCGCGAGTTCCCGGATGACCTCGTCTCCCCCTGTGTCACCCGACGCGAGCGCCAGACCCTCGATGAAGAGTCCTCTCTTCTGGCGGCCATCGCTGACAGGAATCTTGAGCTCCACACGCGTCAGCCATGCTCCGTCCGGAACGCACCGCGCAACGGCCTCCCACATGTATGTGAACTCCGTGCGGTCGTCGATCAGTCCGGCGATCTCGTTGAGATCGGGCTTGATCCGCCGCACGATGATGTTGAGATCCTCGTGCGAAGGAGTGCCAGGATAGATCGCGGTGACGTCGTCCTGCATCTTGTCGATCTCCTTGGCGTACACATCGATCATCTTGAAGTTCGCGGCGGAGAAGAAGATGACGGCCAGGATGGTCAATACATAGACCAGCGCAGACGCCGAGATGACCGAGAACATGATGTTCTTCCGCTGATCCGGGACGACGCGCTCGCGTATGAGATTGATGTTGTACATCTCAGTGAACGTCCTCTGTCATGGCCAGCGCCGACGCCAGCGCCACGAACGGCGCCAGGTCATCGACGGTCGTCCGATCGAACCGCCCCTCATCCACGTAGACGTCTTCGAGCGGACTCCATAGCGATACGCCGAGACCGGCGGTGCGCTCGAGCTCGTCGCGAAGATGGGGAAGTCCCGACCCTCCACCGCACAGGTAGACGTGATCTATGGTTCGACCGTTGTCGCGGCTCTTGTAGTAGTCGAGCGAGCGCGAGATCTCGTTGACAAGACGTCGGTTCACCGACTCCATCGCGCGTTCGACGGTCGGATTCGTCTCCGACTCGGTCACCTTCGCCTTCTCCGCCTCCGGGAAGCCAACGCCGAGCGTCTCACCGACAGCCTTCGTATAGGCGTCACCGGCCAGCTCGATGTCCCGCATGAACGGAACGGTGCCCTTCGCCGCGATCCCGATGCTCGTGATCTTCGCCCCTACGTCCACAACGGCGACGGTGCCCTGTACGCTCGGACGATTCACGACGGCCTCGAGCAGCACGAGTGCGTCGACGCTTACGACGCGTGGCTCGAAACCGGAGTTCGACACGAGCTGGGTCTTCATATCGATCTCCGGTTTCGTCGCCGCGACGAGCAGAACCTCAGTTCGCTTGGCGTCGCTTGACTGCTCCATGACCGTGTAATCGACATATGAATCCGCGAGGTTGAACGCGATGACCTGACTTCCCTCATACCAGACGGCGCCCTTCACCTCGGCGGAATCCATCTTCGGGAATCGGAAGCTGCGGACCGCAACGTGCGGTCCGGCCACCGAGATCGCGACGCGGCGCGTTTCGGGAGTGCACGCCTCGCGGACGGACGCCACCGCTCTTGCGTTGGCCTCGGCATCCCCGGGAGTCTCGATGATAGCGAGGGCGAGGTTCTCGAGCTGATATGAGCCGGCGCACCCGGAGAGCTCCACAAGCTTCACGGATGCGGACCCGATATCCAGCCCCACAAGCCTTTTGTTCTCATTTGTGAACACTGCTGTCGCTACCCCCTGCTCGGTCGATCGGATGCCCGGCCTAGCTGCTGTGGACGAGCTCTCCGTTCTGATCGATGGTCTTGATGACCCCCGCGACATCGCTCCCGTGCGAAGCCGTACTCTGATCTCCGTCACACTTGATCTTGAATGTGTTCGCCGTCGGCGCACCGTCGAAGGTGTAGCAATCCTCGCTGAAGTACCTGCCTTCGAGGTCGTTCGGGTTGACGACCAGCACGCCACCGGCAGTGACCGGAGCCCCGTCGCCGAAACTCGCGTCCGAGTACGTGTGATGCTCCGCGTAGTACGTTCGCATCGCATCCTTGACGAGTCCGAGCGCGGCAGTCGCCTCCGTCCCCATCGAGCGCTTCGGGACGACCTGGTACATCGGGATCGCGACCGCGGCCAGCACACCCACGACGATGACGACGATCATGAGTTCTATGAGCGTGAAGCCCTGTTCCTTGCGCCGCATGAAACCTCCTGGATCAGGACCGGGTCCCCCTGCTCCACCCGGGCACCCCAGCCTGAGAACACCTCCGGTGCGCAACCCTCGCAATGTGGTCTCGCTCCCCCCTTCCATCTCGGCGCCCTCCGGCGCCGATGGCATCCCGCCGGGGCGGCGCCCGAAGGCGCCACCCCGAGGGACGATGCAACGCTACGAGTTGGTGATGTTACCGTCCGCATTGATGGACCGCACGATACCCGAGACTTCTGCAGCCATCGAAGCCGCACTGCTCGCGCCATCACACTCGATGTCGAAGTCGGCCGCTGTCGGTACGGCGTCGAACGTGTAACAAGCCGAACTGAAGTACCGACCGAGAAGATCCGTGTCGGTCACGTCAAGCACGCCCGGATTCGTTACCTGGTCACCGATGGCAACACCGGTAATCACGTACGTACCGTGCTCAGCGAAGTACACGCGCATGGCTCCGCGAATCGTGCCGAGAGCCGCCACGGCCTCTGAGGCCTTGGCCCGCTCGGTCGCGCCCTGGTACATCGGGATCGCAACTGCAGCCAGAATGCCGACGATGATGACCACGATCATCAACTCGACGAGGGTGAAACCCCTCTGGTTTCTGCGCAGCATCTAAATCACCCCCTTTCCCTGCTCCTTTAAGTTCCCTTGCCAACTCGACCCACTACTTCAACCCACTACTTCAACCCACTACTCAACCCACTGCTTCAGCCCACTACTGAATCCCCGTAGCCATCTGGAAGATGGGCA
>CAZNHF010000154.1:0-6179 GCA_964572375.1 uncultured bacterium | reverse complement strand
GCGCATGACTTCCGAATTGCCCGGGGCGTAAGTTTATGTTTGACTCCCTCATTGGCGTTGCTACTATCGTTAATCGACAAGCGGAAATCACCGGGCAACACATCGTGGAGGGTTGAGACGTGCGCGTCTGTCCGGAGTGCGAAACGGAATTCGAGAACGAGCAGCTTGAGCTCTGTCCCAACTGCGACGTTCCGCTCATGGAGAAGGAAGCGAGTGATGTCGAGGCTCCTGATGTCGACGACAGCAATCTTCCTTCTGACGGTCTCATCGTAATCGAGACGACGATCGACGAGACGCGCGTCGGCGAGCTGCGCGAACTCCTCGAAGACAGCGGCATTCCATGCTTCCTGAGCGACGAGCTCTTCGCCGACGCCGCGGCCGACGCGGAGACGATGGTGATGATCCCGCGCGAGATGGAGAGTGACGCGAAGCGCCTCATCAGGGACTACTTCCAGTAGCATCTGACACACCGTCGCGCAATGCGGCAAGCAAGCACCAATGAACAGAGGCGGCGCCCCGAGGGGTGCCGCCTCTTCCAGTTGGATGGTCGGTGTGGTCCCGCTCTCCGATAACGCCATGATTCAGCGTTTGTAGCCGATCTTCCGCAGGAACTCCACGCGCTCACGACGGCCGTCCTCGTTCTCCACGCCGACGGGTCCGGACCCGTCGACTACGCCGAGAACACCCCTTCCCTGGGGGGTTTCGGCCACGATGACTTCCACCGGGTTCGCCGTGGCGCAGAAGACGCGGCAGACCTCGGGGCAGTCCTTCACCGCGTTGAGCACGTTGATCGGAAAGCACTCCCTCATCACGATGGCGAAAATATGTCCGGCTCCTACGCTCTCGACAATGGCAACAGCCGCTCTCTCGAGTTCGCCGTCGTTTCCGTCGTGACGAATGAGACACGGACCTGACGCCTCCGAGAACGCGACGCCAAAGCGCGCGCCCGGCGCCGAGCCGATCATGATCTCGTAGAGATCCTCGACCGTCTTGATGAAATGGCTCTGCCCGACGATGATGTTCGAGTCCTTCGGCGACTCGATGCGGATCGTTGCGAGTTCCATGTTCGCCTCCGTTCTGTGTTCGTGTGCGTCCGCGTTCACGGCCGCAGTCTACACCCGATGACGCAGGAGCATCAACCCGCCCGAAGAGACCGGACAATCCCGTGAACCGCCGCGGCTTCAGTCCACCGGACCATATCGGCAAGCCCCTCGAGCCGTTCGGCGTTCGCATGAGGATGCGCGAGGCGGCCCCTTGCGCTCGCACTCGCCCGGAGCTAGACTACGCGGCATGAGAGTCCTTTACATCTCCGAGGTGCAGTGGCGCTCACAGGTCTCGAGGAAGCATCAGATGGTCCGACGCTTCCCCGCCGACTGGGATGTGCTGTTCCTCTCTCCCGCGAACCTCGCCCCCGGCGAGAACAGCTTCCGCAAGAGAACGGAGCGAGTTCCGGCCCGGCTCGAGTACGCATCCATCCTCCTGCCGAAGCCGGATTCAGGAGTCGGACTGCTGCGCGCCCTCACGCCGGTACTGATGGCCGGCGGCGGCGCCCGCGTCATGCGTATGCTCCGGCGCTTCGCTCCGGACGTCGTCGTCTGTTCGTACCTGTGGGCCGCGCCGCTCGTGCCTCGGATTCGCGCGATGGGAGTCCCTGTCGTGTACGACCTCAACGACCTGCATCCACATTTCTACCCCGCGGCGCGCGACGAAGCGCAGCGCCGCTTCAGGAAACTCGTCGACGGCGCCACCGAGGTGGTCGCGTCATCCGAAGCGCTGCACAAGGAGGCGGGGCGCGGGACCGTCATCGGCAACGGAGTGGATCTCGAGACGTTCCGCGGACGCCTGAAGGGACCACGCCCGCCGGAGCTTGTCGGAGGGGCGATCGACGACTGCGAGCGGCTGGTGATGTATGTCGGATCGGTTGACGACCGCATTGATCTGGGCATACTGCGAAGGACACTCGAGACGCTTGCGGCGGGTTCAATCAAGACTGGTGTCGTGATGGTCGGGCGGGTGTTCGACCACGTACGCGGTGCCGTTCGGACGATCGAGGAAGCGTTCCCGTCAAACCTCTTCCTCACCGGACGCGTGCCGTACCTGCGGCTTCCGGCGCTCATGTCGCACGCCGACGTCGGCATCGCACCGTTCGTGCTCACGCCCAAGACTGAGGCGATCAACCCGAACAAGCTCTACATGTACGCGGCAATGGAGATGAACATCGTGTCGACGCCGTTCTCCGACGACGTCCGCAGACACGAAGACGTCATCCGGATCGCCTCCTCGCCTGCCGACTTCGCAGCCGCCGTACAAAGCGCGATCGGCGACGATGAACGCCGCCGATCGCTCCGCGAGAGGATCGCGCTACCGAACAGTTGGGCTGAGCGGGTGGAGGAGTTTACCCGTCTCCTGTCCGGACTTGCGCAGGGGGATTAGCCTATTACTCTGGAAGGCTCTCCCGCGGTTCACCAATGAAGACCCTGGGTCCGTTCGGACCGTTCTCCTCAAGTTCCTCCACGCTGATCGCTTCGGGCCTCTCCGTCTCACCCTCACGCGCGTAGTACGGCATGAGATAGAAATGGAGAGTCTCCGCCGGGTGGCGATACTCCAGCTCGATTGTGTAGCTCAACGTCTCATAGCCGGATGCGTGGACGACCACTCTGAAATCTTCATCCTCGGGACCACCGTCCCCGTCGTCGTACAGATAGCCGCCATAGAGCGTCGTATGACCGTACGGATTCACCGGCCAGGTACCGACGTAGTCCCACTCCCACCAGTCGGCTTCGTACAGGTCGGCTGCCGCCCACGTGACCGGCGTCCCGGTGTAGTAGTCGCTCACGGTGACAGAGATCATAGCCATCCGGGGCGGCTGGTCGTCGTAATCCCAGCACCAGGGACAGACGATGCAACCCGAGAGCAGGAGCGGTACGACGATCACGATCGCCAGTCCGGTCCAGCGCGCACGTCTCAGTGCCGGGCTCGGTCTCGACATTCTCGAATTTCCCATTCTCGATTCCATCACAGGACCTCCTCCATCAGCCCGGTCAAACTTGGGCTCTCCGTCGGTCCCTCCCGCCGCGCAGGTGCGGGACGCTCCTATGCTCCGTATGCCTTCACGTCGAACTTGATCCACTCGATCCGTGGAAGCTGCCACGGCCTGACACTGGCCACTCTGAAGTCGACGATCTCGACATCGACCCTGACCGGACCCGAGAACGCCGTGTAGGTCACGCCCCTGCGTGGGACGTCGCCTTCACGTCCGGTCACATCGAGACGGAAGATGGTTTCTCCGCCCCAGCCTCCGTCCCACCCGATCCTCCCTATGATCTCGGTCGGGTCATCCTTGCGGCTCGCGATGCAGTCGATGGTCACGTGAACCTTCTCCCCATCAAACCGAAAGGTCTCGTGCATCGAGTCTTTGGGACTGCCCAGCTGGAACCGTTCGTGCATCAGCGGGCGGCCGCCGTATTCCTGTCCGTACGAGCCGCCTTCCCAGCCGTCGTCATCGTCCCAGCTGTCGCCTCCGTGCCACCAGTCCTGACCCCAATCGCTGCCGTCGCCGTCGACGACGCGGAATGTGACCGAGTCGCACGCCCAGCGTCCCGGCGCATCGCGCCAGCCGTCGGGCACCGGCCACCAGCCCGGACCAACGACGACACGGCCGCGGGGCTGGCCCCGCCATCCGGACGGCCGTCGGTCGCGCGGCGATCGTCTCGAAGAGCCGCCCGCGGCCACGCGACCACTGGAACCCCCACCTGCAACGACACGGCCGCCTGAGCTTCCACCCGGCACGACATAGCCGCCGGGGCTTCCACCCGGCACGACGTGACCGCCTGAGCTTCCACCCGGCACGACATAGCCGCCGGGGCTTCCACCTGGCACGACGTGACCGCCTGAGCTTCCACCCGGCACGACATAGCCGCCGGGGCTTCCACCTGGCACGACGCGGCCACGATGTTCGATCCATGGATGATACTGCGGAACCCACCAGCCACTTGGGCCGCTGGGCCAGGAAAGCTCATGGGCGCAGGCCACCAGCGTCTCTATGCCCCCCGGCCCAGCGATGCGAAGGGAGAACCTTCTGTCATCGGGCACCCGGTAGGCACGCCCCGGATAGACAACGGAGGAGCCCGACCACGGGTTCGGATAGATGGTCTCCACGCGTCCGTCGGTCGTATAGTCGAGAATCGTGACGTAGCAGGGGCGGTTCACGCGGAAGTAGACCCACAGACGCTCGCCGGGTTCATATGTCGCCCACTCGCCTCGATCCACCCACGTGTCGATGCGCAGCCCGCCGGGGCTGTAGTGGTAGAACGAATCGTCGATATCGCTCCAGTCACCCCAGTTCGGCTCCGGGTCGACAATGATCCGTTCCGACATTTCCGACTCCGGAACGGGCATCGGCTCACCCGGAGCATCTCCGTCCGCCTGAACGGCCTCCTCACGCACCACGGCGGCTGCGTGAGACGTCGCCGCAAGCGCGAGGACCGCGATGATCGTCACTGCGACGATCCACGAGATGTACCGCTGTGATTCAACAGCAAAGCGCGCGTCACCTCTGCACTCATGTCGCAGGCCTGCGCGCAGCATCCGCATCTTCGTCATCCTTCTCACTCGCATCATAGGGATCACCTCCCCTGTTTGTGACGGCCCTTCTCCCTGTCTTCAGTGCGAGTGGGGGCCGCCGTTCATGCGAGGACCTTAGACGCAGTCTAAGGAATGGCTATTCACGAAACGCGAGGAACACCAGGGCGCTACGCAAAGAGGCTGCCGCTCACGCGACAGCCTCTCTCTCATCTTCACCGGAGAGCCTCCGGTGCCCCACACGACCCAGGTCAGAGTCGTTTACCTTCTCGCAGAGAGCGCCAGTATCAGCACGCCGCCGCTTATGGGAGGACCTCCAAGCAAAACGGTCCCTCCGTTCTCCAGTCGAATCTTCGTGCGCAGGACGATCTCGTCGCGCGGTCGCCCGCGCTCGCCCCGGTCACCATCGGTGCGGATGTCACGGATGAGCGTCACCATCATTTCGATGCGCCCCGATCCGTCAGGCTCAAAACGTGTCGGCTCGATCTCCAGCGCGAAGTGCTCAGGAAGTTGAAGCCGCGCGGTCGACCCGAAATCGGTGCGCGTTCGAATGTCGCCGAGGAACGCGTAGCGATTGTATGCGAAGAGAGAACGCAGCTTCTGCGCATAGCCGGAGAGTTCGTCATCAACCCGCACCTCGCCATTCTCGAGCTGCGCGTCAGACAATGAAGCGGCCGCGATAGAGGTCACCTGGATGGTCACCTCGTCACTGGCCGCGTGCGTCGGCGCGCAGAGAAGCGCTAGCGCGAGGACAACGGTGAACGTGACTGCAATCTGTTTCATAAATCTCCCGGACCGCGTCGGCACTCCGCGTCGATCCTGGAAGCTCAACTCAGAGGCCGCACGGACCGGCTAGAGCGACCCCGGTGCCTCTCCCTGTCCGCCGCCCTCGACCTCATCCGAGAAGACCCAGATGACGGTCATCTCGGGATCGTTGGAGGTGAAGGCCATCGGCGTGTAGCCGCTGGCGCAGGTCTCGAGGCTCTCAACAATGCACCCGTTCCCCGCCGAGAGACCGATCGGCGCGATGCCGGCTGGCCAGAACGCCATGAGCCCGATCACCGCCGCGACGCCAACCCCCGCCAACGCGATGGCGCGCCGCCTGAAATCCCCAAAGACCGGCTTCGCCTCAGGGACTCGGGCGGGACGCAGTGCCTTCCGGTCGATCCTGTCCATCTCCTGGGAGAGAAGCCTCTCGAACCTCTCCCACCTCTCCACGGTCACCGGCGGAGCGACAGGAACATCCTCGAGGATTCTACCAAAGGCTCGAATCGAGTCAAGCTCCCGTGCGCAGGTCTCGCAGACCTTGACATGTCGCTCAACCCTGTCGCGAAGACGAATCGACAGCTCGCCGTCGACGTAGGCCGTGAGGTACCTCTCAACTCTGCATACATTGCTCATATTGTCAGTTCTTCCCGTTCTCTCCGTCCGCAGCCTCGACACGGCTGCCGCCATCAACGTACGGTTCGAGCATCGTTCGAAGCTTCTTCCGCGCGTAGTGCAATCGCGACATCACGGTGCCGATGGAGCAGCCAACGACGCCAGCGATATCCTTGTACGACATCCCCTCGATCTCGGAGAGGACGAAAACTGATCTG
>CAZNHF010000153.1:0-6210 GCA_964572375.1 uncultured bacterium | reverse complement strand
GCCGGTCGGCGCCGCCCTCTTCTTCGTTTTGCTCCTGATGGCTCTTGCCGGATGCCTCGAGCATCACGAGCGCGGGTTCCCGCCCCTGGACTCTGATCCCCGGAAGACAAGCTGCTACCGACCGGGATCAGCATCCGCCATCGATGGGTACTCGCTCCACTACGCCGGGGTGTTTCTCCCCGGCATCAAGGGCGCGGTCGATCCCATCCACGTGATGCTCGAGGGGACGGGAGGGCGTCCCGCCAGACTGGCCGGGACGTGGTGGGTCGACGAAGACGGGAGGCACAGGGCTCGAACATCGATCATTCGCTTTTCTGCGCAACATGACACCACGGTCATCGAGGATGTCCTACTCCTCCATCCGTTCATCGACCCCGCGTGCGGCGAACAGCGTCTGCTGACATGGCACCCGACGCTGCACTACGTGCCCGCCGCCGCCGCGAACCGTCTGTCGGCCGAGGAGCTCTTCGTGCGCAGCTACTCGAAAGAAACGCTCCTGCCGAGTGAGGAGTGTCTGTTGACGGCGCTTCGGGCCGCCTCGATGGGAGAGTCCCTCGTCGTGTCCAATCGTCTCCTGGTCCTGACCGAGAGCGGTGACGTCAAGATGGAGATCCCGCTCGGGGCGCGGCAGAAGCCGAGGCGGGCCCGGCTGGCGTGTCTGAACGGCCGACCCGTGGCGATCGTCAACTTCAACAGCGGCTACCAGGTCAGCGAGGTGCTCTACCGTGAGCTCATGCATCCGAGGGTTGCGCCGGGGAAGATCATGTCACCAGCGGCCACGGACGCCGTATTCGGCAGCTTCCGGGGCATCATCGCCATCGATCTCGAGACGGGCGAGACGCTCTGGCAGAGAAGGATGGGGGCACCTCCACACACGGAGATCGTCCGGGACCTGGATGGCGACGGCCTGGACGAGATCATCTGTTTGACGAACAGTACGGAGAACGGCGTCAACGGGTCCGGGATCACCGACTTGGGGTGCGCGCACGTGCTCTGCATGGACCATGAAGGGAACGAACTGTGGCGGTACAGATTCACAGGGCCGTACCTGCGGCTGCAGGCGGCCGTGGGAGATCTTACGGATGCTCCCGGCGATGAGATCGTCGTGACGCACGGGTCGGACAAGTCGAGAAGCTTCGGAGCCGTCTCGATCCTTTCCTCCTCGGGCGAGCTCCTCGCGGAGTCCTCATCCTACGGAAGTCCGCGCGGTCTGGTGCTCGCCGATCTGACGAAGGACGGGCGTGAGGAGATCGTCATCGGTGGGACGCGAGGCGATGTGTACGCGCTCGACAGCGCGCTGGGTGTGGTCGCTGCGTTCGTTGACACCGCTCATCAGTACTACGAGTACGGCAGCGTCTGCCTCGCTGCGGCCAATGACATCGACGGTGACGGAGATCTCGAGATTTTGGCCACGTCCGTTGGGTGGACGATGGTGGAGTGGAACGCGACGATGGCCAACGGGCAGGTGGTGATCGGCCCGTATCGCTACGTCATATCGTTGGGGGAGGATCTCCGCGAGGAGGCGCGCGCATGTGTCATTGATCACTCGGGCAGGACCATGGATGTCGGTCGCGGCCCGGGCGCGAACAACGCGTTCATAGGCGATCTCGACGGGAACGGGCGGAACGAACTCGTGCTCGAGCATTACAGGCATGGCGCATACGTCTTCGAGGTGGTCCCGAAGGGGGTGGGGCAGTGATGGCGCGCATCAGCTCCCAGCATGGCAGGCCGTGCAGACCTCTCCGGGTCAAGATGGTCGGCGCCGCCCTCTTCTTCGTTTTGCTCCTGATGGCTCTTGCCGGATGCCTCGAGCATCACGAGCGGGAGCTCCCGCAATACGCTTCCGACCCGCGAGCAACCGGTTGCCACTCGAGGGCGTCGGCATCCGCCATCGGGCCGTATTCACTCCGGCTTGCCGGGGTCGTGTTCCCGGGTATTGAGGGGGCTGTTGGCCCACTGCATGCGTTGCTTGACGAGGATGCGCGACACTCAGCCAGACTCGTGGGGACGTGGTGGGTCACGGATGGTGACCGGCACAGGGCGCGGACGTCGATCGTGCGCTTCCCCGGACCGGCGGACAGCGCCATCCTCGACGGATTCTTCCTGCTTCGATCGTTCGTGGATCCGGCAAGCGGAGAGCAGCGCCTTCTCACATGGAGCCCGGCTCTTCGGTATGTGCCCGCGGGCGCCGCGAACCGTCTGTCGATCGAGGAGCTCTTCGTTCGCAACTACTCGAAGGAGACACTCCTGTATGATGATGAGTGTCTGCTGACGGCGCTTCGGGCCGCCTCGCGTTCCGAGTCTCTTGTTGTGTCCAACCGCCTTCTGACTCTCTCCGAAAGCGGTGATGTCAAGGGAGAGACACAGCTCTCGCCGCGGAAGAAGCCGAGACGGGCTTGGATGGCGAACCTGAATGGCCGACCCGTGGCGATCGTGAACTTCAATAGCGGCTACCAGGTGAGCGAGGTGCTCTATCGCGAACTCATGCACCCGAGGGTCGCGCCGGGGAAGATCATGTCACCTGCCGCGACAGACGCCGTCTTCGGCAGCTTTCGGGGCATCGTCGCGGTCGACATCGAATCGGGTGCGATGCTCTGGCAGCGACGGCTCGGAGTGCTGGTCGATCACGAGATGGTATGGGATCTCGACGCCGACGGTCTGGACGAGATCATCTGTCCGACGAACAGCCCGGAGAACTGGGTCAATGGATCCGGGTTCACCGACGCGGGGTGCGCCTACGTCCTTTGTCTCGATCACCGGGGGAACGAACTCTGGAGGCGCAGGTTCACGGGGTCGTACCTTCGTTTGCAGGTGGCCGTCAGCGACCTCACTGATGTTCCGGGGTATGAGGTCGTCGTTACGTGCGGGTCGGAGCAGTCGAGTGCCACCGGGTCGATCTCGATCCTCTCCTCATCCGGAGAGCTTCTCGCGGAAACCTCCGCCCTCGGCAGCCCGCGCGGTCTGGTTCTCGTTGATCTCACCGACGATGGGCGAGAGGAGATCGTGGTCGGCGGGACGCAGGGCAGGATGTACGCGCTCGACGGTACACTGGCCGTGGTCGCGTCGTTCGCCGACACCGCCCATGAGAGCTACGAAGGAAGGAACGTCTGCCCTGTGGCTGCCAACGACATCGATGGCGATGGCGAGATGGAAATCCTGGCGACATCTCTGGGCTGGACGATGGATGAGTGGAACCCGCGAATGTCCAGAGGTCGATTGAGGACCGATCCACACCGCTACATCATCTCGCTCGGCGATGATCTTGTCGAGGAGGCGCGAACGTGCCTTGTTGAGCGGGAGGAGGAGGACGTCATCGGACTCAACCGCGGACCGGGCGGCGGCAGCGCGTTCATCGGCGACCTCAACGACGACGGTCACAACGAATTCGTGCTGTCCCGCGGACACCTCGGCGCATATGTCTTCGAGGTGGTCCCGAAGGAGGTGACGGAGTGATGGCGCGACTTCTTGTGCTTACACGGCTCGTCCTGACCGCGTTGCTCCTCTCGGTCACCGTTCCGGCAGCGTGCGCGACCGACGAACTGCCCGCGCTTCTCGAGGAGCTGTCTCTCCCGACACAGGTCTCTCTTCCGACCTGCGCGGCGACCGTCGACCATCCATCCAATGGCGAGGCCGGCGCCGTCACCGGCGAGCTCGTCATCGGGCAGGAGAGCGGCCACATCGCGTTCCTTCTCTACCGGCCGAGCGACCGGATTGTCCTCACGACGCCCGTGCTGCTTGCGGGACGCGGTCCCGTGACGGACATCTGCACGATGATGTCGCCGCAGCGCTCGCGCGGCGCGGGAACCAATCTCGTCTTCGGTCTTCAGGGCAGCGTCGTAAGCCTCGTGAGCTACGAGGGGATGAGAACGGTCGCCGATGTGCGACTGCCCGACCCGGTTGGAGTGTGGAGATTGGGCGTCCTCGGAGGATCACATAACGTATTCGCATGGGATTTCGCGAGTGTCTGGTCGCTCCGTCCCGAGTACGTCGGCGGAGCATGGCGGTTGGATCCGATCGAGATAGGGCTGCCTGAGAGTCAACAGGGCGCCTGGGGCGAAGAACGCGGTTCTTCCGTGACCGCGTCCGAGCGCGGCGAATGGTCCGTGCTTCCGATGGATGACCGGCTGCTCGTCGTCGATGGACGGCGAGTCGTGGAGATCATGCCCGGAGCCGAGGGTCTGAGCTCCGGAAGCTCCACGCTGACAGAGCCCGTCTCCGGGCCATGCGTCGCCTCCGCCGATGGAAGCGTTGTCGTGTGTCTCGGAAGTGCGCCGGATGGGAGCGCCGTGACGTTTCTGCGCCGGGGCGAGGGCGGGTGGGAAGCGACGGCGTCACTCGTCACCGACCACGTTGCCAGGATGGCAGCGGCGTTCGATGACACGACCTTCGTCATCGGCGGAGAGATGGATACGGCGTGGGGCTATCCCCTGGGATGGCTGGCCGTCGTCGATGCGTCCGGAACGATCGTCGCCGAGGGCGAGCATCCTGCGCCGGTGGAGCAGGTCCTGGTCGTCGACGGCCTAGTCGTGGCGCACGGGGAGAAGAGCAATCTCTCCGTCTACGACCGCGGTCTGAATCCTCTGTGGGACCATTCGTCTCCCGTTGCGCTCGTCGCCTGTATCGCGCGCGACTTCGACGGCGCGGGCGGTCAGGACGTCGCCGTCGTGGGCGTGGCCAGGGAACGCAGAGTGAGGAGTCAGATCGACTCACTCCGCGTCCGCCTCGGCAGACCGGATATCCTCGAGGGAGCCGTGGTCGAGCCCAACTCGAAGGGCGTCGAGTACTACGTGAGACGGCAGGGGAACGCGACACTCTTTCTTGGGGGCGCCCGGCGACTCAGGGAGATTCTGCGACAGGGAAGAGCCGAGGCGGAGGCTCACATGACCGAGGGCGATGCCGAGGGCGCGACCAGGGAGTTGCTCATTGCGAGGGCTGCTGCGGCGTCGCTCGGTCTGAAGAGCGATGTGGCGGAGCTGACGGCGCGTCTCGGCGAAGCCCGCACATTGCCCGGGCGCTCGGCGCTTGCGCTGGGGGCGGCCATGGCGCTCGCGTTCTGCGGTCTCGCGGTCTCCTTCGGCCACATCGGCCGAGGGCTCCGACGGCTGCCGGTGGTAGCCTGGTCGCTCGGTCTTCTGTCCGTGGCTGCCGTTGTCTGGGCCATCGTGGGAACAACGCCCCGGACTCCGTTCCTGCCGATCGGCGGCATCATTCCACTGGTCGCGCTTGCCGTGGGGTTCGCAAGACAGAGGTCGGCATATGCCGAGCTTCACTCGGGCGCAGCGGTCGAGGAGTTGAGCCGGCGCATCATGGGGTTCATCCATGGTGGTGGGGCCGACATCGGTGTCGGTGACGGCTCGCGAGTCACGGACGCCGCGCGCAAGAACATCACGCAGCTGGCGAACCTCGCGGAGGGGATGCGCGAGTGCATCGATGACCCGGAGCGATACGAGACACTGAAGAACGTCCTCGCCGAGCGAGCCGCAGCCTTCCGCCGCCTCGTGTTGCCCGAGACCCGGGAACTCGCTCAGCTCGGTCGGGACGCGGGGTTCGTGACGGACCCGCTCGGTTCCATGGAGCGCGAAGCCGTCAGGATCTCGACGGCCCTGGACTGGTTGCTCAGCGAGGGTGTCCCTGAGGCCGGCGAGCTTGAATCGAATCTCCAGGAACTCCGGACCGGCCGCCTGCAGCTCGTCGCGGCGGCGGAGACGGTGAAGCACGCGGTCCAGACGAATCCGGGGTGTTCGCTGATGTCCGTTCTCGACGATACGCTGACCCTGAGGCATGAGCTTCTCGATCAGCACGGCGTCGCTGTCGTGCGCCGTGGGGCTCTGCCGGACGGAGGCGACGCGGTCAGAGGTTCTCGGGGCGTTCTCTTCACGATCTTCGAGAACCTGTCGACGAACGCCGTGCGCGCGATGAGCTCGGCCCACACGAGGACTCTCACGATCCGTGTGACAGGGCACGCGCGGGACGTGCGTATCGAGTTCGCGGACACCGGAACGGGCATCGGTGCAAAGCGGATCGATACGTTGTTCGTGGAGGAAGCGGATGTGTCTGACGGCGGATTCGGACTGCCCTACACGCGACGGGTACTCCGGGAGCTGGGCGGTGACATCGTCGTGGAGTCCACGCTCGGTCGTGGAAGCTCGTTCACCGTGACGCTGCCCCTCTGGATGCCCGAGACGGGCGCGGATGGCGATGAGGGTGGTC
>CAZNHF010000152.1:0-6258 GCA_964572375.1 uncultured bacterium | reverse complement strand
ATCGACATGGAGAGACGATGAACAGGGAAGAGCTCATTGCGAAGGTGACCGACGAAGTGATGGCTCGCCTCGGGGGTTCCATGCCGGGCGGACCGGTCTGCTCTGACGACCTCGACTCCATCATCGCGTCGGGCGCCAGCCGCATCAGCGCGCACTGCGGCGTCGATGACGTGAGGCGCGAGCTCGCCGGGATGATCGATCACACGATCCTCAAGCCCGATGCGACCACCGATGAGGTGGCTCAGCTCTGCGAGGAGGCGAAGCGCTGTCAGTTCGCATCTGTCTGCGTCAACCCGACCCATGTGTCCTTCTGCGCGCAGCTCCTGCGGCTCACGAACGTGAAGGTCTGCACCGTCGTCGGATTCCCCCTCGGAGCGACGCTGCCCGAGGTCAAGGCGTTCGAAGCGGAGCGGGCAATCGCGTCCGGAGCCCAGGAGATCGACATGGTCGCGAACATCGGGGCCATCAAGTCGAAGGACTGGAACTTGGTGGAGCGCGATATCAGCGCGGTCGTGGCGGCCTGCAGGAGCATCGCCGTCTCAAAGGTCATCATCGAGACCGCACTCCTCTCAGACGAGGAGAAGGTGCGGGTCTGCCAGATAGCAAAGGCCGTCGGCGCGGACTTCGTCAAGACGTCGACCGGTTTCAGCACCGGCGGCGCGACGACGGCGGACATCTCGCTCATGCGGGCGGCCGTCGGTGCCGAGATGGGAATCAAGGCATCCGGTGGCATCCGCGATACCGAGACCGCGACCGAGATGGTCAAGGCCGGAGCCACGAGGATCGGGGCGAGCGCGAGCGTGAAGATCGTCGGCTGCTGACAGGCCGGGGTCCGAGGTTGTTCTGTTCCTCCGGGGCCGCGATGTCGCCCGGACGGCCACACATCCCTTCAGGAGTTCCGGAGTCCCCTTGACAGCGTACGAGGTCATCCATAAGAAGCGCGACGGGCACGAACTCTCGGCGCGCGAGATCGAGCACATGGTCGGCGGTCTGCTCAACGGTGACGTCGCCGACTATCAGATGACGGCCTTCCTCATGGCCGTGTACTTCCGCGGCATGACGGCAGCGGAAACGGAGCACCTGACGAGGTCCATGCTCGCGTCGGGGGTCGTCCTCGATCTGAATTCGATCGATGGTCCGAAGGTGGACAAGCACTCGACAGGCGGGGTTGGGGACAAGCTCTCACTCATCGTGGCGCCCGTGGCGGCAGCCGCCGGGGTCTTTGTCCCCATGATCTCCGGTCGGGGGCTCGGGCACACCGGAGGAACGCTCGACAAGCTCGAGTCGATCCCAGGGATGAGCACCGCCTTCAAGCCGGACGAGTTCGTGCGCCTCGTCGGGGAGGTCGGGATGGCCATCATCGGGCAGTCGCCCGACGTCGTCCCCGCTGATCGCCGCATGTACGCGCTCAGGGACGTCACGGCGACGGTGGAATGCGTTCCGCTCATCGTCGGGAGCATTCTTTCAAAGAAGCTGGCGGCAGGGCTTGACGCGCTCACGCTCGACGTCAAGGTCGGGCGCGGAGCCTTCATGCCCACTCTGGAGAAGGGTCGCGAGCTTGCGTCATCCCTGCTTGCCACGGCCGCAGGTCTCGGTCTGTCCGCGACCGCGGTACTCACCGACATGAACACACCGCTCGGCCTGACGGTGGGCAACGCGCTCGAGGTTATCGAATCAATCGACGTATTGAAGGGCGGTGGTCCGGCGGACGTCAGGGAGACGAGCATCGAACTCGCCGCGCAGATGATCGCGCTCGGCGGGTGCGCGAGCGGCATCGGGGAGGCGCGCCGCCTGGCCGCGGGCGCGCTCGACAGCGGAGCGGCGCTTGCAGTATTCACGCGGTTCCTTGAAGCGCAGGGTGGTGACGCGCGGGTGGTCGATGACAGTTCGCTGTTGCCGCGTGCGGCCATCATCGTCCCGGTCGCGGCTCTCGCGGCGGGGGAGGTGACGGACATCGATTCGCTCGAGGTCGGTCTCGCGGCGGTCGGACTTGGCGCCGGTCGCGTCCGGACGGACGACACCGTGGACCCCGCGGTCGGGATGACGATCGAGGCGCCGGTCGGCACATCGGTGCGTGTGGGTGAGCCCCTGGCATTCGTCCACGCCTCATCCGAGGGCGCGGCGTCGAGGGCCGTGGAGCGCGTTCGTGACGCTTTCGTACTGGATGGGGTCGCCGTCGGGCGACAGCGGGATCGTATTCTGGAGATCATCGAGCAGGGTTGACGCACGCGCGAACTCTTCGGCGGACGCGCGGACCGCTCCGTTGCGACATCAGATTCGGCGGCTAGAAATGAAGCGTCCCTCCGCGAAGCGCGGGGGGACGTTCTGGTATGGAGTGCATGCCGCAGTGACGCACGGGTTCGCTGCCCTGAACGAAGACCTCGTTCAGGACGTCCGGGCAGTCCTCGGTTGCGAGGAGCCCCGTCCGGGAGCATATGAGGCGGGTCGTCACGCCGGGCGGTCTCGGGAAGGGCTCGCGCGCGACGCCGACGTGCGCGGCCTTCATGAACTCGGTCCAGATCGGAAGCGCGACGCGGGCTCCTGACATCCTGGGGCCGAGCGTCTTGCGCTCGTCGTATCCCGTCCAGACACCACACACGATCTTCGGTGTGAACCCGATGAACCAGGCGTCCGCGTAGTCGTTCGTCGTTCCGGTCTTTCCGGCGGCCGGATGCTGGAATCCGCGCGCCCTGGCGCCCCAGCCCGTTCCGTCCGTCATCACGCTCTCCATCATGTTCGTGACGACGTAGGCGGTCTCCGGCGCGAGCACGGCCTGACTCAGGCGCGAGTGCTCTTCGAGGATCCTGCCGCTCCGGTCTTCGACCCGCTCTATGCCGTACGGCTCGAGCCTGACTCCCTGGTTCGCGAGCACGCTGTACGCCTTGACCATGTCCCAGAGCGTGACCTCGGCGCTTCCGAGCGGCAGCGAGTAGACCGGGTAGAGCGGTGTTGAGATGCCCATGCGACTGGCATAGTCCGCGACGGTCTGCGGGCCGACCTGCATCCCCAGCCTGACCGCTGCAAGGTTGATCGACTTCTTCAGCGCATACCTCAGACGCACGACACCCTGGAAGTCGCGGGCGTAGTTCACTGGCCACCAGTCCGTCGGCTCCTCGTAGTCAGGATCGATGTCGCGGAACGTGATCGGCGTCCCCGCGGCAGGCACGAGCAGCGGTGCGTCGAGGATCGTGTCGGCAGGCGAGAACCCGTTGTCGATCGCCGCCGTGTAGAGGAACGGCTTGAAACCGGACCCGGGCTGTCGTGGGGCCTGCGTCACGCGATTGAACGGGCTGTCCTTGAAGTCCCTGCCGCCCACCATGGCGAGGATGCCACCGGTACGGACGTCGAGCGCGAGGAGCGCTCCCTGGACGTATGGGATGAACGCGAGCGAGTCGGCGTCGAAGATTTCGCCACGCTTCACAGGGAACCCGGCCTCGACCTCGAGCGCCGTCAGGCGCTCCTCGACCTGTTGCTCGGCGACCTGCTGCAGGTCCAGGTCGATCGTCGTGTAGATACGGAGGCCTCCGGAGTAGAGCGCCTCGGCCCCGTACCGGTCGATGATCTCACGTCGCACGTGTTCGATGAAGTATGCGCCTAGCTCGACGACTTCCTCGTGCTCGACGATCCCGAGGCCGGTCGTGTCCGCCCGGGCGGCCTCCTCACGCGTGACCGCGCCGGACATCGCCATCATCGAGAGCACGGTGCTGCGTCGCCTGAGCGCCCGCTCCTCGTGCCGCCGCGGAGCGTAGCCCTGCGGGCTCTGTATGACGCCTGCGATGAGCGCCGCCTCCTCGAGGCTGAGCTCTGACGCGTCCTTGTCGAAGAGGTATTCGGCGGCAGCCTGGACCCCGTACATGCCGTCGCCGAAGTAGATCTGGTTCAGGTAGAGTTCGAGGATGCGGTCCTTCGTGAAGGTCCGCTCGATCCGGAGCGCCAGAAGCGCCTCGCGGACCTTGCGCGTGAGGCTGACCTCCTGCGTCAGAAAGAGGTTCCGCGCGAGCTGCTGCGTGATGGTGCTGGCGCCCTGCACGACGCGCCCGGCGCGCACGTTGGTGATGGTCGCGCGGATGATGCCGAAGACATCGACGCCCCAGTGTTCGCGGAAGCGCTGATCCTCCGCTGCGAGGATCGCGTCGACCACGTACGACGAGTCGAGGTCATCCAGCCGGACGAGGACGCGGTTTTCGCGGAAGAACTCATGCACGACGCGCCCGTCGTGAGCATAGACGGTGGTGCCGAGGGCCGGCTCCATCGTTTCGAGAAGCGAGGGGGAGGGGAGATCGCGCTGGAGCCACAGGATGGTGCCCACCATGCCGGTGAGAAAGACCACCAGGACGATGGCGAAGACGATCGACCACCTTCTCACGGACACTCCCTCCTTCGGGAACCGGGGCGGCACGGCTTCAGTCAAGCTATCCCAACCGGGCCGGCAAGTCAACATGGCAAGCCGAAAGGCCTTGCAGGGCGGCCTTCGGCTTGGTATGTAATATGCATTGTCGGGTCAGCTGAGTACGCTCTTCAGACGGTCGAGCCGCGGCGTTGCTTCGCGCAAGGCGGTTGAGAAACCTCCCAAGGCCTCCCGACCGCCCGGCCAATCGCGGGGCGGTCTTTTGTGTCGGGGGGGAAGGCGTGGGACGGGCCGCACAGCCTGCAGACGATGGACGATAGCACGGAGGGGGCAAACCGGTGCAGACGGCGAAGGAACAGCTCAAGATCCTCTTGGACGGCGTCGTCGAGACGATCAAGGAAGACGAACTCGAGCAGAAGCTCGATCGCTCGGTCCGGGAGGACCGACCGCTGCGGGTGAAGCAGGGCTTCGACCCGAGCGCGCCGGATCTGCACCTGGGCCACGCCATCGGTCTTCGGAAGCTCCGCCAGTTCCAGGATCTCGGTCACACGGTCGTCATCATCATCGGCGACTACACCGGGATGATCGGCGATCCGACCGACCGCGCCGAGACCCGTCCGCGGCTGACGCACGAGCAGGTGTGCGAGAACGCGAAGACCTACACGGAGCAGCTCTACAAGATCTGCTCCCCGGACCGCACCGAGGTCCGGATGAACGGCGACTGGTTCTCGAAGATGTCGTTCGCCGATGTGATGGATCTGGCCGGGCGCTACACGATCGCGCGGATCCTCGAGCGCGACGACTTCACGAACAGGTTCCAGAACCAGCAGCCGATCAGCATCCACGAGCTCTTCTACCCGTTGATGCAGGGGTACGATTCCGTCGCGATCGCGTCGGACATCGAACTCGGCGCCACCGAGCAGAGGTTCAACTGCCTCGTCGGACGCGAACTCCAGAAGGCGTACGGCATGGATCCGCAGGTCGTGATGCTTCTCCCCGTGCTCGAGGGGACGGACGGCGTCAAACGCATGAGCAAAAGCATAGGTAACTACATCGGTATCGCCGAGCCACCGAAGGAGATCTACGGCAAGACGATGTCGATCCCCGACACCATGATTGCGCGCTACTTCGAACTCGCCGTCGCACTCCGGGGCGATGAGCTCGCCGCGATCAAGGCGCGTCTTGCGGAGCCCGGCGTCAACCCGCGCGACATCAAGCGCGAACTCGCACGAGCGCTCGTGACGCTCTATTACAATGAGAGCGACGCGCTGGCGGCGGAGGAGGAGTTCGACCGCATCTTCGGTCAGAAGGGTCTGCCGGACGAGATCCCGGAACCGACCTTGGAAGTGCCCGCGGCAGAGGACGGCTCGGGTGGTGTGTGGGTCGTGGCGTTGATCACGGCGGCCGGTCTGGCCGGCTCGAGCGGAGAAGCGAGGCGCCTGATCACGCAAGGTGGATTTAGGCTTGACGGGGTACCGGTCGATGATGTAGAGTACGTGGTCGCGCTGGACAGGCCAAGGCTTCTCCAAGCGGGGAAGAGGCGGTTCGTTCGGATCCTTCCAGAGAACGTGACCTACCACGACGGGAAGGTGTAGAGGACGGCCCAGGGGCTCCTCGGGAGCTTCTTCGTCTGTCTCTTCGGTGGCAACGAAAGAAAATGGTGCGGGGAGCGAAAAAGCACTTGACACCACTCCCTCGCCCCATTATAATAACATGCTCGTGCTCAAGAACACGGCGAGCACAACCAGCTCTTTGAAATATGAATAGCGTGCTAAACCAGTAAGTTTGACGCGGCCCCAAGGGAGCGCGTAAACACGCGTGAACCCTTTGGGGTTTTGGTCATTATAAATTCCGAAAAACGCTGCCATCCGATGGTGGGGTGGCAACCAGGAATAAAACTACAACGGAGA
>CAZNHF010000151.1:0-6258 GCA_964572375.1 uncultured bacterium | reverse complement strand
TCGGCGTACTCGCCGGCACCGTCAGCCCCGTGGAGAGCTCTTCGTGGAGCGGCATCAAGGCGATGTACCGGAACTGAGAAATCCGCCGAAAGCGACGCGCCGTTCGTCCGTCTGACGAAGCGCCAGCTGTCTGAACGGACATCATGTGTTTGACGAAGACGCCCCGCTCCTCGACCGAAGAGCGGGGCGTTTCTGTGTTCGTCTGAAACCGCGGCTACTTGAGCACCACAACTCGCCCGACGCGTGCGTCATCACCACAGGGATCCTCGAGCGAGTGCCGCCTGGGGGAGGACTATGATGGCGCAGCGCGGGTGCTCTCGGGGGTGCGGAGTTGACTATAGATGACGAAGTTGTATTTGGGCGGATTACTATCTATACTCGCGGCCGAGGAATGGTCAGGCTGCCGAGGCAGGTGTCTGTCGATGGCTCCAGCGCATAAGCGATGCGGAGACCGTGCGGGGCTCGCCCGCATCCGGTCGTCGCCGACATCGTGCCGGGATTCCACTCCGATCAGGGCGTGCTCAAGGCCCACACCAGAAGGAGGGTGTTCCATGAGGAAATCTGCTCCTGCCTTCAAGTATCTGAACGGCGTCGTCAACCCGATAGACTTCGCCAGGTTCGCGGTCCGTTTCGGGCGCACCAGGTGAGGGCGCGACGATGCGTCTGCCTGCTCATGATCGCGGGTTTGCTGCTCTGCGTCGGATGCGCGTCGACGGATGTGGCCGTCGTGTGCGAGTTCGAACTCGATCCGTGCTCTGACGGCCTCTTCGTCCCGGTCAGTTGCTGCGGGGACACGTACCTCTTCATCGTCGACACCGGCGCCAGCGTCTGCGTATTCGATCTCTCCCTCCGGGAGTGTCTTGGATACCCCGTGGGTCAGGACTACGCTGCGACGCACAGCGGCGTGGAGATGGTAGACATGTACCGGGCCCCGCAGGCCAGCGTCGGCAGTCGCGCGCTGGACAGAGATGAGCTCGTTGTCTGCGATGATCTCCTGCGGCTTCAGGTCTCGTACGAGCGAGACATCCGCGGAGTACTCGGCATGTCGTTCATGGAGGACCTCGCGTTGGAACTCGACCCTGATGAGCGCGTGGCGCGGTTCCTGTCGTCTCCTGTGCCGGACACCGTCATCGGAGCGCAGAAGCTCCGACTCGATCTCGAGCCGCACGGCACGCCCGAGCTTCACGTGACCGTTGGTGACACGACCGAGTGGGTACCCACCGTGGACACCGGCTGCTCCTACTCGGGTGCGATGCACTACGAGCTTTGTGAGGAGCTGCTGGACGCGGGATCGCTCCGCAAGATGGGGACCTCGGAAACCTCAACGCCGTACCACTCCGTGACAACGGAGATCGTGCTGCTCGACACGCTGCGGTTCGGCGCGTTCTCGCACTGCGGAGTCGGTCTTGCACGGAGTGAGGCTTCGGTTCTTGGAATGCCCGTGCTCATGGCCTATCACAGCGTCCTCGATTTTCCGGAGCGTGCGGCCTACATCGGACGCCGCGAATCCGCAGGAATGGGCTGTCACGGCAACACGGTGGGAGTGTCAGTGTACCGGAGCCGGGGCGAGTTCATCGTTGGCGCCGTGGATCCGGATGGCCCTGCCGCTGCGGCGGGTGTAGTTCCCGGCGACGTTGTTCTGGAGATCAATGGACGCTGGGTGGGGGGCGACGATCTTATGTGCGTTGATGAGAGGCTGCGCGTCGCCGGCAGCGACACGCTGAGTCTCGCTCTGGCACGGGGGAATGAGCGGATGACCGTGTCGGTGGTCCGTCCCGACGACGGCGACGCCCGGCATCGGCAGCAGCTGTCCGTCAAGCGTTTGAAACAGGCGTCCGCGTCGTCCGACGGCCGGGCACGCGCTGCTGGAGTGGCGCCACCGGGCCTCTGAGGGGCTTCCCAGCAAAGGAGATCGTCATGAAGATCAGCACTCCGTGGGTGGCTGCAGGCTGTCTGCTGCTCGTTGTGATGCTGTCCGCAGTCTCGAGCGCGCGTGAGGCGACCGATTGGACGACGACCAAGCCGTTCGATTGGGATCCTGGCTACGCCACTCCCGGGACGGCTCTGCGGATCGAAGAGGCGTCTCGCGAGCAGTACGAAGGCGCCGCAGTGATCGAATACCGTTTCGCCGCGTTCGGATTCCCTTCGGACGATGACGCGGTCATGTGGATGAGACAGGGGCCGGCGTACAGGTCGTTTCCGGCCGTCATAGACTCCGCCGGCGCCGTGATCGCGGGTGGTGCCGAGCTCTTCCTGGTCACCGGGTACGTGAGGGGACAGTCCCTCGATGTGGCACTGGTTTCGCGGGAGAAGCGAGCGCACGCCAAGGTGTTCCCGTTTCCCATTGAGTCCGACAGCGATGGTTGCCGCATCGAGATTGAGCTTCACTCCTCCAAGGGGCACCTGTTCATGGCATCGGTGTCCGGGTTCGAGATCGGCGAGTCGGTGCGGGTGGAGAGCACGTACAAGGATGAGCACATCGATCAGGTGGTTGAGGTCCCGAGCGATGGGATCATAGACATCCCGCTGGTCTATGGAACAGATGATCGAGGCACGGCGACACTGAAGGTCACCGGTGAGGACTGCGAAGCGTCTGTCACATACGGTGTGGGCCGAGACGCCCTCACGAGCGAATAGGACTGCTCCCGTTGCTCTGTCTTCTCGCCGTCGCCCGCGGTTTCTCCGCTGCATGGCTCGTCTGGCTGGGTCTCGTCGGCTATCTTTCCTCTTCCTGCTATCTCTGCTATCCTGCTCCTGTGGCGGGGCCCTCTCGGGGATGTTCCGGCAGGCTCCGGCGGAGCACACTGCCACCCACGCTTGGAGAGAACGCAGCGTATGAGCAGAAAGGCCTTCAGTTGCGCCGGTGTCCTCGTTGTGCTGGCCGGGTGTCCTGGAGCGCCTTCTGCTCCGCGGAGTTCGTGCGCGGGCGCTACGCGTGGAAGCTGGGTGTTCGTGAGTTCGAGCGACCGGGTCACCGTCGAACCATCCATGTGTGGAGAGAGCCGTCGTCTGGCAATCGTCTGCGAGTGGTAGCGGACGCAAGTCTGTGCATGCGCGGCAGCGTGTCGGGAGGATAGCGTGGAATACAGATACGATGCCGTCTGCGGGTTGTATTGCGGCGCGTGCCGAGTCGTACAGTGCAACGAAGACGGTTCTGTCGATGCTCTGGCGAAGGAGTGGGGGAAGGATCCGGAGGGACTCGTTTGCCGCGGATGTAAGAGCGATGTCCTCGCGGCGTTCTGCCGTGACTGCGACTTCAAATCCTGTGCTGCGTCGAAGGGCGTCGAGTACTGCTCCGAGTGCAGCGAGTTTCCGTGCGCGGTGCTGATCGAGTTCCGCGACGACGACGCCGCACATCACTCCGCGGTCGTGCGAAACTCGGTGGCGATGCGTGAGCAGGGCATCCCCGCGTGGCTCGAGAGCCAGCGGGATCGTTGGGACTGTCCTGAGTGTGGCACGCGCTTCTGGTGGTACGCCAAGACGTGCAAGACATGCGGCCTCGCCCTTCGCGACAGTGAGGCCGAAGAGGCCGAAGCCGATTTGTGATCCAACGAGAAGGACGTGAATGATGGCCGAAGAACACTGCACATCGAACCGCAGGTCGTGGGGCAAGCTGCTCGCCGAGGCGTTTCTGATCATCCTGAGCGTCATGCTGGCGCTCACCGCCGACAGCTGGCGTCAGAGCAGACTGAACGAACAGATGTCACAGAAGGCGCTGAGCAACATCACACGGGAGATCCTCGAGAACCGTGCGGCCATCGATGCGGTTCTTCCCACGCACATGGCTCTCCTGGAGACTCTGCAGGGAGACGACCCGCCAAGCGGCATCGACCCGAGCCCCGCGTTCATTCAGGACAACGCGTGGGACGCCGCCCAGGCGATGGATGCGGTTCCCTACATGGACACCGACGTGGTCTCGATCGCCTCTCGGATCCATGAAAACCAGCGGCAGTACCAGGGCATCGTCGCAATGATCAACGAGGTTATGCTCGTCGAGACGTTTCACGCTGATGAGTCCGCGATCTCAAGTGGGAGAATCCGCGACGGTCTCACGGTCGTCGTGGCGCATCTGACTCGACTGGAGATGAGACTCAGCCAGCAGTACGAGGAGTTTCTTGAACTGGGCACCACGGACTGAGCAGTCGGCTACCGACGGAGGGAAGCACGCTTGGATCCATACGGAGCGGAGTTCTGGGTTGGCGCCGTCGTGGCTGCAGTCTGCGGCGGTGTGATCGGGATCGAGCGCCAGCTGCGAGGCAAGCCGGCCGGCATCCGGACGAGCATGTTGATATGTCTGGGTACTATGACGTTCGTGCGCCTGGGTGCGCTCGTGGCGGGTCCGTCCGGGGACCCGACGCGAGTCCTGGCCCAGGTCGTCACGGGGGTCGGCTTCATCGGCGCCGGTGTGATGCTTGCGCGGGAGGGTCTCGTCAGGGGGGTGACATCGGCGGCAGTGATATGGATGCTGGCCGCGATCGGTTCGCTTGTGGGTTTCGGCATGCACGTGGCAGCCCTCGCGCTGACCGCTCTGGTTCTCGGTGTGTTGTCAGGCGTGCAGCTCCTGGAGCGCGGCGTGCTCCGGTTCCGGCGCGGCGAGTACGCGCGGGATTCCGAGAGTCAGCGGTCCGACGAGGGGTAGCTCTGCGGCGTGCAGTTGGTTCGACGGGCAACACCGCCACTCTCGCTGACGGGGGGCCTCATGCGGGCATTCGATCGCGCGATTGACAAGAGATTCGTTCCTCACTGGCCGCACTATGTGCTCCAGAGCCTGTTGGCTTCCGCAAGCGTGTTCATCGTGCTCGTGGCGCTCCGCCAGCAGAACCTCGTCGTGGCCGCGTCGCTGGCAGCCACGGCATTCACCGTGTTCGTCATACCGAGCAGCGTGACGGCGTCAACGCGTAACGTCCTCGGCGGCCACATCGTCGGTCTCGTATTCGGATCCGTTTTCGCTCTGATGCCGAAGGACACGCTTCTGGCTCAAGACGCGATGTTCGCTCTGGCAGTGGGCGCGGCGATGCTCGCGATGGCTGCGACGGACACCGAGCATCCGCCCGCCGCGGGTACGGCGCTCGGCGTGGTGATCGCCGGCTTCAGCTGGCGCATCGTCCTTGGCGTCGTCGTCGGCGCGGCAGTACTCGCGCTGATACACGAGCTGATGCAGCCGCTTCTTCGCGATCTCATTGCCGCTCCCGAGCGACAGCAGGAGGATAGCTGAGCCGCCAACTCAATGGAACCGGGTGCGTGAACATGCGATAATCGAAGCACTGGAGTACAGGAGTGGGATCAACGTGGATCTTCGGGAGCAGGCGGTCTCCGACCGCTTCCGGCGTGACAGGACTGAGGGAGTGGAATGAGTCGAGGACTTGACGGCAATCCCAAGGGCGATCTGACCTCCGCCCGGCGCAAGAAGGACCGCCGGGCAGCGATCGCGCAGGCCCAGAAGGAGAAGCTGCGGCGTCTCAAGGCCATCGAGCGGAAGCACGCCGGCGGGTTCCTGCGCGTCGCCCTGGGGCCTGCGAAGAAGTGCGCCGGAGACCACGGATGGAACGTTCAGGTCCGGAAGATGGCCGACGCCGCGGGGAGCAAGGCCCTGCTCCGGTGGAGCGAGGCCGTCGTTCAGATAGACCCCGCGGACATCTCGGTTCGCTTCAGTCTCGGTGACAAGCGCGGTTTCGGTTCGCCCAGTACGATCCGAGTGCAGGCGGGTCGGAAACTCATCCGCGCATGTCCGGAAGAGCTACTGCGGTCAGGGGACGGGCGAGCGTTCGAAGCATGGCTGAGCGAAGCCCTCGAGCTGGCCGTCAGGCGGTCCGCGCCGGAGGCCAGGTGATCTGCGCGCGGCTTTCCAGCGGATCTGTTGCGACGAAGGCGATGGAGGACAGATGCCCAGGAAGACGAAGATAGGGATCATCATCTGCAATCGGTACCGCCGCTGCGCCGGAGGCAAGTGTTTCCGCGCGCTCAAGGAGCGGGAAGGGGCGTTCAGCGTCTACGGCGACGAGGAGGTCGAGCTGGTCGGCTACACGACCTGCGACGGGTGCCCGGGCGGCAACGTCGAGTACGCGGGCGACGAGATGGTCGCCAACGGCGCGGAGGTAATCCATCTCGCGACAGGTCTGCTCGTCGGCTACCCGCCGTGTCCCAATATCGACACGTTCAAGAGGCTCCTGGAGGCGCGGCTCGGTGTGAAGGTCGTCATCGGCACGCATCCGATCCCGGAGAAGTACCTGAAGCTGCACACGGCTCTCGGGACATGGA
>CAZNHF010000150.1:0-6286 GCA_964572375.1 uncultured bacterium | reverse complement strand
TGCGTGTCGTCGCGTACTGCGAGTGCTTCTTGAACTCCGGCAGCAGCTCGGCCGTAGTCCCGGGCAGCGCCCGCTTCACCGCCGCCTCGAGCCTCGCCATCAGCACGAACGGGAGCGCTCCGGCATCCTCCACCGCCACGTCCGCATGCTCCACGCCGAGCGTCTTGAGTCCCTGCTCGATCGTCGCCCGGATGGCGTCGCCGTACATCGACTCCACCTTGCTCACGAGCGACAGGCTGACTCCCCCGCTCCCCCTCGGAGCGACGGAGATCCAGCAGTCCGAGCGAACCGCGTCACCCCTGCGGCCCGCCTGTCCGGTCGTGCCCACGTGATACCTCCTCGCGTCCTTCGTTCCGAGGAATGACTCCGCACCCCGATGATCCTCTTCCACGGCACCAGGCGCCCTGCCTGGCTATGCGAACGGCTACGCGCCTACGCTCGGAGCAGTCCGCCGCGCTGGTAGATCTGCATCTGCACGTCAGAGAAGGCGCGTCCTTCCACGCTCTTCCCGGTCGCAGTGTCCGCAATGCGACCCGTCGGGAAATCCACCTCGATATTGTCACCGTCCGACAGCCCCAGCTCGCCGAGGTCGGCGACCATGATCGGCGTGCCGGCGTTGATGGCATTCCGCTCGTAGATGGCTCCGAACGACTTCGCGATGATGAGGGACACACCGAGGCTCGCGAAGCAGTCGACGGCCTGCTGGCGGGAGCTTCCACACCCGAAGTTGCCGCCGGTGACAACGATATCACCCGGCTTGACCTTCTTCGGGAAGTCCTCCCAGCCGGGCAGATTGTCGAACGTGTACTGCCCCATCTCGGCGATGTCCGTGATCGTCAGATAGCGGTTGTGATAGATCATGTCGGTGTCGACATTGTCGTGGTCGACAAGCCAGACCCTCCCCGTCACGCTCGTCGGCCGGTCCCCGCCACCGGTCGTGACAGCCTTCTTCGTAACCGCGGACATTGACACCGAGCCGCCCGCCGTGAACACGTGCGGTGAGTCCGGTATCGCGTCGGCCGAGACGATGCAGCCCGCGACCGCAGACGCCGCTGCCGTGTCAGGCGATGCGAGGTAGACCTCACCCTTCCCCTGTTTGCCAGGGTAGTTCCTGTTGCCGGTGCTGATGGTGACTTCGCCCGGCCCGTTCTGCCCGATCTGACCAGCGGCGCAGCCCGCGCAGCCGGCGTTCCCGAGGAGTGCGCCCGCGTCCTTAAAGACCTCGACGATCCCCTCTTCGAGACAGCGCCGCCAGACCGCGTCAGTGCTCGGGACGATCTTGAGAACCACTCCCGGAGCGACCTTCCGCCCGCGCAGGATCTCGGCCGCAGCCACCATATCCTCGTAGCGGCCGTTCGTACAGGAACCGATGAAGACCGAATCGATCTTACGCCCCGTGACCTCGGAAACCTCGACCACGTCGTCCGGGTGACCAGGCCGCGCGATCATCGGACCGAGGCCATCAACGCTCACCGTCTCCTCGCGCGCGTACACGGCTTTGCGGTCTGCATACGCAGGCGCCCAGTCCTTGCCGCCTGCCGCCTTCGCGTACTCGACGACCTCATCGTTCGGCGGAAAGAACGTGATGATGCCGCCCATCTCTGTCGCCATCGAAGCGACGGTAATCCGACCGTCGAGCGACAGACCCTCGGCTACCGGGCCGTAGTACTCGGCCGCGTAACCCAGAAGCCCGCTTGCCCCGAAGTGCTTGAGACACGCGAGCACGATGTCCTTCGGCGTCGCGTGCGGACCGGGCACACCGACGAGGTTGATGCGCATCGATTCCGGAACGCGGAACCAGACGCTGCCGCTTGCCCATGCCGCTGCGATGTCCTGATCGCCCATCCCCTGACCGAATGCGCCTATCGCACCGAGGATATTCGCGTGTGAGTCGGTCGACACGAGCGTCCCGCCGGGGCCGACGAGTCCCTCGTCTATCGCGAGGTGCGTTCCGATCCCGCGATCGATGTCGTAGACGTCGATACCGCGCGCGCGCGCAAATATGCGGCACGTCTGCTGGTTCGCTGCGTACTTCTGATCGGAGCCGCCCGGGTTGCAGTCGAACGTGAAGAACGTGCACCCGGGGTCCGCGACACCCAGCCCGTTGTCCTCGATGTTCTTGACGACGTTCGCGCCGCCGAAGTCCCGCGCGATCCTGGCGTCGATCGTCACATCCGCGATGTCGCCCGGAGAGACCGCGTGCCCTGCGTGTCGCTCAATGATCTTCTCGATGATGGTCGCGCCCACGTCTCCCTGCCTTTCGATTTCCGTCCGCGTGACCCAGATGGACCGCGCTCGCCGTTCGGCTTGCGCTCTGTCTGTCACAGCCCCTTCCGCGCAAAGAAGCCGCTCGGCCCTGAAAGCGGAGGGCTCTCGCCCAACCCGCTCTGGACCGAACGGCCTCGGTACTCTCATATACCCGTCACGGCCGGAATGAGGCCGTCGCGAAGCTACTTGATGACCATCATCTTCCCGGCGGCCGTCCCGATCCCCTCAGCCTCAGCCGACCACACGTACACGCCAGGCGCGACTTCCTCACCGTCGGAGTTCCTCAGATCCCAACTCGTCTGGTCGTTCGACGGGTCGTCGTGGCTCATCGTCCTCACGAGCTTGCCGGCCGGGGTGTAGATCCGGATCGTCACTTTCCCGGGAAGACCTACGAAGATGATCCGTCGCTCCCCGCCGTACTCCCAGTCCGCACTCGATCTATACGGGTTCGGGATCGGCTGGATCTTCGACAGCTGCGTCTGCTGTCCCACGCGTGGCGAGACGATGGAACTCGCATTCGCGGCCAGGCAGGAATCGTTGACCGCGGCAATGCCCTCTTCAAAGGCCGTCACGGAAAGCATGTACGGGAACGCATTCTGATAGTTCGTGTTCCGGAAGACGCGGACACTGTCGATGTAGAACGGCTCGAAATTCCAGTAGCCGGCCGCCGATGTATCCGTCTCGCCCCAGACGTACTCTCTGGCGAGGCCGAAGTCCTCGCTGTTCCACACCTCACGCACCCACACCCTGTACCCGCCGAAGTCCTCCACGTTCCGCTCGTCGACTCCGAGCGTCCAGCCTATCTCGATCGTCTTGTCGTCAAGCGCGATGAATTTGACCCTGGGACAGAGGTCAGCCGCCGCTACCGACGCAAAGACAAACAGAAGAACAACCGCCGCGAACACACGGCGGACACTGCCTCCCACTCTCACCGTCATGCTGGCCTCCGTGAGCCAGAGTGGCTCGGATTCGCGAATCCGGTATCACATCTCAAGTCTCAGGCTAGCATCGGCATTCACCTGAGTCAAGGCTATTCGCCGACCCCACGGGCGCTTCGACCGTTCCCGGAGGGCTGGTGGGACCCCCGATCTGGCTCACGCGGAGTACGCGAACGCTCCGGCCGCACAATGAATGAGTTGGAATTCACCTTGCAATAACACTCTTATTGGGCTACAATTAGAGTGTCGCAATGGACCGCTCTTCGTCTCGATACACAGTGACGCGTGGTGCACATCCGCTCTCGTCAGCAGGAGGCTCTCTCATGGAGACCAGCATCTACCTCTTCGTCATTGTCGGCTTCATCGCCCAGCTCATCGACGGCGCGCTCGGCATGGCCTACGGCGTGAGCTCGACCACATTCCTTCTCAGCCTCGGCGTTCCGCCGGCCGCAGCCAGCGCAAGCGTCCACACGGCAGAGGTGTTCACAACCGCCGTCTCTGGGGCTTCCCACTGGCACCTCGGCAACGTCGACCGTCATCTTGTTCGGAAGCTTGTCATTCCAGGCATCATCGGCGGCGTCCTCGGAGCCTACATCCTGACGGCGATCCCGGGCGGCGTCATCAAGCCGATCATCGCGGTCTATCTGCTCGCAATGGGGATCCGCATACTTTGGAAGGCCCGCCGACCAGCTCCTGCCGGGCCCAGCCGCGTCCACCACACACCGCTCGCCCTCGTAGGTGGGTTCTGCGATGCGATCGGCGGAGGCGGGTGGGGACCCATCGTGACCTCCACGCTCGTTGCCAACGGACACGACCCCTGTTCGACGATCGGCTCGGTCAATCTTGCGGAGTTCTTCGTTACGCTCGCGGAGGCGGCGACTTTCGTGGCGCTCCTCGGCCTCGTCCACTGGCAAGTGATCGTCGGCCTCATGATCGGTGGGGCGATCGCCGCACCGTTTGCGGCGATCCTGTGTAAGAAGCTGCCGGCCCGCGCTCTGTTGATATCCGTCGGCGTGGTCATCACCGCGCTCAGTGTAAGGACGCTGGTACTGGTCCTCACGTAGTCCTCCCTCGCGCCCGTCTCCCAACCCGGGCGTTGAACCTCAAGGGAACGTAATCGGCACGGTCCCGCTCAAACAGTGAGGGCCGCCACAACGAGTGACGGCCCTCACGTCATATCCACACTCTCTCGCGGAAGATCAGTCGTTCACGAACAGGTAGTCACCGCCCTGCGCATTCGCGTGACACGCGATGCAACCCTGCGGCATTCCCTTAGCGACGCGCCCCGCGAGCATCATCCCTGCTTCGTTCTGCGAAACTGAACCATCGGCACCGTACTTCACCCAGAACCAGTTCATCGTCTCATCGTCGTATCCGGCTTCACGCTGGACCATGACGGTCACGGCCATGAGGAAGTCTCCCGGCGATTCCGTGACGGCCTCGATCGTCGCACCCTCGCCACCGAAGTTGTCCTTCACGACGACATGGTAGGGCACGCCGTCCACCGCCACCATGCTGTAGTACATTCTAATGAAGGCCCCGTGCGGGGATGCCCCATCGTACACAGCAGAGGCGATCGGCCAGTTGTGGTAGTCCTCCATCCCGGCCCAGAGTCCCTCCGCGAAGCCCACATCCTCGGGCCCGCCGAAGACCGGCGCCATTTCCTGGCTGCACGCCGGCAGGAAGCTCAGAACGAAGACCACGGCGCCCGCTGTGAGCGCGGTCGTCATCACTGCTCTTGCTCTCATGTTCCCCCTCCCCTTGAGTTCTGCGCTGCCGCCGATCGGGTGAGATTGCCAATCCTCTCAACTCCACCCGGGTCACAGACGCATTTCATATTCCTCTACCGTGCGGGAGTGAGTCAAGCCGATTCGCACTCACCGTGTGGAGAGTCGCCGAGGAACCCACCACCGGCCCGTACCTCCTGTATGTCCATGTTAGTATGGGTGACTGGTCATTCAATGCTATGTGGTTGTCTCTACCAAGCATATATGATACACTACAGACATTCAGGGCTTTCTTCTGCTCGAGGGTCGCTTCCGGGGGGAGCCGTGCGCACGCATGATGACGTTGCCTGTGGGGACACCGTGCAGACGCTTCATGACATACAGGACCTCTGGGAGACGCTCGCGCGGGATGATCCCATGTGGGCGGTTTTGACATGGCCGAAGAAGCGCGGTCACCGGTGGGAGCCCGATGAGTTCTTCGCCACCGGAGCCGATGAGATCCGGTGCGTGATGGACCGCATCCGCCGTTTGCAGATCGATGTGCCGCGGAGAACGGCGCTGGATTTCGGATGCGGTGTCGGCCGAGTCACCCAGGCACTCGCTTTCCACTTTGAGCGGGTCTGGGGCCTCGACATTTCCCCGACGATGATCGAGGAAGCAGAAAGGCACAACCGCTTCCCCCGCTCCTGCCGCTACGCGCTCAACGTCGAGCCGGACCTGAAGCGGTTCGCTGGGAGCAGCTTCGACTTCGTCTATTCATGCATCACGCTCCAGCACCTCGGACGAGATCTCGCGCTTGCCTACCTGCGCGAGTTCATCCGCCTTCTCTCGCCCCACGGACTTGCCGTATTCCAGATCCCCTGCCACGAGAATCACACGCTCCGTTCCGTCGCGAAGCGCCACATGCCGAATGCGCTCTGCCCCGAACATCCATCGGCCAACACCGCCGACGCAGCCGCTCGCATTCCCATGCACTGCGTTCCTCGACCCGAAGTCGAAGAGGCCGTCGTGGCGGCCGGTGGCGTGGTCGTCGCTTGCGAGCGCGACCGGTGCGCCGGACGTCACTGGACCAGCTACCGCTACTACATCAGCCGACCCCGCACCAGACGGCCCTTCTCAAGCAGCTTCTGACGCTCTCCCACATCGGACCGGAATACAAGGAGCCCGCCGGCGAACCGGCGGGCTCCAAAGGGGAAGGGGGTAGTGCGAAACTTCTACACTACCTGTACATAGCCTTGATGCTGCCCCAGCTGCTCTCCTCAACCGGGACGATCGGCTCCGTGCTGCCCTCGAACCATGTGTCGTCGAGGTTGATGCCAGCACCACCGGCAACACCCGGACCACAACCGTTGT
>CAZNHF010000149.1:0-6369 GCA_964572375.1 uncultured bacterium | reverse complement strand
AGGAGATCCGGCGGAAGGTCAAGTCTGCGATGGCAGACCCGATACTGATGCTCGGCGACCTGATCGTCGTATCCGCTGTCATCTTTCTCAAGATCATCCCGATGATGGCCGAGACCTACGCGAAGCTGGGCGTGGCGTTGCCGACTATCACGCAGCTCGTCGTGAACTTCAGCAACTTCGCGGTTTCAAAGCTCTGGCTCGTCGCCCTGCTGACGGTGAGCGCGATCGTGGCCTGGCGTGTGCTGATGGCATCGGAGTCGGGTCGCATCCTCATCGATGGGTTCAAGCTCAGGATACCGCTCTTCGGATCGATCGTCACGAAGGTTGTAACCGCGAAGTTCCTGAGGACGCTCGGCGTCCTCGTCGAGAGCGGTCTGCCGATCATCGATGCGATGACGCTGGCAGGCCGTAGTTCCGGCAACGAGGTCATCTCGTCTGCCGCAACGAAGATTGCCGAGTCTGTAAGCCGGGGCGGCAATCTATCCGATGGATTCCGCGAAGTGCGTGTCTTCCCGGAGCTGATCGTTCAGATGGTCGCCACCGGGGAGGAAACCGGAAGTCTGGGCGAGATGCTCAACGAGATCGCCAACTTCTACGACCAGCAGAGCGAGACGGCGATCAACACGCTCGCCTCGGTGATCGAGCCGGTGATGATCATCCTGGTCGGCGCCATGGTGACTGTGGTCGTGGTCGCGACCTTCCTGCCGATCTTCACGATGGGACAGGCGCTCAGGCAAGGCGGCGCTCACTAGAGGGCCATACCATGGGGGTTTGCGGCATCAGGAACGAAGGTTGCATAGCTCTCAAGAGGTGGGGTCCGTGAGGGCCTCAGACGACCGACGAGAGAGATGACTAGTTGGATACATAACCACAAACAATCGGGATAGGACCGAAAGGGGGGAGTCGAACTACGAATCAGGGCGCTGGCCGCGGGCGCAACCGCGGCGATGGCCGCGAGCGCAATCGCGGCGCCGGCCGCGGGCGGCCTGCAGCTGCAGGCATCGGCGGAACGGGGGCAGGGCCAGAGAAGAGGTCGGGCACCCGGACCAGTGTCGGAGGGACAGACAGTCAGTCAGGTGGCAGCACTTGAACTCACGGAGGTAGGAAGATGTTCAAGCTCAAGAACCGCAAGGGTTTCACGCTGATGGAGCTCATGGTGGTCGTCGTGATCGTCATGGTGCTCGCCGGCATCGGCGTGCCCGTCTACATGAACTACATCAAGGAAGGTAAGAAGTCCGAGTCGTACGCCATCATCGACGCCGTCAACGCCGGCGCGAAGGTCTACTTCCAGAGGAACGGGACCTATGTCGGTGGCACGTTGGACAACTTCCTGGCGTCCGACGATGTCGGCAACGCGACGTACTTCACGTATGCGCTCTCGGGTCTGGCCGCGACCGGTTACATCGTGACCGCGACGGAGGCCGGGGACTGGGCGCCTGCGAGCGCCAAGGTCATCTACACGGTGTCGGGCGCGAGCAACGCGAACAGCGATGCAGGTACCGGTGCCTTCTCGGAGACCGGTTGGTAGTAGTGACTCAGGTGCCGGGACCGCCTCCGTGCGGTCCCGGCACACCCCCCCCGCACGGGTGAGTGCGGGCTTGCCCAAAAGGAGCGAGGATCCGACGTGTTGAAGCGAATTCGCAATGAGCGCGGCACGAGCCTTATGGAGAACATGGTCGCACTGGTCGTCTTCTCCGTAGCCATCATCTTCCTCTACAACATGCTCTTCAGCGGCAGAATGCTGGTGGAGACGGGTGGAGAGAGACGGATGGCTCTGAAGCTGGCCGAGCTCAAGGCGGAGGAGCTCATGGACGTCGGGTACGACTCCGAGGGCGTTGATGACGACTGGACGAGCGTGAACATGAACGTCGGGACGCACCCGAGTAACGATACAAGCGTCCTGATCGACGATCGCGGCACAGCCGGAACGACGGACGACCTCATCGGCGTGATGACCTGGACCGTTCGCGACACTGCCTGGCCCGTTGGTGGCGGCGTCAACGCCGAGTGCAAGGTGGTCAGGGTAGAGGTCGGGTGGACGCAGACGCATCTGCGCGACGAGCTTGCGGTCGTCACCATGGTGTCCGCTGAATAGGAGCAGGAAATGACGATCAGCGAAGTTCTCATCGCGTCACTGCTCGCTGGATTCATCGTCGTTGCGGCCATGACGATGTACGTTACGTCGATCGAGACCTGGCAGCAGACCTCGGCGAGACTTGATATTCAGCGAGACGCGAGTCTGATCGTCGATATGATGCTGCATGACATCAGAGGGGCACGTAGCGTGACGATCTCAAATGCGAATACTCGAATGGACATCTACTGGCGGACGGCCACTGGAGCTGACAGCCTGGCGAACACATACTTCCTCGACAACGACGAACTCAAGAACCTGGCGAACACGGTTCTGCTCGACAGGATAACGGCCCTCAGCTTCACGAGCAGCGACGGCAAGAAGGTCGCGATCCAGATGCGGCTCGAGGATGACCTGGGAACATCGGCGAGATCAGAGGACGACGAGGGAATCAGGTACGAGGCCATCGCCGTCGCGAGGAATGGGCATTAGAGCGGACCCGAGGAGGCAACGTGGGATTGGGATCAAACCAGGTGGTCACCGCCATTGATGTCGGATCGTCGAGCGTCAAGATCGTCTGTCTGGAACATCGGCGAGGAGAGAGTGAGGTCATCGGCCTTGCTCTCGCTGAGGTCTCGAGTTCCGCGCCGGGAGGCGGGGACGCCCTCGAACGGCAGCGACCGGTCGTCAGCGCGATCAACCAGGCGTTGTCGAGCGCCGGTATCGACCCGGCGCGCGCGGGCACGATCGTGACCGCCGTCAGCGGCGCTTCCGTGAGCGTCAAACACGTGGCGTTTCCTGACATGACCGACAGGGAACTGGCGGAGTCGGTGCGGTGGGAGGCGAAGAAGCATCTGCCGTTCGATCCGCAGAACGTGGACCTGGACTATCAGAGGCTGCGGCGGGAGGACGTCGAATCGGGTGAAGACACGCACGTGCTTCTCGGCGCGGCGCAGGACGGCGTGCTCAGGAGCCATCTGAGGGACCTCGCTGAGGCGGGTATTGAGCCGTCGATCGTGGATCTCGCACCGACCGCGTTGATTACTGAGGTGGACGAGGAGGGGCTCCTCAACGGGCAGACAGTGGCGGTCGCCGACCTCGGACACTCAAGCGCGAGCTTGAGCGTCTACACGAGGGGCGGCCTCTTCTTCTCGCGGTCGATCTCGATCTCATCGAAGCAGGAGAGCTGGCTGGAACATGTTCTGACGGAGGTCAGGTTCTCGTTGACCTTCTACAACAATGAGACCGGGCGGAAGGGCATTGGGTCGCTCTACCTGGCGGGCGGGCGCTCGCTGGAGAGCGGAGTCGTCGCGCGCTTCGCTGAGACGCTCGGCGTGGCCACGGAACTCATGGACCCACTGGCGGCCGTAGGCGCGTTCCAGCTGGACGGGGATATTGAGGCACAGAGTCCTCGATTCGCGCTCGCGATGGGACTCGCCAGGAGGAGGTAGACGGTGCTGTTCAGACTCAATATCTACCACCTCGGCGAGGAGCAGCTTTTGCGCGCGCGCAGCAGAACGCGGGCGCTCGCAGTGGTGGTGCTGCTCGTCGGGCTGAACTTCGTTACGATCGCGCTGTACACACAGGCGCTCTGGAGCACGAATCAAGGCCTGAGTGCCGCGAGCGCCAGACTGGCCGAAGTGGAGCGCGTCATGGAGGAGGTCATCGACGAGGGTGGGGCGATTACAGGAGAGCAAGTTGAGCTGCTCCGCACGAGGTCGGCACAGCCGCAGTGGGGCGTTTTGATGAGGCGTGTCGGTGAGTTGATACCGGATAACGTCTGGTACATGCGGATGAACTACACCAGTCCGGCCGGAGGTATGGCGACGGGTGAACACTCACTTCGGATCTACGGTCAGGTCAAGGCCAAGAACCGAGATGACAGCGTGAACGAACTCATGCACTACGTCGACACTCTCAGAGATGACAGCGAACTCGCGAAAACGTTCGGAACCGCGAAGCTCGCCACGATGAGGTGGACGGAGGACGCCGACCACGACTACCTCAGCGGCCTCCACTTCGAAGTGGATCTTCCGATCCTGGGGTCGGCGACGGGAGGTGAGTATGACGGTGCGTGACAGAATAGGCATCGCCATCCCGATCGCCGTGCTGGTCGTCGTGATCGCCGTGACGGCGGGTGTTCACAGACCGAGGTGGGTCAAGCTCATGTCGCTCGTGCAGGAGGTGGCGCACGCCGAGCGGGTGCTCGGTGAGGCCATCGATCATCAGGGCGAACTCGACGCTGCGAAGATGTTCCTGCCACAGAAGACCGAGAGGCAGGGTGTGGCGGACCAGCAGTTCCTGACAAGCGTCAGCGCCGAGATCGCGAGGTTGGGTCTCTGTCTGCGCGAACTTGCGCCACAGGACCGCGAGCGGGCGAGTGAGAGCTATTACGCGAGCACGTACAAGGTCGAGCTCGATGGCAGCTACGCGGCGATCCTGGAGTTCCTCGAGTACCTCGAGAGGATGCCCGAGATCGTCGAGATCAACAGCATTGATGTGCGTTCGAACAAGGTGGTCGCAAGCAACGGGCACAGGACGCTCTTGACTTTCAAGGTGACCGGATACTAGCGCAGGACAGAATCTGACGGGCGGTGGCAAGGCTCGGGACGAGGCGGTTATCGCATGAAGACACAGCACATCACCGTGATGGTTTTGGCCACGGTTGCGACCATCTACATCGGGACCGGCGTTATCACAAGGAGCGCGGGCGTTGCGGGGAGGATAGGACGGCTTGTGGACCAGGCGACCGCTGAAGCGGGGACTGAGCAGGATGATCTTGCCCAGCTTCTGGCAGATCTCGCAGCGACGCGGGCAGAGGAGGCGTCGGCCGAGTTTGAGCGCGATCCGATGGCTCCGAAAACGGCGAGCAAGAAGGCAACGAGCGTCGAGTCGCCATCCGCACCGGTCCAGCCATCAGTGCCGTCGGTGGCGGTGACCGCTGTGATCATTGATGAGAATCCGATGGCAGTTCTGACGACCGGAGGCCGCAGCGTCACCGTCGAAGAGGGCGATACCGTTAACGGCGGCCTGGTGGTGGAGATCAGGGGCGACGGCGTGATCATCAGGTACGAGGACAAGTCGCGCACCTATCCGTACCCATCCGGCAAGTAGAGAGGAGGAACCGAGTATGAAGCATGTCGCAACCGCGATGAGTGTGCTTCTGCTGGTCCTCGCCTTCGCCACCGCGGTGTCGGCCGAGGACAGCGGGATAACGGTCTCGGTGAGTGCCAAGGAGACGCAGCTTACCGATGTCCTGACCATTCTGGCCAACAAGAGCGGCCTCAATATCGTCACGAGCCCCGCGGCAGAGGGACAGATCGTGTCCGTGCACTTCGTCAATACGCCTATTGAAGAGGCGCTTGATCTCGTCGTGCGCGCCGCCGGTCTGGGCTACGAACGGGTTGGCAACTCGATCCTCGTGGGAGATTCTGAGGTGCTCACGGCCGCGACCGGACTGGAGTCGTACGTGATCAATCTGCAGTTCGCGGATGCCTATGAGCTTGAACCGCTCATCGCGAAGATCGTGGATGCAGTGGCGACGGATCCAGGCGGGAACCGTCTGGTCGTCGTCGCTTCGCCGGGGAGCATCGAGGATGTGCGGCGGGTCATCGCGCAGCTCGATGTACCGCCCGTGCAGATCCTGCTCGAGACGGAAGTGATCGAGGTGACCACGGACAACCTGTGGGAGTTTGGCATCGACTGGGCGAAGCTCACGAGCCAGACGGTCATCTTCGCTGAAGGTGCGCCGGAACCCTCGAGCCCCGACGGGCTCCCGACCGAGATGGAGTACTTCGGCACGGCATTCGACGCCGGCAACGTCTCGCGTCAGGCTCAGGCCCTTGAGCTGGCTCTCGACTTCCTTCAGGACGAAGGACAGGCGCGACTTCTGAGCCGATCGACGCTCGCCACGCTCAACAATCGGACCGCGGAGATCCACATCGGCGACGTCATTCCCTATACGGTGTCCGGCGTGTCGTCGGGTGGTGCCGTTGAGGTGACGGTCGAGCGTGAGTACGTTGGTGTCACCGTGAGCGTGACGCCGCGCGCCTCTGGCGACGGGCACATCACGGCGCTGGTTGAGCCGAACGTGTCGAGCATCGTCGGGTGGAAGGGCCCGAACGAGGAGATTCCGTGGACGAAAGAGCGCCGCGCATCGACGCAGGTCCGTGTCCGCGACGGCGAGACCTTCATGATCGCGGGGCTTCTCAACGAAGACACGAGCACTGAGGAGTCAAAGATCCCGATCCTGGGCGATATCCCGATACTCGGATATCTGTTCAAGCACGTGAAGG
>CAZNHF010000148.1:0-6376 GCA_964572375.1 uncultured bacterium | reverse complement strand
GCGGAAGCTCTCGAGGCGCGGTAGCGTTCGAGGCGCGGTAGCGTTCGAGGCGCGGTAGCGTTCGAGGCGCGGCAACGGAGCGAAGACCCCAATGCTTGTGCTCGGCATCGATACATCGTGTGACGAGACCGCCGCGGCCCTTCTCCTGGATGGCCGCGATATTCTTTCGAGCGTCGTCGCGTCGCAGGCGATCCACGCGGAGTTCGGCGGGGTCGTCCCTGAGCACGCGTCGCGTGCGCACATCCGTCTCATCGTTCCCATCGTCGAGAAGGCTCTCGCGGACGCGGGGAAAGGGACCGCCGATCTCGAGGCGGTCGCCGTCACGAACCGGCCAGGTCTCGTCGGCTGTCTTCTCGTCGGCGTGTCGTACGCGAAGGCGCTGGCGTATTCGCTCGGCATCCCTGTCGTCGGCGTCGACCACATCGAGGCGCACGTTTTCGCGGCGCGGTTGGAGCGCCCCGAAATGCGCCTTCCAGCCGTCTGTCTCGTCGCGTCCGGCGGGCACACAGAACTGATGCTCGTCGAGGATTGGGGACGCTACGTGACGCTCGGACGCACGCGCGACGACGCTGCCGGCGAGGCGTTCGACAAAGTAGGCAAGCTTCTGGGCCTGAGCTACCCGGCGGGACCGGAGATCGAAAGACTGGCGAGCGGGGGGGACCCGACCGCGTTCTCGTTCCCGCGCGCGATGATGAAGCGCGGAAATCTCGACTTCAGCTTCTCCGGGCTGAAGACCGCCGTCCGGTACGCTGTCGAGGACCGCGGGGGACGACCCGAGGGTCAGGAGTTCACCGACTTTCTCGCGAGCTTCCAGGAGGCCGTCGTCGACGCGCTCGTCACGAAGTGCATGTGGGCCGCGGAGGAGAGCGGGGTCCCGACGATCGCGCTCGGGGGCGGGGTGGCCGCGAACACGCATCTCAGACAGCGTCTCGCGGAGGAGGCTGCCCGTTCGGGGCTTGATGTTGTCATTCCTGCCCGTTCGCTCTGCACCGACAACGGCGCCGTCGTGGCCGCCGTCGGTCAGGCGCTTCTCGACCACGGCATCGTCAGCGGCATCGACCTCGATGTGAGCGCGTCCCGCGAGGAGGCCCGGGCCGGACGCGAGGGCGCAGCCCGTGGGCGCGAGGAAGCCGCGTAGGCGCGAGGAAGCCGCGTAGGCGCGAGGAAGCCGCGTGGGCGCGAGGAAGCCGCGTGGGCGCGAGGAAGCCGCGTAGCACCGCTGCCCCTGATGGGCCACGCCGTAACGTGGAGGACCCAACCACCCTGTGGAGGACCATCCGATGCCGGAGCGATTCGTCGAGGTAGCTGTCCCGCTACCCGTCACCGGCACATTCACGTACTCGGTTCCCGAGGCGCTTCAGAACGCGGCCGTCGTCGGCGTGCGCGTCCTGGTTCCGTTCGGGCGTCGTAAGATCACCGGGTTCGTCGTCGGCGTGGCGGAGACCGCGGAGGTTGAGCGCGTCAAGCCGATCGTCGACGTACTCGATGTAAGTCCGGTCGTGGATGCGAACATGATCCAGCTCACGCGATGGATCGCTGATTACTATCTCGCCTCGTGGGGTGAGGTGCTCCGCACGGCGCTTCCACCCGGCATCAACATGGAGAGCCGCCGATTCGCCCGCATCACCGATGAGGGGCGCGAGGCGCTCGAGTCGGGTGACGGCGGGCTCACGGAGCGTCGGCGTCGCATCCTTGACGTGCTCACCGAGCGGGATGAGACGAGTCTCGGCGTCGTCAACCGCGAGGCGGCGATTCCCAGGGGTGCGAGCGCGGACATAATGGCGCTCCGAAGCGGCGGCCTCATCGAACTCATCGAGCGGGTCCGCCCTCCGCGGGTCGAGCCCGTGAGCGAGGGGATCGTCCGGCTCGTCGTGAGCGTCGAGGAAGCGGGGAGCGAAGCCGACAAGATCGAGCGAAAGGCGCCGAAGCAGGCGGGTGCACTCCGTGAACTCGCGGCGGCCGAGGACGGGACGCTCACCAACGCGGAACTCTTGGCGCGCGGGTTTGCGACCTCGGTCGCGGCGCGGCTCGTGGAGCGCGGACTCGCTGAACGGGATGATCGTGGGCGCGACCGGCTCTCTACGGGGTTTGAGGGCTGGGCGCTGCGCGAGGAGGGTGCGCTTAAGCCCGAGCAGGCGAAGGCGCTCGAGGTCATCCGGGACCGGGTCAATGCGAAGAGCTTCGGGGTCGTGCTGCTGCATGGCGTGACGGGGAGCGGAAAGACGCGCGTCTACGTCGAGGCCGTCGAGGCCGCCCGGGCGGCCGGACGCGGCGCGATAGTGCTGGTCCCCGAGATCGCGCTCACGCCGCAGATGGTGCAGCGGATGCGCATGCAGTTCGGTGACGAGATCGCCGTCGTCCACAGCGGCCTGTCGCTCGGGGAGCGGTACGACACGTGGCGGGCCATCAGCGACGGCCGGTTCTCGATCGTCGTGGGACCCCGGTCGGCAGTGTTCGCGCCCGTCCACGATCTCGGCGTCATCGTCGTCGACGAGGAGCACGAAGGGACGTACAAGCAGAGCGAATCGCCCCGCTACCACGCGCGCGACGTCGCGGCGATGCGGGCGAAGCTCGAGGGCGCCACCGTCATCCTCGGCACGGCAACCCCGAGCCTCGAGAGCTACCTCAATGCGCGCGACGGGAAGTACGACCTGGTCGAGCTCCCCGAGCGCATCGACTCAGGTCCGCTCCCCGAGGTCGCCATCGTTGACATGCGTGAGACCGAGACGGTCGATTCCGAGGGCGCGTTCTCGGCGGAGCTTCGCGACGCCGTCAAGGAGACGCTCGAGGACGAGCGACAGATCATCCTCTTTCTGAACCGGCGCGGGTACGCGTCGTTCATCCAGTGCATGGACTGCGGCCACGCAGAGCGTTGCGATGACTGCAACGTGTCGATGACATATCACTCGACCGACCGCACGACGCGGTGCCACTACTGCGGTAGAACCTCGAGGGCGCCCGACAAGTGCGGGGAGTGCGGAAGCGCGAACCTCCGGTTCGGAGCGCCCGGGACTCAGCGTGTCGAACTCGCGGTCCGCGAGCTCTTCCCGGAGGCGGTGGTCGAGCGGATGGACCATGATACGACCGGCCGACAGGGCGCCCACTGGCGGATCCTCAAGGAGTTTGCGGAGAGAAGGACGGACATCCTCCTCGGGACGCAGATGATCGCGAAGGGTCTCGATTTTCCGGGCGTGGGACTCGTCGGCGTCGTCGCGGCCGACGTCGGGCTCAACCTCCCGGACTTCCGTTCCGGCGAGCGGACCTTCCAGCTTCTCACGCAGGTGGCCGGCCGGACAGGTCGAGGCGATGAACGCGGGCGTGTCGTCGTCCAGACCTACCTGCCCGACCACTACACCATCGAGATGGCGCGGACGCAGGCGTTCGCGCCGTTCTTCGAGCGGGAGACCGAAGAGAGGAAGGGGCTCGGGCTCGGGTACCCGCCGTTCACGCGGCTGGTCTCCATCATCATTCGCGGTCGCGATGAGCAGCAGGTGATGAAGAGTGCGGTCCGGCTGGCCGACTTCCTCGACCGTGGCGCCGAGCAGATGGCCGACCCGGCTCCCGAGGTGCTTGGACCCGCGCCTGCCCCGCTTGAGCGGATCAAGGGGGTCTACCGCTGGCAGGTCCTCGTCCGGGGGCGAGGCGGGAGCGCGCGGGCCCTCGTCGCCGCGGCCCTCGAGCAGGAGAAGGTTCTGAGCCTGCCCTCGACGGTTCAGCTCGCGGTCGACGTCGACCCGATGGACCTTCTCTAGGACGGCCCACAGGCCCGTCGCTGCGCAGGAACACAGCTCGTAACCTGTTACCCAGAAGTGTCTTGCAGTGATACATGCCGCGGCGGCGCTTGACTGCTAGCCCCGACCCAGGTAGATTGGATAGTGCCTGCCCGCCTCTGGGCAGGCATGGTTTTCGCAGACAGTTCCGTGGTGGGCACGCGATAGTGCGCCGAAGGGCGCCGGTGCCAGCCACACGGGCCGCAAGGGGCGGTCCGGCAACGAAGGCAGGATATGGGATTGATCACATTCAACAAGATTCAGAAGGACCCCGAGATCACGTCGATGCTCCGGACTGCCAACGACCATCTCGGTGTCGTAGGCTACACCGAGCACGGTGTGCGCCACGGCAAGTGGGTCGGACGCACGGCGCAAAGGCTCCTCAGGGACCTCGGGATCGAGACGCGCCAGGCGGACCTCGCCGGCGTCGCCGGATACATGCACGATCTGGGCAATATCATCAACCGGGAGGACCACGCGCAGTCCGGTGCCCAGCTCGCGTTCCAACTCCTCAGAGAGCGGGAAATGGACCTCGGAGAGATCACGACGGTCATCTCGGCTATCGGGAACCACCACGAGGAGCACGCCGATCCGGTGAACAACGTGTCGGCCGCGCTGATCCTCGCGGACAAGGCGGACGTGCATCGTTCGAGGGTGCGGAATCCCTCGATGATCAAGTTCGATATCCACGACCGCGTCAACTACGCGGTTCAGAAGTCCGATCTTTCGCTGCTTCCGGAGGAGCGGATCATCCGGCTGAGCCTCAGGATCAACACGAAGATATCGCAGGTCATGGAGTACTTCGAGATCTTCCTGTCGCGGATGATCGTCTCGCGGCGTGCGGCTGACTTCCTCAACTGCACCTACGAGCTGTTCGTCAACGATAACCGCTTGCTCTAGCGGCGGGCCGGCGTGACGCCGGTCCACCGCTCAGCGTCTTACCGACTCGCCCCCAGCGACACGTGAAGACGGCATCGCGGAGGCGCACCGCCATGAGGCGGTCGCCGGCCGCGGGCGTTCGGTTCAGGCCCACTGTACGACCCCTGAACATGTGGGCGTGGTGGGCCGCGGGCCGTAGCGCTTGACACCCCGGGCGCTCGCGCATTATACTTCGCGGGTTGAAATCGAGCAGGAGTCAAGGGGGGACTTTCCAACAAAGGGAGGCGCAATGGTCATGGCGAGAACGGCAGCCGTCGTGCTGACGCTGGCTGCGATCCTCATCCTCGCCGGATGCGGTGCTGACCCTGCCTTTACAAGCGGCAAGGTCTATCTGCAGCAGGAGGACTTCGGGAGCGCGATCGAGCAATTCCAGATCGCTATCCGAAACAACGATCAGGACTGGCAGCCTCGTATGTGGCTCGGCCGCGCGTTTGCCGAGACCCAGGAACTCCAGATGGCGCACGACGAGTTCTTCGCCGCGCTCGATCTCGCGATCGAACCCGCGCAGAAGGAACAGGTCGAGCAGACGATCACGTACTACTGGCAGATCTATCAGAACGAAGGCAATCTCCAGAATTCGGCCGGCAACTACCCGGTGGCAATTGCGGAGTTCGAGAGGGCGATCGTCATCGATGCGCGCAAGGCAGACGCCTACGCGAACCTCGGCTTCGCCCATCACATGCTGTCGAGCTTCGATGAGGCCGTCGCCGCGTTCGAGCAGGCGCTCGAGCGCGCACCCGACAACCCGGACCTCAAGGCGAACCTGGTGTCGGTCTACGAGAGCAAGGCCGGCCAGCTGGCCGGCAAAGGCGACAACGAGAACGCGCTCCGGTACTTTGAGAAGATCGAGTCGATCTCGCCTGAGACCGAGGACATCTACTACAACATCGGTCTGATGCACTACCAGCTGAAGGACTACCGCGCGGCCATCGTGAGCTTCAACCAGCATCTCGCGGGCAACGAGGCGGACGAAGAGGTTCAGTACCGTGTCTTCCTCGCGCACTGGGGTATCGCCAAGGCCCTGGAGGATCAGGGTCAGATGGAACTCGCGGTGCCCGAGTACGAGGCCGCCATCCCGACGCTCGAGACGCTGATTGAGCTGAACTTCGAAGAGCTGACGTACCACCGGGCGCTTGCGAGGGTTTACGTCAAGCTTGAGATGACTGAAGAGGCCGCGCTCGAGCTGGGTATCGTGCAGGAGCTTCTTGACGCCGGTACGATCACGGAGTAGCACCCCGCCGGGGCCGTTGCCCCGCAGGGATCGGGGTTCCGACGCCGGGCAGCAGGACGAAGATAACTGGACGCCGGTCCTTCGTGGGCCGGCGTCTGCGCAATCGCCCCGACAGGACCGATTGCGGCGGCTCCCGGTGTGCGGGAGCACGCGCGAGGCCCCTGCACCGACCCCCACGTCAGCGAAACGGCTTGACACTCTGCGAGGCCTCGTCTATTATGTAACGGGCAAACAACATCTCAGCACACACAGCTTCCAGTCACCCCATCCGAAGCAATCCAACCCGGCCTGACTTCTCTGCACGTTCAAGAGGATACCGAGTGCAGCTTCGCAACAGGGGCACATGCGTGATTACGGTCGGCGCGTGCGTTGTCGGCCGGGAAGCGCCAAACCTGCTCATCGAGGTATGTAGATGACCGACAAAGCAGACAGCAAG
>CAZNHF010000147.1:0-6455 GCA_964572375.1 uncultured bacterium | reverse complement strand
GGCAAGACGTTCACGATGGCCAACGTCATCGCGCGCTTGAACCGTCCCGCGCTCATCATGTCTCACAACAAGACCCTCGCGGCTCAGCTCTACGGCGAATTCAAGTCATACTTCCCCGAGAACGCCGTCGAGTACTTCGTCAGCTACTACGACTACTATCAGCCCGAGGCCTACGTACCCGGTACCGACACGTATATAGAGAAGGACGCCGATATCAACCAGGAGATCGACCGTCTGAGACTCAAGGCGACGGCGTCACTCCTCGAGCGCCGGGATGTCATCATCGTCGCCTCGGTCTCATGCATCTACGGCATCGGCTCGCCGCAGGTCTACAAGTCGCTCCTGCTCGCGGCCTCGGTGGGGGAGTCGGGCGACCGCGACACGATGCTCCGGAAGCTCGTGGACATGCTGTACGAGCGGAACGACTACGAGTTCGTCCGCGGCTCGTTCCGCGTTCGCGGCGATGTTCTGGAGGTCAGGCCTTCCTACGAGGAGCGCGCGGTTCGGATCGAGTTCTTCGGCGACGAGATCGAGGCGATTTCGGAGATCGACCTCGTTACGAGGAAGACCGTCCGGAAGATGGACCACATCACGATCTACCCGGCGAAGCACTTCGTCACGACACAGGACCGCGTCGATCGCGCCGTCGAACTCATCGAAGCCGAACTCACGGACCAGTTGACGGTGTTCCAGGGGGAGAACAAGCTCCTCGAGGCGCAGCGTCTGGAGCAGAGGACGCGGTTTGATATCGAGATGCTCCGGGAGATGGGGTACTGCACGGGGATCGAGAACTACTCCCGCCATCTGTCGGGACGCGGCCCCGGCGAGCGCCCGGCCGTGCTCCTCGACTACTTCCCGGACGACTTCCTCATGTTCATCGACGAATCGCACGTTGCCGTCTCGCAGGCGAGGGGTATGTACCGGGGAGACCGCGCGAGGAAGGAAACGCTGGTCAAGTACGGGTTCAGGCTGCCGTCGGCGCTCGACAACCGGCCGCTCGTCTTCAACGAGTTCGAGGATTTCATGAAGAGCGTGGTCTTCGTCTCGGCCACACCGGGCGACTACGAACTCACGGCGAGCGACGGTGTCGTCGTCGAGCAGATCATCCGCCCGACAGGACTCGTCGATCCCGAGATCATCGTGCGTCCGGTCCGAGGACAGGTCGACGACCTCCTCGAGGAGATCCGGCTGCACGTCGGCAGGTCGGGGAGAGTGCTCGTTACAACGCTCACGAAGCGGATGTCCGAAGATCTGACGGACTACCTCACGGGGTTCGGCGTCAAGGTGCGCTACCTTCACTCCGACATCGACGCCGTGGAGCGCGTGGAGATCATCCGGGGTCTCAGACTCGGGGAGTTCGATGTGCTCGTCGGGATCAATCTTCTCCGCGAGGGTCTCGATCTTCCGGAGGTCTCGCTCGTGGCCGTGCTCGACGCGGACAAGGAAGGGTTCCTCCGGTCGGACACGTCGCTCATCCAGACGTCGGGAAGAGCCGCGCGGAACCTCGCAGGGAAGGTCATTTTCTATGCTGACACGATGACGGGCTCGATGGACCGGGCGCTCAAGGAGATGTCGAGGCGGCGCGACCGCCAGCTTGCATACAACGAGGAGCACGGTATCACCCCGCAGAGCATCGTCAAGAGCATCGAGGAGATCATGCGCGCGACGGCGGTCGCGGACGCGAAGGGGGACTCAGGACGCGACGTCCGGATGCTCGACATCGCGGCCGGGGTGGACACGGAACAGATGCTCGAGATACTCGAGGAAGAGATGCTCCAGGCTGCGGCCGAACGCGAGTTCGAGAAGGCGGCCAGCATCCGCGACAGGATCGACGAGCTCAGGATGAGTGCGCTTGCTGGCGGTTCGAAGAGGGGCGGCAGGAAGTCCGGTTCCGGCGGGGGAAAGCCCAGGAATACTCCGCGGCCGCGGCGAGCGCGGGGCGATGACGTGAGACCACCCAAGGACACCGTAATTCGTGGCGACGACAAGCGCAGGAGGAAGCGGTGAGCACGATCGAGAAGGCGGCGGCCGACATCATCCGGCGTGCGCTCGAGGAGGACGTTGGGACCGGTGACGTCACGACCGAGGGCACGGTTCCGGAAGGACAGCTCGCGTGCGCGCGCATCGTCGCGAAGCAGGACGGCGTGCTCGCCGGCATCACGATCGCCGAGGCCGTATTCCGCGAACTCGACCCATCCTTCGTCATGTTGGCGCACCTCATCGACGGCGAGCTCATGAAGCCGGGGACCGTCGTCGCGATGCTCAAGGGCAGGAGCAGAGCGATTCTCACGGGTGAGAGGACCGCGCTCAATTTCCTTCAGCGGCTCTCCGGCATCGCGACCATGACGGCGCGGTATGCCGCGGAGCTCCGGGGGACGGGCGTGCGACTTCTGGACACGAGGAAGACGACGCCGGGGATGCGGCTCCTCGAGAAGTACGCGGTCGCCATCGGCGGCGGCGCCAACCACCGCCTAGGCCTCTGGGATATGGCGCTCATAAAGGAGAACCACATCTCGGCGGCCGCCGGCATAGGTCCGGCGGTGGCCGGGGTGCGCGCGAAGCATCCGGGAATCAAGGTCGAGGTCGAGGTCACCAATCTCTCGGAACTCGACCGCGCGCTGGATGCGCATGTCGACCGTGTCATGCTCGACAACATGTCGCCCGACGTCATGGAGCAGGCCATTGCCCGGGTGAGGGCGCACGAGCACCCCGCGGAGGTCGAGGTCTCGGGCAACGTCACGTTCGAGCGCCTGCGTCCGATCGCGGCGCTTGGACCCGACTTCATCTCGGTCGGCAGCATCACACACTCGGCGCCGGCGCTGGACCTGTCGCTTCTCTTTGATGACGGCCACGCTGACTGACGAAGACCAGGACACGGTCGCCGACAGCGTCCGGAGGAGTCCCTCGCCGTGAACTCCCGCTGGAGACTCGAATCCCACGACATCGTATCCTCCACCATGGATCTGGCGCGCGAGCGTGTTCGCGACGGCGCTCCGGATGGACTCGTCGTGGTCGCGGCCGTGCAGACGGAAGGTCGCGGCCGGCGTGGGAGCCGGTGGCACTCGCCGAGAGGTGGACTCTGGATCTCCGTTGTCGTCCGACCGGGCGCGACCCGGCGGAGCGGCACGGGTGACGCGGCGCGCGCATCGGCGATGCCCGGACTTACCATCGCCGGTGCTCTGGCGGCGGCCGCTGCCTGCTCGACGGCTGCGGGACTCGACGTGCGCGTGAAGTGGCCGAACGACCTCTATATCGGCGACGCGAAGGTGGGCGGAGTCAGCGGCGAAACGGAGGCCGGGGCCGTCGTGCTTGGCATCGGCATCAACGCGAATGTGGCTCCGGATGGACTGCCGGTCGTCGAGTACTACAGGACGACATCGCTCGCGATCGAGGCCGGGGTCCCGGCGGATCTGGAGGCGCTTCTCGGGAGCTGTCTGGTGGAGCTCGATGCACGGCTCGGCATGCTCGAGAGGGGCGGTCTCGAGGCGCTCCTTCCGGAGTGGCGGGAACGTTCGTTGGAACTCGGTCGCGCGGTGGTTGTTCAGAGGGGTGAGGAGGTCGTTCGCGGCGTCGCAAGCGACATCGGAAGCGACGGGAGCCTCATCATCGAGACGGGGGGGCGGCGCGTTGCGGTGGCAGCACACGGGGATGTCACGATGGCTGTCGAAGGGGTGATTGTGAGAGCGGATGAAGATAGTTATTGACAGAGAATATGACTTAGCTCAATATGGCTAATGGGTAGCATATTAGCCATAAGTGGCTAATTGGAACGCTTCTCGCAGGCATAGCCGAAAAGGGCAAACGGGGCGAACTTGGCGGGAATGGGCTAACTATGAACGCATCGACACAGACGACATATGCAGCGCTGATCGGAGACCTGGCGGGTTCGCGCGAACTCGGCGACCGCGCCGCCGCGCAGCGGAGGGTTGAGGAGGCGCTCGAAACCGTGAACGAACAGTGGAGCACCGAGCTCGCGGCGCAGTTCGTCGTGACCCTGGGGGACGAGTATCAGGGGCTGCTGGTTCGGCCGGACCACGCATTCGAGGTCGTGGCGACGCTTGAGAGCCGGCTGGGTGGTGTCCGCGCCCGGTATGGAGTCGGGCTGGGGACGCTGGCCACCCCGCTGAAGCCGTCGGCCATCGGCATGGACGGGCCGTGCTTCCATCGCGCCCGCGAGGCCGTCGAGCGTGGGAAGCGTGACGATCGCTGGATCACGTTCTCGGGGTTCGGTGACGACCGGGACGCTCTGTTGAACGGCGTCCTCAGACTCATGGGGGGTGTTCGCTGGGAGTGGACCGACGTCCAGGCGGAAACCGTCTTCGCAGCGCGCGAGGCGACCGAGCGGAAGGCCGTGGCACAGGCGCGCGGTGTGACCGAGGCGACAGTGAGCAAGGCGCTGAAGGCGGCGCTCTACGAACCGTTCGTCGAGGCGGAACGGGCCGTGACCGCGCTGCTGTCGGGTGGCGGCCGTTGCGGGAGGACTCGCGCTCAACTGGAAGGGCGGGACGTCGGTTGTGAGGAAGCTCCTCCGGCGCTATCCTGAGGTGATCCCGAAGGACAGCGGGGAGACGGAGCACGGATACGCGATGGGCAGGATGATCGGATGCCTCGAGCGGACGCTGGTCTATGGGTTGGTGCTCTTCGGCCAGTGGGGCGCGCTCGGATTCGTCATCGCGGCGAAGTCGATCGCGCGGTTCAAGGAACTCGACGACAAACACTTTGCGGACTACTATCTGATCGGCACGCTCGCGAGCATGCTCGTTGCCGTCGGGACGGGGATTCTCGTGCGCTACCTGCTGTCTGGGTAGGACGATTCGGAGGGAACATGCTGCTGGCGATCGACGTGGGCAACACGAACACGACGTTCGGATTTCTGCGTGGCGGAGATGTCATTTCGAGCTGGCGCGTGAGCACATATCGCGACCGGACTGCCGATGAGTACGGACTCCTGATTCATCAGCTCTGCGAGCAGGCGTGCGCAGGTATCGAGGAGATCTCCGGCGTCATCATCTGCTCGGTCGTTCCGCCGATCACAGGCGCTCTGGAGCAGATGTCCCGCGAGATGTTGAAGCTGCCACCGGTCATTGTGCGCTCGGACCTCGAGCTTGACATCATCATCGACTACTACGATCCCACGGAGGTCGGCGCGGACCGGCTCGCGAACGCGGTCGCCGTCCGGCAGATAACGCGCAAGGCCGCGATCGTCGTCGATTTCGGAACCGCCACGACGTTCGATGTCATCACCGCGAAGGGACACTATGCGGGAGGTGCAATCGCTCCCGGCGTGATCACCTCGAGCGAGAACCTGTTCCGACGGGCGGCGCTTCTTCACGGTGTTCGCATGGACGCCCCCGAATCCGCGATTGGCCGTTCCACCGACGAATCGCTCCGCGCCGGGATCATCTTTGGTGCGGCCGGTCAGGTCGACGGGATTGTGAGGCGGCTCTCAGCGGAGATGGGTGAGAAGCCCCTGGTGCTCGCGACGGGCGGGCTCGCTGAGACTGTCGCGCCGCTGTCCGAGACCATCGACCGTGTTGAGCCGGAACTCACACTCAAAGGTCTCGCCGTCATATTCGAGAAGGTAACGAAGCAGTAGGATTACCTTGAGAAACCCCTTGCACCTCTGAGGCGCTTCGGTTACATTAGCACTCCTGCATAGCGACTGCTAACCGGCCGCCGTGCGTCCGGCCGGGTTCGTCCCGGGGGACCGGGCGGCAGGTTGGCAGCGAAGAAGTGTTGTCCAGTAGAGAACATCGGGCAGTCATCCCTGAAGGAGGAGAGAGATGGCAGCGAAGAAGCTCAACATCAAGCCGCTGTCCAATCGGGTTCTCGTCAAGAGGCTCGAAGAGGAGCTCCAGACGACCGCGGGCGGCATCATCGTTCCGGACACGGCCAAGGAGAAGCCCCAGCGCGGCAAGGTCGTCGCCACGGGTCCGGGCCGCGTGACCGACGAGGGCAAGCGGATCGATGTGGACGTCGCGGTGGGTGACGAGGTGCTCTTCGGCAAGTGGTCCGGCAGTGAGATCACAGTCGACGGTGAGGAGTATCTGTTCATGAAGGACGAAGACATCCTGGCGATCCTCTAGGGTTCTGCCGAGACGGGGAGTAGAGCAGTATGGCGAAGCAGATAGAATTCGACTCCACAGCACGCGATCACCTCCGGCGCGGCGTTGACAAGCTCGCGGACGCAGTCCGCGTGACGCTCGGTCCGAGAGGTCGTAACGTCGTGCTCGACAAGAAGTACGGATCTCCCGTCATTACGAACGACGGCGTCACCATCGCCAAGGAGATCGACCTCGAGGATCCTTACGAGAACATGGGCGCGCAGATGCTCAAGGAGGTCGCGACGAAGACCGCCGACGTTGCCGGTGACGGCACGACGACGGCGATTGTCCTGGCCCAGGCCATGGTCGCCGAAGGTCTCAGAAATGTGACGGCCGGCGCCAATCCGATGT
>CAZNHF010000146.1:0-6483 GCA_964572375.1 uncultured bacterium | reverse complement strand
GTGGAAGCCGCTGCTGGCGGCGTCAGTTTGCTCTGGCGTCTGCGATTGCGCTATGGTACACCTATGCGCATAGAAGCGCAAGTTGCGTGTCAGGATAGTAGCGAACAGCGTCTATGAGTTGTCTGCAGACCATTAGATTCGTCCTGGAGGCATGATGAGAGCAGGACTCGTATTGGTCGCCACTGCCATCCTCGTTGTGAGCACGGTGGGCACTGAGTCGTGTCAGGGGGAGGCGTTGGGGCCGCGTGCGAGTGGCGCTTCGGAACGCGCATCGCGGCTTGCCTCTGTGGGCGAGGAGCTTCTGGATAGGGGCCTGTACAGCACGGCTCGTGACACGCTGGAGCGGGCGCTGGATCTGGACCCCGATTGCGCCAGAGCCCACGCGTATCTTGCCGCGGAGATGCTGTCGGCCCGGTTGGGCGAAGGCGCGGCGGAGTTCCACCTGGGGCGAGCTGTGACGCTGGCACCGAACGATGCTGCGACGCTCGAAGCCTTCGCGCTGGCCCGGTTCTCCGAGGTGGATGTCGAGTCAGTCGCCCGTGCCGTTGATTGGGCCGAGCAGAACGGCATCGAGTCTCCCGGCCTGCGGTTCTGGAAGGCGACGAGGAAGCTCATCGAACGGGACTATTCAGACGGGTATCAGATTCTGCAGGAGCTCCAGGCTGACGGTGGTCTGACCGGTCTGCCGTTCAGCTCGCTCGTTCAGGCCACGATGTACATGGACGGGGAAGGCGCAGCCGAGGAACTCCTGTCCGCTTTCTGTGATCCTTCTGTCTCGGACTACTCCAAGGCACTCACCTGCGCTCAGACGAGGCTCATGATCAACCCGCAGAGCGGTCTTGCCAGGGACGAGTTCCTCCGGGCGGCTAGCACTGTCCCTGACGATCCGCATGGCATCTACCATCTTGGCAAGGTCATGGTCGACTTCGATGAGTTCAAACTCGCCGAGTCCTTCTTCGAAGCGAATGCTCATAGAATCGATCCGACGCTCCCCTGGGAGTACTGGTACGGGATGGCCTTGATCGGCAGCAGAGACCTTGACGAAGCGGGCGTTGTCGTGAGACGGGCGCTCGATGAGTCACCATCCAACCTCGCGCTGCACAGGGAGCTGGGACATGTCCTTGGGTACACCGGGGACATCGATGGGGCAACGGCTGAATTCGCGCAGGTGGCTGCTCAGGACACCACCGACGCGGAGGCGGCGTGGGTCCTTGCCTCGCTGCTCATCCAGAAGGGCGACTACGAGGAGGTAGTTGTCCTCGCCAGGCGTTCGGTCAGGCATGACGCGCTGGACTTCAGGCTCTGGAACAATCTGGCGGCGTACGAGAAGGAGTTAGGGAACGAAGATGCGTTCCTTGATGCGTTGACGCACGCTGTTGAGGTTGCACCGCACCGTCCGAAGCTTCGGTTCCAGTTGGTCAACGCGCTGACAGAGGCCGGGCGAACGGCTCTGGCGATCGAGCACATGGATCTTGTGACCGGTCCTGCGCCATGGCAGCTGAGTGATGGTGTGCAGATGTACGAGCTGCTCGCATACGCGGCGGCTGAGGTGGGGGACTCGGAACGAGGGGCCAGAGCCGGAAGGAGCCTGCTCGAGAAGAATTCGACGAAGTTCGAGGCGTTCGCAGCAGCGGCTGAGGCGATGAGCCTCGTTCCGTTCGAGGATGGATTTCGAGGCGGGGATATCGACACGACGCTTGTGCTGAAGCTTGTCACTCGAGCGCGTGAATTGAACTCGGTGGAGCCAAGAGGTCTGCATCGCATCTCGAAGTGCGCAACGAGGGTCGGTCAAGACAAGCTTGCCCGCGAGATCGTTCTCGAAGCGATTGCGATGGACCCGACCTATCTCGGTGCGTATCACGCGGCCGCATACTTATCCAATGCACTGGATGAGCCAGAAGAGGCCGCGCGGTATGCACGGGCGGCGCTCGAGCTCAAGCTAGGCGACTCCACGGCCCTCTACAACCTGGGACGCTCCCTGCGGCTCCAGGGGAGGTTCGACGAGGCCATCGAGCAGCTGGAGCTGGCAGCCGCGGCGGGTGACACGTCCATCGGCTTCTCAGTGGAGATGGCTCTCTCGTACGCGAGCGCAGGCAGGCATGAGGACGCCATGAGTTTGGCGCACAGAGTGGTCGCGAGCGGAGCGAAGTTCGGGCAGGTCGTCTACCAGTTTGTGGGTCGCTACTACGACGAGGTGGGTGATACCGTCCTGCTCGAGGCGACGTACGAGGCGTCGCGGCGATCCTGCGACGAGGTCGGCAAGGAGCATTGGGGTGATTCGATCCAGGAATGGCTTGAGGATGACAGGGTCAGCTTCTAGGTGGCCCGTGCGTTCGGCAGTACGCGTGATCTTCGTGCTCACCGTCAGCGTCTGCACGGCGGTGCCTGGAGCCTGTATGGCATGCACGCCGAACGGGCTCGATACTATTGCGGAGATCGAGGCCGCGGTGAACACGGGACGTTTCGAGAAGGCGTTCGAACTCGCCGAGGCAGTGACCGAGAGAGAACCGGACTGCGCCCGCGCGCACGCATGGCTCGGTTACCTGGGCAAGCTCATACCAGTGCAGGCGACACGGTCGGAGTATCACCTTGGCAGGGCGTACATCTTGGAGCCGGAGGACTGCGTTGTTCTCGGGCTCATCGCCATGGCCCGTCTGGCGGAGTCGGATGTGGCCGGAATGAAGCAATGGTCGGACATCGCGCTCGATCGCGAATGTGACACCGCGGAACTCGCATTTGCGGCGTCTCTCATCGACTTGCAGGCGTTCCGAGGCGCGCAGGCACACGAGCGGCTCAAGTCTTGGCATGAACGGACTCCAGACCATCCGTTTCTCTCCGTGATGCTCGCTGCTGCGACGCTCAAATTCGACGGGGAGCTTGCAGCTCTGCGCGTTCTGGACAGCGTCGTAATGGCTGACTCGACCAACTACTTGGTGCCCCTCCTGAGTGCCCGGGTGTATGCGGACGGATTCCACGATGAGGACATGGTCGCGGCGGCTCTGGACCGAGCGCTGGAGCTGCTTCCGGAGGACCGTCTGGCTACGTGGTACGCTGTTCGGCAGCTTCTCGAGACCGGGTTTGATGCCCGGGCGTCGTATCTCATGTCGACGAGCGCGGATCTCTTCGCAGGAGGACCGCCTCCTTCGTACTGGTTCGCTCAGGCATGCGCCGGTGCGGGGCGCCACGAGGATGCTCTGGGTGCATTTGAGCAGGCCGCGCGGGAGGCTCCCGACGACCCTGCGGTCATAGCTGCGCTCGTCGATCTCTCAAGTGTCATGCAGGGACATCCGCGTCTGCTATCGCGCCTCCGCGACCTCGCGGAGGCCGATACGACCTCACAGATTGCGGACGTTCTGCTCGCGTATTCCTGTCTTGCAGAGGATGATGCTGCGGCTGCGCTCCCGTACGCTCGCCGAGCAGTCAGGCGCGACAGTCTGGATCGCGATGCGCAGACCGCTCTTGGGCGATGCCTGCTGCACGAGGAGCGTGTGGAGGAGGCTCTGGAGTGCATGCGAGCGGCCGTGAGGCTCACACCTCTGGACGTGCTGGCATACAGCGAACTGGGCCTGCTTCTGAGTGAGACCGGTCGTTACGAGGAAGCGCTCGACCTCTTCGAGACGTATGAGAAGATCAATCCTCGCGATGCCGTAGGGTACTACAACACCGCGACGGTTCTTGCGAGTCTTGAGGAGTACTCCGAGGCCGAAACGCGGTTGCGGCTGGCGTTGGAGCTGGATCCGGATCTGGTCGAGGCGCGTTCGAATCTCGGCTCCGCGCTCCTCGGGCAGGACAGATTCGAGGAGGCTCTCGAGGTGTGCAATGATGCGCTCAGTCTGGATCCAACCCATATGATGGCGCTGGCGAATCGGGGTACGGCGGCTCTCTTCCTGGACGACAATGAACTCGCCGTCCGCTCGTATGAGGCGGCCATCGACAATGGGCTCGATGATCCCGGGATCATTGCGTACCTGGGCGACGCCTACAAGGCTTTGGGAGACAACGAGCGCGCACGTGATGTGTACAAGCGCGCGATCGAAGGCGATCCCGGGAATGCGCATCTCCACGCGCTGGTTGGCACCTCGTGTGAGCTGACCGGACGGTTTGATGAGGCGGTAGAAGCGCATGAGAAGGCAGTGTCGCTCGATCCTGACAGGCCGGAGCTTCACTACAATCTGGGGGTTGCCTATGTGAACACGGGGAACCTCGCTCTGGCGGAGGAGCAGTATCTCGCCGAACTCAAGATCAATCCCGATCATCCAAAGGCCCACAACAACCTCGCCTACATTTACAGGGAGCAGGGGTGCTACTACAGGTCGATCGAGAGCGCGACGCGCGCCGTCGAACTCGACCCGCTCTATCCTGAGGCCTATGTGAATCTTGGCCTCTCGCTCGCGTTCGTGGGCAGGGTCGAGGATTCCGTTGAGACGCTCCGCCGGGGGACGCAGCTCGTGCCGGATGCCGCGGGAATCTGGCACACGCTCGGGCACATCTGCCTGGCGACCGGCGATGTGGCCGGTGCGCGCGAGGTCGTCGACCCGCTGCGGCAACTCAGTCCCGAGTTGGCAGAGAGGCTGGCAATCGCCATAGCGGCTGCTACGCGATGAGACCATCGTTCGCCGGCCCACCTATTCGGAGGTAAGGAGATGTGTGTCCTGAAGAGGCGCTTCATTGGGCTCATGCTCGTGCTCTGCATTGCTGCGCTGAGTTCATGCGGTGGGCGCGCGACGATGATGCCACACTATCAGGAGATCTTCGATCCAGATGAACTGAGCGGATTCGCGGACATCGACCAGCACGCGCCTTTCTACGGGCGCGTCAAGCTGATGGATGGACGCGAACTCGAGGGGACCGTGATGAGTGCTTCGGAGGACGGGCTCCGGTTCCGGAGCGCGATGCGCGCCGAGCCGAGGTATCACGATCTCGCCGTCGGGGACATCATGCGGATCAAGGTGTACAGGCCGACGTGGCAGCGGGTGTTCTCGATGGCCAGCCACTATGAGACCGTCTACGACATGTCGGAGTATGGCGAGGTGCACTCCTGTCTCCGCGGGATCGACTGGGGCAGCTGGCCGCACGGGGAGGAGTAGGGTGATGAAGACGAGGACTCGCCGGCTCAGCCTGCTCGTGATCCTGATGGTGGTTGTTTGCGCGGGGTTCACCGGATGCGGTCACGGACGTGCACGGACGGGGGAGTACAACCCGTACGCCTATCGAGCGGCACCGCTTGAGAGGCAAATGCAGAAGCTCGCCTGGGACGATGACTGGGAGGGAGTGCTGGAGCTGTGGAAGCGGTACTCGCACATGTGTGACGATGAGGTCGGCTGCAGGCTTCTCGTGGCGAAGGCACATCTGGCGCTGGGGCGCCACGAGGATGCTGCCCGGTTCTACCGGGAGACGATCGGGACAGCCGAGTTCTGGCACGACTCCGACCGCTATGATGATCTCAACGTCGTCGTGCTGGGGGGAGCGGACGAGACACGTTGCTTCCGAGCGGCACTTGACCCCGGCTACGAGCGTGCAGGTCATCTTCTCCGCGCGGCCGAGGTGTTTCTCCTCGTTGGAGCCTACGGCGAGGCTGTGGAGGCGTGCAATGCCATCGGGGAGTGCGGTCTGTACGACGACCCGAACATGCTCATGGCGCGGGGCGAGGCGCATTATCAGTTGGGCGAGTTTGGGGACGCAACACGCGACTTCCGCCGCGCGCTCGCATCGCTCGACGAGGAGCATGCGCGGATGCGGTTGAGACAGATGGGGGAGATGTGAGCAAGGGGCGTCGTCGTCGTTGTGCTGATGTTCCACTTCTCTGATAGGAGATTCCTGTATGTCCCACCTAGAACGGCAAGCGTGGTGACACTCAGCGTTACCTGACGACGGCCAGCTTGGTCCGTCCGATGGTCGTGCCGCCTGCCTCGATGCGGACGAGATAAACGCCACTGTTGACCCTCCGGCCGGTCCGGTCCAGGCCGTCCCAGACCACCGCGTGTTCGCCGGCGGCGCGGCCGAGACTTCGCAGTACGCGGATCTCCCGGCCACCGACGTCGAAGATCCTCAGACACACATCGGACGGGCCTGGAAGCCGGTACGAGATCGTCATGCTGTCGCCACCGGGGTTCGGTGCCGCAATGATGTGCACCTCGGGACCGGCACTCGCACCATCGTCCCCAACGGACACCCACGGGGCACAGCCGTCCTCGAACTCGCGATACCAGAACAGCGAGGCGGACCCGCCGTCATCGACGGTCATGAAGAGCGAGCGTTTGCCGTCGAAGCAGTCGTCCGATGACACGATGGCGACTCCCTCGTTGTTCTGGCTGCTCGGTCCATGGAACCTCCGCACGGCGTTCATCTCTCTGTAGTCCTCGCCGGGGACCGCGCTCGACGTCAGATCGAAGACCGAGAGGATGTCGAATCCCGCGTCGTGCCAGGCATAGAGCTCGCCCGTCGAACGATCGAACTCGAGCGACGCGAGCTCGGAGTAGCCCG
>CAZNHF010000145.1:0-6563 GCA_964572375.1 uncultured bacterium | reverse complement strand
TCATACGCTCCCTCCCGCATCGACTCGATGGCGCCCTTGCTGCTTGTCTGCTCGGCTGTGACGATGATGGGAAGGCGTCGATCCCGGCTCTTGACAGCGCGGACGACCGCGATCGCGCGGGGCTTCTCGACACCCTGCTCGACCACAACGAGATCCGGAAGACCGTCGTCGAACGCGGCGAGCATCTCGTCGCCGTCGATCCACACCTTCGTGTCGTAGATGTGTGACGGGAGAGTGGCGAGCAGCTCGACCGCGTGCTCACTGCTTCGATCGAGGATCCAGACCTGCTTCACGGATGCCTCCCGAGCATGTCAGCCCTGCGCGCGGAACCACTCAACCGTAAGTTCGAGCCCCTCGTCGAGACCCACACCCGGCGAGAATCCGAGCCGATCCCTGGCCCGCGAGATGTCCGCGAAGGAGTGCTTGACGTCTCCAGGACGGGCGTTCTCGTAGGTGGCGTCGACCGACGTGCCGATGAGACCCTGCAGCCGCCCGTAGAGTTCGTTGACAGTGATGGTGTCGCCGCGCGCGATATTGAACACGCCACCCTCGACACCGGTCTGCTCCGATGCGAGGACGTTGGCGTCGACGACGCTGGACACGTAGGTGAAATCGCGCGACTGTTCGCCGTCGCCGTAGATGATCGGCGCCTGTCCAACCAGGAGCTTCGACGTGAAGATCGGAACCACGGCCGCGTACTGCGATGACGGGTCCTGCCGGGGGCCGAACACATTGAAATACCGCAGGCAAACGGTCTCGAGACCGTAGAGCTGGCAGAACGTCCTTGTGTAGTACTCGCCGGCGAGTTTCCCGACGGCGTAGGGGGACATCGGACGCGCCGGCATGTCCTCACGCTTCGGGAGCTCGGGCGTATCGCCGTAGACCGACGATGAACTCGAGTAGACGAGCCGGCGGACGCCTGAGTCCCGGCTCGCAACGAGCATGTTGAGCGATCCATTGACGTTGACGTCGTTCGACGTTACGGGATCGTCGACCGAGCGGGGCACGGACGCGAGCGCGGCGAGATGGAACACCGTGTCCACACCCTCGACCGCCCTTCGCGACATCTCCTCGTCACGGATGTCACCCTCCAGAACCTCGGCGCGACCGGCAAGATGGGCGATGTTCTCACGCCTGCCGGTCGTGAAATTATCGAGGACGCGAACGTCGTGTCCGAGTTCCAGGAGACGCTCCGTGAGATGCGACCCGATGAAGCCTGCTCCGCCGGTGACAAGTTTGACAGCCATTCAGTTCTCCAAACCGGCACACCCTGGTGCTCTGGGCACGCCCCGGATACCGTGGGTCTTTATATCTTCAGGATGTGATCCGCCTTGATCCCCTTCAACGCGTTCCGGCTGTCGACGATCGGGACGCCCGCGGCGACGATACTCTCGTAGTCGAACGTGCTGTGCGCGGTCGCGATGACCAGACAGTCGAATCCGCGGAGCGTGTCCGTTGTCGGATCCACGCTCTTCATGGTCATGTCGCCCTCCACGAGAGTCGACACGTACGGATCAGAGAACGCCACCTCCGCGCCCTTCTCCTTGAGGAGCTTGATGATGTCGAGCGACGGCGACTCCCTGAGGTCGTCGATGTCCGCCTTGTACGCGACGCCAAGAACGAGAACGCGCGACCCGCGCACCGGCTTCCTCTGATCGTTGAGTGCGTCGGTGATCTTGGAGACGACGTAGTACGGCATCTGCCCGTTGATCTGACCGGCGAGTTCGATGAATCGAGCTTCGAAGCCAGCCTCCTTGGCCTTCCAGGACAGATAGAACGGATCGATCGGGATGCAGTGTCCTCCGAGACCCGGTCCCGGGTAGAACGCCATGAACCCGAACGGCTTCGTGGCGGCCGCGTCGATGACCTCCCAGACGTCGATGCCCATACGGTCGCACATCAGCGCCATCTCGTTGACGAGGCCGATGTTGACGCTCCGAAACGTGTTCTCCAGAAGTTTGACGGTCTCCGCCACTTTCGTCGACGAGACCGGCACGACCGGACCGAGCGTCATCTTGTAGAGGATCGTCGCATGCTCGGTGCAGGCCGGGGTCACGCCACCGACCACCTTGGGAATGTTCTTCGTGGTCCACTTCTCATTGCCCGGGTCGACGCGCTCCGGGGAGAACGCGAGGTAGAAGTCCTCGCCCACCGTGAGCCCCGTCTGCTCGATCCGCGCCAGAATGATCTCTTCGGTCGTCCCGGGGTACGTGGTGCTGTCAAGAATGATCAGCATACCCTTGTGAACGTACTTCTCGATCTCGCTGACGGCGGCATTCACGAACGAGATGTCAGGGTCCTTCGTCTTCCTCAGCGGTGTTGGAACGCAGATGTCGACCGTGTCGAGACCCGCGAGCACCGAGAAATCGCTCGTCGCCATGAACGCGCCGCTCCCCACCGCCTCCTTCACCCACTCACCCGGCACATCAGCGATGTACGACTCACCGGCCATGAGCTGGCGGACCTTCTCCTCGTTGGTGTCGATCCCCACGACCGTGAATCCGGCGCGCACGAACTCCATCGAGAGCGGCAGACCGACGTAGCCGAGACCGATGACGCCGAGACGGGCCTGTCTGGACTCGAGTTTTTCCCTGAGCACCTATTCCTCCTTGCCACGTGCGACGCCCGAGACGAGCTTCGTCGTCGTGAGGCGAATCGGCTCGCCCGGGGTCACAATGCGAGATGACACCTGTGACCCTAAAGGCGCACGATGCGCGCCCCGGGCTCCCCGGGATGTCAGACGACACCAGCCGCCGCAGCCAGAGATACCATGCCAGCAGATGCCAGCGGAAGCAACAGGTTATCGAAGGCCCCAATGGGCAGCGATTCGAGCAGACTGACGGCCAGACCGACCGCAAGTGCCCATGGGACTGATATATAGAACATAGCAACTATCGCGCCTACTCCGAACAGCGAGAGCGATCCAACAAGGGTCTTGCTGGGGTTGTGAATCAGAGGCGTCTTGCCGAAGGCGCGCCCCACGACGCTCGCCACACTGTCCCCCACCGCCAGAGTGAGAATCCCCACAGTGGCGGCCGGCAGCGGGAAGAATCTGAGCGTGAGCCAGATACCGACCCCGTAGAGGATCGGACCGAGGACGACGCCTCGCGCCTCCCCTGCCCGCATCGAACGCCAGGTTACGGCGGAGAACAGCGGAAGCGCCACGCCGAGAAGCCGGAACAGTTCGGAGAGCATGAACAGAAGTGTCGCCGAGCTGACGAGCCATAATGCGAACGGCCGCGACCAGCCTGCGATCAACGGGATCACAACCGCGCAGACGTGGATGCTCTTGCGGAAGAACTCGTGCCGCACCGCCAGCCAGTGCGGCGTGAACCCCGTCGCGTGCCCCTCGGGAAAGAACTCCAGGAGTTCGAGGAGATTCCCGGTGTGCAGGACGAAGCTCGCATGCTTCGTCACTGACATCTCGGGGTTGACCGCGATGCTCCGCCAGGCCGCGCCGACGATCTCCAAGTTGCTGGCGTCGTCAACGATGACGGTCGTCTCGTGCCACCCGGCGCCCCAGCGTTCCAGCACGCGTTCGAGACTCTGCCGCTTCCCCCGCGCCGAGTGACGCTCTCCGAGAAGGCACCCGGTGAGACGGCCGTCCCTGCGCTCGAGCAGCACTCCGTACGCGGCCTGCGCGCCGAGATGCGCTGCCATCCGCTCGACGACCTCCTGCGGGACCCCGGCGCTCACGAGCACGATGAGATAGCCCGACTCGCGCAGCCTCGTGCAGAGCTCCCGCGCCCCGTCGGTCAGTCGGAGCGATTCCCCGGTCGCCGTCAGGTCGGACATCGTTCGCCCTGCGAGCAGTCGATAGGCACGCTCGACGGCCTGTCGGACGTCGCGCACGCCCACCTTGAGCTGAAATCCCAGCCAGAGTGTGCGCAGCCATGTGACGGGACCCGCGTCGCGGGCGGCACGAAGAAGAAACAGGCGTCTGAGAAGCACCCCGTCGACATCGAACGCGACCACGCCACGTCTCTGTCCGCCCAGGCTACGCTCCACGACACCTCCCTGTGAGCACGAGCATACCAATCACAGCCCGCCATCCGGCGATGGCCAGCATCGCGATCGGCACGTAGAAGAAGCGACCTCCGTACTGCCTGGCAATCGACTCCTGAAATCGAACGACAGCGAGTACCAGCATGCCGGCCAGCACGAGGTTCGCGACCCCGACGACGACACGCCGGACACGGTCCTCCGCGTCCCGTCTGTCACGCTGAGCTAGCATCCCGGCTCCCTTTCGAACCACCGAAACGGCCGGTCCTGCCGCGACGGCCGTCTCACACGCCCGCGGCCCGCCTACCGCACGATTGCGAACCGCCCGGTGACCATGTCGGTCTCCTCGGCCGCGCCGAGTTCCCAGACGGCCAGTCGGTAGATGTACACGCCGCTCGCCAACTCGTCGACCCCATCCCCGAGAGCATCCCAACCGAGGTCGTTCCAGCCGGACAGAAGACCGGCGTTCCCGGCGGTCCCGGCCGACTGCTCGTACGTGAGGTCCAGTCCTCCCATCCGCTGTCCCGTCAGATCGTAGACATCGAACTCGACCGCGGCGGCGTTCTTCGAGAGGTCGTAGCGGAAGCTCACGTCCCCTGTGCCGGACGCGGGATTCGGCCATGTGTAGTGCTCGTTCACAAAGAGCCTCGGGGAGTTCACATGCACCGTGGCCGATGCGAGATTGTCTGTCAGCGTGAGTTCGTCGGTCCCGTCTGCGACCGCCCGAGCCCAAAGAGTGTGCTCGCCAACGTCGTCCTCGGAGAGATCCCACGTGAAGGTGCGCGTCACGTACTCGCCGCCGCCCATCGTTCTGACAAGACTCGTCGAGTCGAGTAGAGTCCCCTCGTCAGGCTCGCCGTCCCAGACCTCGAGCACGAGTTCGACGCTCTCGTCCGGACCGTAGGCGTGCACGTCCAACTTCACTTCGACCGGAGTGTCGCTGCTCAGATAGGACGGTGTGAAACCGATGTCGCTGCCCGAGAGCACGAGATTGAACGTCGCGTCCGGGTCGATCAGCCGCGCCAGCGCCCCGATGCACATCCTCGCCGTCGACGCGAGCTGACTCGGATAGACCGTATCCACGCGATCGTTGATCGTGTGGTAGTTGACGTTCCGGTCCCGCGGATCGTAGTGCTCGATGACGATAAGTCCGTCGTATCCGTTGGCCCAGAAACTGGCATGGTCACTATACGCCAGCGCGATGTCGATCCTCTCGACGTTGAAGTCAGGGAACGCCCCTGCGTAGTCGCCGGTCGTCGTATCGAGCAGCCAGTCCGCCAGCCATCGCGTGCCCGTGTTCGTCACGATGTGGCACGTGTCCGGATCGGCCGCGTTGCGTTTGTACGCGATCATGTCCACATTCAGGCACGCGTAGACCGTGTCCCCGGCGGCCGCGATGCTGTCCGCATAGACCCGGCTCCCAACGAGCCCCTCCTCCTCGGCGGTGAAGAGCGCGAAGCGGATGTCGAACGGGAACGTCCCGCCGGAAGCGGCCAGCACCCGCGCGGCCTCCAGCACCGTCGTTACGCCGGTCCCGTTGTCGTCGGCGCCCGGAGCCTCGTTCTCGCACCACCACATGACCTCGTTCGGAAACGAGTGGCTGGCGATCGCGTCATAGTGCGCACTGATGATGTAGCAGCCGTTCAGGCGCCCGTCACCCGGAAGGACCCCGATGATGTTCTCCATCGGGTAGTCCACGACGGCGCCGGTGTCCCCCTGCTCGCACGTGTAGCCGAGACGCGTGAACGCCTGCGTGTCGACGACGACGCCGTACCGCTCGAGGCACCCAATGATGTAGGCAGCCCCCTCGTCGATGCACTCCTCGCGGTTGATGAAGCGCGAGCGCGGATCACCGTTCGAATACTCCGAAAGATGCTGAACGTGCGCCATCAGCGTGTCTGCCGATACCGCATCGAGAACGTCATCGACGAATCCGCGGACCGCCCGCTCGGGACGTCCGGTCCGAAGCGCCCCGGGCACAGGGGTCTCTGCGAACCAGCGGGTGACATCGATCCGGTCGGGAAGCGGGTAGGACATGAAGCAGACTGCCGAGAGCGCGTCCAAGAGCTCCGGCCGGATGAGAATGAGGAGAGCCCCATCAGGCTCGCTCCAGACCACTTCACCCAGGTCTTCGATGCTGTGCTGGCGCGCTCGCGGGTAGCAGATGATGGGCGCCCGATCGTGCGGCAACTCCGCGAGGACCTCGCACGCGAACCCCTCGGCACGGGCCATCTCGCCGTACGCGGGTTCGGCCTCCACCAGCATCTCGCGCTGCCCGACGAACCGCACCGTCGCATCCTGTGCCGCCCGCCCGGAGAGCACTGAGCCTCCGTGAACAACGCTGTACAGTGTCGACGCTCCACCCGATGTAGCGAGGATGGCCGTGATGAGCGCGCACATAAGCACAAGCCTCACGGTTCTCACGATCCCACCTCCTGCGGCCGCCCGAAGCGCGGCCAGTCTGTACGGGTGGGGCCAGCGACACATCGCTGGCCCCCGCCCGTGATATGGTACGCCCGAGAGGATTCGAACCTCCGACCCCTGGAACCGGAATCCAGTGC
>CAZNHF010000144.1:0-6652 GCA_964572375.1 uncultured bacterium | reverse complement strand
CTCGGCCATCAACCGATGTCCACGCGTCGGTCACTCGATGTTCACGTGTTGGTCATTCGATGTTCACCCGTTGGGCGACCGGTGTTCACGCGTCAGCGGATCGGTCGAGGTCTCTTCAGCGGATGGTCCCGGCGCCCGCGGGAACGTGCATCCGAAACAGAAAGACGAGTGTTCGAGCGCTGCCGGGCTCGGGTGTGGGATCGACGCGCGGACGAGGCGCCTCGTCGTCAGGGAAGCCGTCGCGGAGGCACATCATGCTATCCACGCGGCGGTGTTGACAGGTGTCCCGGCGCGGGGCTAGCATACCGTGTGACTTGGGAGAACAGGGGACACCCGCACACGGCCGCTACGGCGGCGCGCAACACACAGGGGGAGGCGGACATGAGACTCGTAACTCCAAGCCGCACGGTACATTGGCTCCTGGCAGCCGCAGCGCTGGCCGTGGTTCTCGTGTCGGCGCTTAGCGCCGGCGCCGCCTATCGTCTGGTCATTCTGAGTGACCGGACCGGCGGGCATCAGGACGCCATCTACCCCTCGATCATTCGTGAGATCAATCTCCTCCAGCCGGACATCATCGTGACCGTCGGTGACCAGATCGAGGGTTACGGCGATGACATGGAGGTGATGACGGCTGAGTGGGACACCGTGTTCGCGATGCTGGATGAGCTTGACGCTCCTGTCTACCTCACGCCCGGCAACCACGACATCTGGAGTGACGACAGCGAGGAACTCTACCGGCAGCGGACCGGGCTTGAACCGTACTACTCGTTCGACTATGAAGGCACTCACTTCATCATCCTCGATACGAGCCGCATCGAGGCGTGGGAGCAGGCCGACGAGGAACAGCTGGCGTGGCTCGCCTCCGACCTTGCAACGACCGATCCAGAGGACCAGGTCTTCGTGTTCTATCACAAGCCGCTCTGGCTGATGACGACGGCTGCCGGCGTGACCGATCCGGTCCATGAGTTGCTCGTCGACCATGGTGTTGACGGTGTCTTCTGCGGTCACTTCCATAAGTTCTTCTCGGGCACATACGACGGCATTCCGTATGTGAGTGTCGGCAGTTCCGGGGGAGTCATCTACCGGCCTGAAACCGAGCCGGTCGCGCGCGGCGAGTTCTTCCAGTTCTGCTGGCTGACCGTCGACGAGGAAGGGTTCGACCTGGCGGTCATCGACGCCGGGAACATCTACCCGATGGACTTCCACACGGTCGACGACGATCACGAGATCACCGCGATCGAGTCCGAGTACGTTTCCGTCAGTCCGGTGAGGGTCACCGGTGCCGGGGGGGAGGCGGTCGACGTCGTTGTGACCGTCGAGAACCGGGCGCCGGTCGCAATCGACGATGCGATCACGTGGGACACACCGCAGGGGTGGGAGATCTATCCCCTGACGGTGCCTGTTCTCGTGGAGCCGGGCGAGGTCGGAGAGTACGCGTTCAGTGTCCTGCCTCCGGAGATCGTGTACCCGGCGCCATCGCTCGCGCTGACGTACCCCATGTCGAACGGGATGGACATCGTGACCGACATTCCGATGCGTGTCGTCCGCACGGCCGGTGCGACAAGATTCCGTGCGACACCGACGATCGACGGTGCACTGTCCGAGCCTTGCTGGGCGGGGGCCGCGCCCGTGTCGCATCTCTATCCCGCATACGACGATTCGAACATCGATGGCGGGACGGAGTTCCGGTTCGGCTTCGATGACCGGAACCTCTACGTGTCGGCCGTCTGCCACGAACCCGTGGTCAACGATATCGTTGCGGCGAACGAGGAGCGCGACAGCCCCGTCTACCGCGATGACTGTGTCGGTCTGTTCATCCAGCCGGTCGCGGACGAGATGGTCGTCTACCAGATCTACTTCAACCCGCTCGGGGCGATCTTCGACCAGCGGATCGATTTCAACGAGGCGATGATCTACACGACGGATCTGACCTGGGACGGTAAGTACGATGCGGTGGCGCGTGTGAGCGAGGACCGTTGGGTCCTCGAGGCCGCGATTCCGTTCTCGGAGCTCGGCGCGGTCGTCGGGGACGGTGACACGTGGCACGTCAACTTGCGGCGCAAGCAGCAGCGCATCCGGGCCGTCGAGGACTGGCAGATCCCGATCGACTACAACCCCAACACGTTCGGTGAGCTCATCCTGGAGTAGCGGAGACGTTCCGGGGCTGGCTCGCTTCGGACGGTGGACGACGTCGTCCGGGGAAGAGACACCGTGTCCGACCCTTGCGATCTCATAGTCATAGGCGCCGGACCGGCGGGGAGTGCGTGCGCGGAGGCCGCCGGCCGCAGCGGCCTCCGCGTCCGCGTCTTTGAGCGCGCCCGCTTTCCCCGCACCAAGCCGTGCGCGGCGGGGTTGACGTCCCGCGCGCTGGGTCTTCTTGGCGATTCGATAGATCCAGTGATCCATCGCCGCGTCGATACCGTCGAGATGCGTATCACCAGAAGCGTCCGCGGAACGTGGAGCTCGACGCGCACGGTCGTGGCGACGACGACGCGCCGCGATCTTGACCCATTCCTCGCCGAGCGGGCGCGGCAGGCGGGCGCGCTCGTGGAACTCGGTCGGAGCGTCTCCGACATCACGGCGATGTCGGACGGCGTGGAGGTCGTCAGCGCGGGGGAACGGTTGTCGGCGCCATATGTCGTGCTGGCGGATGGGGCGAAGGGAGGGCTTCGAGCCCGCATCGGCTTGCGGCCGCTTGTGCTCGGCGGCGCGGCATACGTGCGGCTCTATCCGGACAAAGGAGCGACGCTCGGCGGACGTGCGGATGGCATCATCCTCGACGCGATGTCGAGACGCCGAGGGTACGGGTGGGTCTTCCCGAAGAGAGACCATCTCAACGTCGGCGTCTGCGGCGTCGAGCCGCCAGGTCCTGACTATCTTCGAGACGTTGAACGGCTCGTGGATGTGGTCGGGCTTTCGTCCTGGCGGCGCGAGGGGCCGTTCGCGGGATTCGTCCCGCGGGCGTCGCGTCCGGACGACCATTCGCACGGGCGGGTGCTCGCCGTCGGTGATGCCGCGGGTCTCGCCGACCCGGTCACCGGGGAGGGGATCGCGTACGCGATCCAAAGCGGGAGGATCGCCGCCGAGGTCATCGCGGGTGCCGGCGCTGCGGCCACGGCGCCGCTCGAAGCATCAACACGCTACCGCGAGCGCATCGCGGACGAGATCATCCCTCATCTTACGCTCCTGAGCCCGCTGACCCGCAGACTCCAGGCGGTCGGCCCGGCGTTCGTCGGAGCGCTCCTGTCCGTGAGGCCCATCGCCGCCGCGGTCGAGCGCTGGGTGCCGAGAAGTCCCTACACAGCGGGAGGGACTCTCACGATCGATGTTCTTCGCCGATGACATCGGCGGAGGCTGTGCCACAGGCTGTCGCCGCCGGTGCCACGCATAGTGCGTGTCCGCCGGGCGTCCGCTGACTGTCGACTCATTGCTTTGCGCTGTAATCTGTGTTATAATCGTAAATTAGAGCAAACCGAATGAAACGCGCGAGTTCACTCCACCACAAGGAGATGAGGAACATGATGCGTGTTCTGTCCATGTGTCTTGCTGCGGCTCTGGTGCTGGCCGCACTGCCCGCGATGGCGGCCGGTCCCGATGGACCGTACGTCCAGGCGCGAGTCGAGCTGAAGAGCGCTTCGGAGCGCGAGCGCTTCGCGAGCATCGAGGGGCTTGATGTCATGAAATCGAAGCCGGGGGTCGGTGTCCAGATCGTGACCGACTTCGAGCAGATCGACGAACTCCGCTCGCTCGGGTTCGATGTCATCGTTGAGATCGACGACATGTCGGCCTTCTACGCCTCGCGGAACACCTCCCGCGGATACGGGGATTTCTACACGTTCGATGAGGTCGAGGTATTCATTGACGCGCTCCATACCTCGCACCCGAACATCGTCAGTGAGCCGTTCAGCATAGCGACGACGCAGGAGGGGCGGACGGTCTGGGCCTTCAAAATCTCGGACAATCCCGAGGTTGACGAGCTCGAACCCGAGGTCCTCTTTGATGCGCTACACCACGCGCGTGAGCCGATCGGGATCAACGCCGTCTTCAACTTCATGGACTGGTTGACTTCAAACTATGGGACCGATCCCGAGGCGACGTTCCTCGTCGACAACCGCGAGATCTGGTTCATCCCGTGCGTCAACCCGGACGGCTACGCCTACAACGAGTCGACCGACCCCGATGGCGGCGGGATGTGGCGAAAGAATCGGACGGACCACGCCGGCAGCACGTGCTACGGCACCGATCCGAACCGGAACTATGACTACGAGTGGGGAACGAACGGCATCTCGTTTGATCCGTGTAACGACCTCTACTGCGGTTCGTACGCCTTCTCCGAACCGGAGATCGCCGGCTACAGAGACTTCGTTCTCGCGCACGATCTTGTGACGAACATCTCGTTCCATTCGGTCGTTGGCGCCGTACTCGTGCCGTACGGATACGGCGTGGCGACCTTCCCGCCGGAGCCCGACAACACGATCTTTCACGACATCGCCAACACCATCGCGGCCTACAATGGCTACGAGGTTGGTTCGTGCTGGGAGGTCCTCAACTACTCAGCCTCAGGAACGACGTGTGATTGGCTGTACGGTGTGGCGGGTGTCTGGTCGGTCTGCGTCGAGGTAGGGGGCAGCGGATTCTGGCCGCAGCAGAGCGAGATCGCGGGACTGACTGCCGAGAACCTCTGGGGGCAGCAGTACATGAGCCGGATCGCCGGCGCTTATCTGGCGCTCGAGTCGACCCACTTCACGGGTGGCAACGGCGATCAGGAGCCCGACGCGGGTGAGACGCTGACCATGACCGTCAACATCGAGAACCAGGGCATCGTGGCCGACGCGGCCAATGTTCAGGTGACGGTTCTGTGTGACGATCCGTACGTCGATCTTCACGATGCGCAGACGACGCTCGGGACGATCCTGGCGGGGTCGGCCGGGCAGAACACCTTCGACGAGTTCTCGTTCTCGGTCGACGCCGGCACGCCGGATGGACACGGTCTCATCATGACGCTCGTTATCGAGGGCGACGGCCTCTACATGGAGGAGCAGCTCTCCTGGATGGTCGGTGAGCCGACGGTCCTGTTCTTCGACGACATGGAAGGCGGCACGGGCAACTGGGTCGAGAGTGACGGGAGCTGGGGTCTGACGACCACGTCGTCGCACTCGCCGTCCAATTCGTACACCGACAGTCCCAGCGGCAGCTATGGCAACTACGTCGATTCGTGGATCGAGCTGGCCACGCCGATCGACTTTTCTGCGGCGACCGCCGCGGACCTGTCGTTCTGGCACCGCGTGAGCACGGAGGAAGACTACGACTTCTGCTACGTCGAGGCTTCGGACGACAACGGCACCACGTGGAACCAGGTCGGTCCGAAGTACCACGGCAACAGCTACGGGTTCCAGAACATTGAGCTTTCGCTCAACGACTTCGTAGGAACCGCCGGCTTCAAGCTCCGCTTCCGTCTGGTGTCGGACTCGTACATCACCGATGACGGATGGTACGTCGATGATGTGACCATCAGTGGTCCGCCGACCGGCAACACGAAGCCGACCGTGCCGGTTCTCAATGACCCGCCTGACGGCGGGACGGTCGCGGTGTCGACACCCCTGCTGACGGTCGACAACTCGAGCGACATCGATCCCGGCGACGTTCTGACCTACGGCTTCCGCGTCTACGACGACGAACTCTGCACGAGCCTCGTCACGTCGACGTCGGGCGTGACCGAGGGTTCCGGAACGACCTCGTGGACCGTGGGCGCAGCGCTTTCGGACGGGACGTACTACTGGAGAGCCTACGCGGACGACGGGACGGAGCGGAGTCAGCTGATGGAGACCGGCTCGTTCATCGTTGAGAGCACGGGTGTCGGCGAGACCGTCGGCCGCCTCGCGCTCTATGCGGCGAGCCCGAATCCGTTCGGCGGCAGCGCGAAGATTTCGTTCGCGATGCCGGCACGCGGAGATGCCGAGCTGTCCGTCTACAGTGTTGACGGTCGTCTCGTGCGGACGCTGGTCTCCGGCGAGGCCGGTCCCGGTCAGGTCGACCTGACGTGGGACGGTCGCGACAATTCCGGCAGCCGCGTCGGCAACGGTCTCTACTTCATGCGTCTGACCGCCGCCGGGGAGACCCGCCACGGCAAGCTGGTAGTGCTTCGCTAACGCCTTTCTGAGGAACCGCCGACACCCGCGGGCACGGCGCGCGGACGGCGAACAGAGAGCAGATCACGAGAGAGCCGGTCCCCGCGGGGGCCGGCTCTCCTCTATTGCTCCGGCTGTCAAGGTCGTGCAGGGCGCAACGTGGTTCGCCCGCAATGTCTCCCGGTTTCCGAACGATCCGACGAGCCCGCCTGAAATGCCCGTCTGCAGGGCCCTTTCCGTGCATTCGCTGGTACGCCCCTTGCAACACTCTATACCCGGAAGGCCCATCGCATGGTCACAACCGGTCGGAGGAGGGGGATCGATGCACATAGCGAATGTTTGGAAGCTCGCCACAACGTGCCTGGCGATACTCACGGCGCTCGCGTGCGTCTCGTGTTCGACGACCGCGGGCCCCTCCGACTCGAATCCGGACGCTGCGGCGATCCCGACGCGGAGTGTCACCGGGGAGATCACTCTTCCGACAGGCTCGGCACACTCCGAGGAGAACCTCACCATTCTCTCCC
>CAZNHF010000143.1:5413-6654 GCA_964572375.1 uncultured bacterium | reverse complement strand
AAGGGTGTTGAGGCGGTCATCGACAAGGACCACGCCTCACGACTTCTCGCCAACGACATCGGCGCGGATATGCTGGTCATCTCGACCGACGTCGAGCAGGTGGCTCTCAACTTCGGCAAGGACGACGAGGTGCGGCTCGACCGGATGACCGTTGCGGAGGCGAAGCGCTACTACGATGAGGGTCACTTCGCTCCGGGCAGCATGGGGCCGAAAGTCCTCGCCGGCATCGCGTTCATCGAAGGCGGAGGGGAAGAGGTTCTCATCACGAACCCTGAGTCGATCGGGCGGGCGCTCGATGGCAAGACGGGGACACGGATCGTGAAGTAGCCACGCGGGTCCCGATCGCGCGTTGCGCGGTCGGGACCCCTTGTGGATCAACTGACGCCAGGCTCCTTGCGGATCGGGACGAGTGACGGAGGGCACATGAAGGACCTTGCCATGATGATCAGGGTCGCGCGCGGGCGGGTGCCCGCCGACCTCGTGCTGAAGAACGCCAGAATCGTCAACGTGTTCTCGTCCGAGGTCCACAAGGGCAACATCGCGATCTGGAATGGTCGAATCGTCGGGATCGGCGACTACAAGGGCAAGACCGAGATCGATCTCAAGAAGGCCTTCGTGCTTCCGGGTCTCATCGACGGCCACATGCATATCGAGAGCACCATGGTCACGGTGCAGGAGTTCGCACGGTCCGTCGTGCCGCGCGGCACGACGTCCGTCGTCGCCGACCCGCACGAGATCGCGAACGTACACGGTCTCGAGGGCATTCACTACATGCTCAACTCGAGCAAGTACAGTCCAGTCAATATCTACATGATGCTGCCGTCGTGCGTGCCCGCGACCGAGTTCGAAACGAGCGGAGCAGTGCTCCGCGGGTTCGATCTCTACCCGCTCCTCCGCGAGAAGTGGGTGCTTGGACTCGGCGAGGTCATGAACTTCCCCGGCGTCCTCATGGAGGATGAAGGGCTTCTCGACAAGATCACGATGACGCACGATCGCAAACGGATCGACGGACACGCGCCGGCGCTCACGGGCAACGATCTCAACGCCTACGTGGCGACAGGAGTGACCTCGGACCACGAGAGCACGACGGTGACGGAGCTTCTCGAGAAGCTCCGTCTGGGGATGTACGCGATGATCCGCGAGGGCTCTGTCACGAAGAACCTGAAGGACCTGCTGCCGGCTGTGACCTGCGAGAACAGCTACCGGTGCATGTTCGTGACCGACGACAGGCACCCGAAGGA
>CAZNHF010000143.1:0-5313 GCA_964572375.1 uncultured bacterium | reverse complement strand
GTCGAGCGCCACCATGCGAGCGACAACATCGGGCTTGGCATCGTCAAGGGGTTCGGCTTGAGGAAGGGCGCCATCGCCAGTTCGGTGGCGCACGATTCGCACAACATCGTGGTCATCGGTACGACGAACGAGGACATGATGGCAGCCGTCGTTGAGATCTCGAAGATGCGTGGCGGCCTCGCGGTCGTGGCCGACGGCGAGCTCAAGGCCGGCCTGCCGCTCCCGGTCGCCGGGCTGATGTCCGAGGGGTCTCTCGAGGAGGTCGTGGAGGGGCTTCGGAGCGTCATCCGCGCCGCGCGGCGTCTCGGTTCGCCGCTCGAGGATCCGTTCATGGTGATGTCGTTCCTCGCGCTTCCGGTCATCCCGGAGCTCAAGCTCACCGACCTCGGGCTCTTTGATGTCAACGCGTTCCAGTTCACCGACCTGTTCGTATAGCTTCCTCCCCTGGAGGGGCATGCATCGACGCGTCTACATAGCGCTCTTCACCGCCGTTTTCGCGTCCACCATGGGCATCGGGTTCATCGGCCCGCTGCTGCCGCTCTACGCGCGCGACCTCGGTGCGGCCGGGCTCTCGCTCGGCCTGATCTTTTCGGGCTTCTCCGTTGCCCGCTTCATCTTCATGCCCATCATCGGTCGTCTCTCCGACCGGTTCGGTCGCAAGCCATTCATCATTGTCGGGCTGGCGCTTTTCGCGGCGTTCTCCCTCGCGTACCTCAGGGTCAGCTCGCTCTGGGGTCTCATTGCTGTGCGCACGCTCCACGGCGCCGCGAGCGGCATGGTCGTGCCGGTTGCGCAGGCCTACATCGGCGACATCTCGCCGAAGGGGCGCGAGGGCAGGACGATGGGAACGTTCATGGTGTCGCTCTTCACCGCTTTCGGCATTGGGCCTCTGCTGGGTGGTCCGCTGGCCGACCGCTTCGGGCTGAGCGCTCCGTTCTACGCGATGGGCTTGCTCACCGGTGTGGCGCTGGTCCTCGCACTCCTGTTCCTCCCGGAGCTCGGGCTCCATCGCGAGCGTTGGCACAAGCGCGCACGAATAGGTGACGTGCTCCGCGATCCGCTGGTCATGGCCGCCATCCTCTTCCGGAGCATCATCTCGTTCGGGCGCGGTCTCGTCATCCCGTTCCTTCCGTTCGTCGCTGAGTCGCGCGGTGCGTCGCTGTCGGTGATCGGCGTGCTGCTGGCGACGAACATCCTGCTCGCCGGCTTCATGCAGATCCCGTTCGGGCGTCTTGCGGACCGCGCATCGAAGCCACTTCTGATGGGACTCGGTATCGCGGCCAGTGCCGTCGTCATCTTCGCCATTCCCTACTGTACGACCATACGCTCGCTCTTCATTCTCCAGACCGCCACTGGCGTTGCGCTCGCTCTCGGTCTTCCGGCGGCCCTCGCCGTCGCGGCGCGGTGCGGTGACCGTTTCAATGGGATGGGCACCGTGATGTCGCTCTTCAACGCCGGAATGAGCGTGGGGCTGATCATCGCGCCGCTCCTCGGCGGGCTGGTCGCCGAGCGAATCGGGCTGGATGCTGTGTTCACAGGCGGTGGGATTGTTGTACTCGCAGGATTGGGTGGTTTCGTGATACTCATAAACAGGGCCAGGGCGAGCGGGGCGCTCGCCTGCCTCACCGAGCCGTCGGACGAGCCCGACGGGGGATCTGTCGACTGACGTCCGGCGGGCGAGCCTGCCTGGTGGCAGTGGTCCCGCGAACCGACGAACAACGAGAGGAGCATCCGATGAGACGATATCTTATAGCGATCGCGGTCTGTCTGCTCGCAGCCTTCATGCTGCTTCCAGGGTGCGGCGGCGGAGCTCCGGAGCAGAACACGGGGGCCCTCAAGGCCGGCATGGTGTTCGACGTGGGCGGCAAGGGTGACAAATCGTTCAACGATTCGGCCTACCGCGGGCTCCTCCGCGCGGCCGACGACTTCGCGGTCGAGCACACGGAGTTCGAGCCTGGACAGGACGCGGACCGCGAGACGGGTCTGAGGAAGTTGGCACAGGCGGGCTACGACGTCATCGTCGGCGTCGGGTTCCTGTTCAGTGAGGCTATCCGCACCGTCGCCGCTGACTATCCGGACGTCCGGTTTGCGTGCGTCGATTTCGATGCACGGCCCGGTGAAACGCTGTCTCCGAATCTGGCGGGACTTCGGTTCCGAGAGGAGGAGGGCTCGTTCCTCGTCGGGGTGATGGCCGCGATGAAGAGCGAGACCGGCCGCATCGGTTTTGTCGGCGGCATGGATGTCCCGTTGATCCACAGGTTCGAGGCGGGGTACATCGCGGGCGCGCAGTATGTCAACCCCGACGTCTCGGTGACCGTCGCATACGCCGGTTCGAGCCCGCAGGCATTCGCCGACCCGGCAAGGGGAAAGGAACTCGCACTTCTCCAGTACGGCCGCGGTGTCGACGTCATCTACCACGCCGCGGGAAGCACGGGTCTCGGTGTCATCGAGGCGGCGCGGGAGGCGGGAAGGCTCGCCATCGGCGTCGATTCGAACCAGAACTACGTTGCGCCGGGCACAGTGCTCACGAGCATGGTGAAGCGCGTTGACAATGCCGTCTACGCCATCGTACAGAGCGTCCACGAAGGAACCTTCGTGGGCGGCGTGCACGAGTTCGGGCTGGCCGAGGACGGCGTCGCATATGCGGTCGACGACTACAATAGAGCGCTCATCACTGACGAGATGGTCGCGCGCGTAGAGGAAGCGAGGGCCGGCATCATCGCCGGCGAGATCAGCGTGCCCAGGGAGTAGGGAGACTGACCGTTGCCTGAGCATCCCGCCGTCGAGCTTCGCGGCGTCACAAAACGCTATCCGCGCGTCACGGCGTGCGACGACGTGAATCTCACTGTGCGTGAGGGCGAGATCCACGCGATCGTCGGTGAGAACGGCGCCGGGAAGTCGACCCTCATGAAGCTCCTCTACGGGCTCGTGAGGCCGGACGCAGGCGACATCATGCTCCGCGGCGAGTATCTGCGCGGACACCGTCCGTGCGATTCCATCCGTCTCGGTGTCGGCATGGTTCACCAGCATTTCATGCTCGTCGGCCCTCTGACGGTCGCCGAGAACGTCGTACTCGGACAGGAACCCGTGCGTGGCGGGTGCTTCGTCGATACGGCGGCGGCCCGGCAGATGGTCCGGAACCTCACCGAGCGGTACGGCCTTGAACTCGACCCCGACGCCCGCATCGAGGACCTCTCTGTCGGTCTCGAGCAGCGCGTCGAGATCGTCAAGGTCCTCTACCGCGGCGCAGACATCCTCATCCTCGACGAGCCGACCGGCGTCCTCACGCCCCACGAGGTAGCCGACCTCTTCGCCACGCTCCGTCTTCTCAAGAAGAACGGCCACACAATCATCTTCATCACGCACAAGCTCAACGAGGTGCTCGAACTCGCGGACCGCGTGACGGTCATGCGTGCCGGACGTGTGACGGGCGAGGTGAAAGCCTCCGTTACATCGAGAGAGGAGCTCGCCCGTATGATGGTCGGGCGCGACGTTCTGCTCGAAGTGGACCGCGGCGAGTCCGCTCCCGCGGAGACCGTGCTCGAGGTGAGCGCGCTCTCCGCCACTCGCAGGAAGGGCGTCCGCGCACTCGACTCCGTGGACCTCCGCGTTCGCGCGGGCGAAGTGCTCGGCGTAGCGGGCGTCCAGGGGAACGGGCAGACTGAGCTCGTCGAAGTGCTGACCGGTCTCAGGCGTCCAAGCGGAGGGTCCGTCAAGCTCTGCGGCGAGGAGATATCCGGCCGCTCTCCGAGGGCCGTGCGGGACCTCGGCGTTGCCCACGTCCCGGAGGACCGTCAGGAGCGCGGGCTGGTGCTCGAGTTCTCTCTTTCGGAGAACCTCGTGCTTGGAAGGCATCACAGGCGGCCGTTCTCTTCGAACGGCCTTGTCGCGACGAAGGCCATCCGGGCCCACGCGGAGAAACTCATCCAGGCTCACGACATTCGCCCGAACGATCCGACCGCGGCGGCATCGAGTCTCTCCGGTGGTAACCAGCAGAAGGTCATCGTCGCGCGCGAGTTCGACGGCTCGCCAAAACTGCTCATTGCGGCGCAGCCGACGCGAGGCGTCGACATCGGCGCCATCGAGTTCGTCCACAAGAGCCTTATCGAGATGCGCGACGCCGGCGCGGGCGTGTTGCTCATCTCCGCGGAGCTCTCTGAGATCATGACGCTCTCCGACCGCATTGTCGTGATGTACGGCGGCCGCATCGTCGCCGAGTTCGAAGCGGGTACGGTCACGGAGGAGGAGCTCGGGATGTACATGACGGGAGCCGCATCGTGAAGCGCTGGGTCCCCATAGCGAATGTCATAGGCCCCGTGCTCGCGGTCGCGGTGTCGTTCGTCATCGGCGGTCTTGTTGTAGCCGCCATCGGAGAGAGTCCGCTCCGCGTCTATGCGATCCTCTTCCGCGGCGCGTTCGGAAGCGTCGACGCGGTCGGGTACGTCCTCTTCAACGCGGTGCCGCTCATCTTCGCGGGGCTCGCGGTCGCGTTCGCATTCCGCGGAGGACTCTTCAATATTGGCGGCGAGGGCCAGCTCTACATCGGCTCATTCGTTTGCGCGTGGATCGCTCTGACGCTCCACGGGCTTCCAGCGCCGCTTCTCATCCCGCTTCTCGTTCTCGTCTCGGCGGCCGGCGGCGCGCTCTGGGCTGCGCTTCCCGGGTATCTCAAGGCGCGGTTCGGGGCTCACGAGGTCATCAATACGATCATGATGAACTTCATCGCGATCGGGCTTACGAGCTATCTGGTCGTCGAGGTGTTCAAAGAAGTGGGGCAGATGACGCCGCAGACCTCCGAGATCCCGGCGGCGGCGCAGCTGCCTCGACTTGCGGGCGCGCTCCAGTCCGTCGGCATTCCGCTTCCGAACGCGAACCCGCTGAACGCATCGATCCTCGTCGCGGGCGCCGCCATCTGGCTGGCGTGGTTCATCCTCTACAGGACGACGCTCGGATACGAGATTCGCGCGGTCGGTCTGAATCCCAAGGCCGCCGAGTACGCGGGCATCAACATCCGCAAGGCGACCGTTATGACGATGGTCATAAGCGGCGCCTTCGCGGGGCTCGTCGCAACGAACGAAGTGATGGGGTTCCGGCATCGGTTCCTCGACAACTTCTCGAGCGGCATCGGGTTCATGGGGATAGCGGTCGCGCTTCTGGGCAGGAACTCACCACTCGGCGTTCTGTTCGCGGCGCTCCTCTTCGGGATCCTGAACACGGGCGCTCTCGAGATCGACGTCTTCACCGATGTCCCGCGTGAGCTCATCCTCGTGGTCCAGGCAGTGACCATCATCCTGGTCGTGGTCGGCAACGAGA
>CAZNHF010000142.1:0-6743 GCA_964572375.1 uncultured bacterium | reverse complement strand
ATCTACCTGAATCCCGAAGTTCGTGTTGCCGACCAGGCTGTTGTTGTTGACGGTGACTCGCTGGGTGTCGATGGCATCACGATCGATGTTGACACCAGTGTCACCGTTGCCCCCGATCACGTTGCCCGTGATGCTGATGTCCTGCCCCTTGATGCTGACACCGTGGCGCAGGTTGTTACTGAGATCGTTTCCGACGATGTCAAGGAAGGTCGTCGTGCCCCAGAATGACACCGCATCGTTGTTCCCGGTGAACGTGTTCCCAACAATATCGACGTCGGTCACATTGCTACCGGTAGCGCCCTTGCCATTCACGAACCCGGTCGCCGTGTTGCCGGAGATCAGCAGCCCGGTGACGCTCGTCGCGTAGATGGCCGATTCGCCGCCCCCAGGTGAGGAACCGAGAGAGATGGTGTTGCCGGAAAGCTCCGCGTCCGTCGACACACCCGGCTGCAACACGACACCGGTCTTGTTGACGGTGATGCGGTTGCGCAGCACGTCCAGCCCATCGGCGCCCTTGTAGATCACGCCAGCGAAGCCATCAAGGATGTTGTCGCTGATCACGACGTCGTCATCCCAGATGCGAAGGACCGACTCATCGGCATAGTGCGATGTCGGACTCCCCTTGACCGTGAAGCCGGAGACCGTCACGTCGGTCACGCCGAGCGGAATTTCGACGGCAACGTTCGGATTCACCACGCCGATGCCGGTGATGTCGATGATAGCCTCGTTCGCGGGGTTCGTCCTCGCGCCTGCGACCGTCGGATCGACACCGTCCATCGGACCGATGAGATCGAGCGACCTGTTGATGTTCAGACGCTCTGCGTAGTTTCCACTCCCGACGGTGATGGTCGCGCCAGGGCTGGCCGCATTGATCGCATCCTGAATGGAATCGTCCGTGCCAATGGGCATCGGTGATGCTCCAGGCGCCGCGGCGAACCAGGGACTGTAGTCGACATTGTCGGTGACAGCGTCACCGGCACGACCGGTCGTCGGTCCGCCCGCATCGCCCCACCAGTTGAGGTCGCCATCGAGCACGAACCCGTTGGTCGGCGTCCCGTTGACCTGAACGCCGTATCCGGCGATCGGGTTTCCGAGAAGTCCGTTGTCGTAGATGCTGTTGCCCGAGCCGCTGATGTCCTCGGAGCAGTCGTAGCACGCATACTGCTCGCTGATGGGTGGGCTCTCGAACTGCGGATTCCAGTAGTTGCCTACCAGATCCACCATGACTCCGTCCCAGCCGTTGTCATGGATGACATTGTCATCGATAACAATGCCGTCGTTCTTCGGACCCATGTAGATGCCGCACTTCTGATTGTCATGGATGTGGTTGCCCACGATCGTCAGGTCGACCGGTCCGTAGGCGGTCAGCGGGTCTGACACCTTGTCCGACGAACCTCTGATCAGCTGGATGCCGTGGCCGTACTTGAGGAAGTCGGGATCGTCGCCAGGAAGGCCGCTGTTCCCGTAGATGTTGTTGTTGCTGATGACGAGATCCGAGAACCCGCCAGCGGTCTCGATGCCGCTGCGGTGCGAGCCGTAGATCTCGTTGTCATCGATGACGGTCCCCGCCATCGACGCCGGTCCCGGCGCACCGTAGGCATAGTACGACGTCCACAGGAAGAGGTTGTCACCGTTGCCCTTGCAGTCGAACAGCTTGTTGTGCGAGAAGCTGCTGGCTTCGATGCCCTTGTCGGAGTATGGATGGTTCACGAGATACAGACCCATCCGACCCTGTGCACCATCCTGGCTAATGACGTTCGTGTTCGGTCCGATGATGTTGTTCTCGAGAACGATGTTGCTGACCACACCGCTGTGAGCGTAGACGCGCACGAGCGATGAATTGAGATTCGCAACAGCTCCGAGTTCCTCCACAACGAAGCCGTCGAACGTCACATCGCTGACGTCGTAGATGTCGACGATGGTGACGTAGCCGCCGGCGGCGTTCGGATGGCTGATAATGCTCTCAATCGCCGGGTCCCATGCGTAGTCGGCCGGTACGGTGTAGCCATTCTTGTTGATGCCGGCCGTAGCGCCGAGGAGCGACAGAGGCTTCTCAACAAGGACTGTCTCGACGTAGCTGCCGGCCGCGACGTTGACGGTTCCACCGTCAGCGACGGCATCGACGCCGTCCTGGATGAGGTCGAAGTGCGTGGCGCCCCAGCCGGGGATGCTGGCGTCAAAATCGTCGTCCACGAAGACATCTTCCGGCGCCGCCGGCGTGAGGGTCACGTGGTAGACGCCACCGCCCAGCGCGGTTATGTCAACATCGAAGCCCGAGTATTCCATGGGCACCACTTCACTGCCCCAGCTCCAGTCCATGTCCCAGGCCGCGGGGCCGCCGCCCTGGCCGGCCGCGCCGCCGGGGATCTCCGGCGTGCCGGTGGCGGGCATATAGGCGCCCACATCCGTTTCGGCGGCATAGAGGTAGGAGTAATCCATGATCCCCGACATGGGGACGCCCATGGCGGGAATGCCGCCGGCTCCCCACTCCCCCTCGTCGTACCAAGGATTCGTCTCCGTAGCGCCGGCGTGGTTGCGGACGGCCCACTTGTCGGTGCTGCTGTCCACGTAGAGTTCCAGGCTGTACTGATACCAGTCCGGCGTGTCGGGATTCCAGGTGGGCCAAGCGTCGTGGTCGGCGCCGATGGCCTGGCTGGTCCACACGGGGCCTGTGCCGGAATCGTTGCCGAACCAGGCGGTCCCGCCTTCTTCGGCATAGATGTCGTAGGCTCCCCCGACGATCATGGGGATGACGCCGCTGTAGCTGCCGTCCCCGTTGTCGGTGAGCGTTCCCTCGAACTCGATGGTGCTGCTGCCAACGGAGTTGGCCATCGCTGGAATGGAGATCAGCAATGAGAGAATGAGTGTGAAAATCAATACCGTGGTGCGCATCTTCGTTCTCCTCCCGCTAGTCAGAAGAACCCGCGAATCACTCGACCGTCGCCGGCCGCTCTCAGCGCTTGAGCATCGCTCGCTCATGCACCTCCCGCAGTACTCAGACCGTCATCGCTCCTCCCTCGTCGCCCCGGCTTCACCAACACCGCTCTTGACGAGAACGAGAGGTGCGGGTATATTCCCGAAGCACAAGAGCGGGCGCGCCCGTACCTTTCGGTGCGAAGCTGCCCCGCTTCTTGGCCGGGCGACTGGGTTGGCCGCTAACCATCCTCCAGTCGCCCTTTTTATGTGATCCATCTATGGTAGGGACTCTCTCCACGTACGCGATGTCTCCGCCCTCACTGCCAGCCCCCCCGTCCAGCTGCGAGACTGGACGGGAAGGGCAGGCGTTTCCCGAGGGAGGAAACACTGTCATTATACTGCCTCACCGAAGCTATGTCAACGCCTAAGCACCATGAAACCTCACTCATTCCACTACATATCTCTAAGTACATACTATGTAAGCAGATGGACAAGCACATAGGATACAGCTTGTCTAGTCCATCCTGTCTTCCTGGACGACGGCCGGGCAAAGACCTGAGTTGCCAAAACAACCGTTGGCATCTGCGCCATTGCCGTGATAATCGGCGCTGGTCGTTTCAGCGCAGGCCACTCCTGCCACAGGTGCGCTACCGGGCGTCAGGACTCGCATGCTCGGCGACTTCTGTCAGCGGTGAATTTGTGCTACTGGTTGGTTCGGCACCACGCTGGCGGCGGTTCCGGTGCTCATTGTGCGGAACGGATGTGGACGATCTTCGATGTCAGCAACGGTGTCTCCCCACGCACGACGACGAAGTAGACTCCCGACGCTACGTCGCCCTCTCCACTGCCTGGCCAGGCGAGAGCAATGTGTCGTGCTGTGGCATCGCGGCTTCCGACAACTCGCCCGCGCACGTCCACAAACTGGATGCGCCGGCCGGGAACCCGACTCGGGAAGTCCGCGAGCACCGTGGCGGAGCCGAATGACGGAGACGGAAAGACATAGAGCCTCCCCTGCAGCGCATCATCCAGTCCCAGCTCGTCACCGGTGACCGACGTCCCGAGTGCGATGCTGCTCATCTCGTCTGCGTGGTCTGCCAGTACAGAGAGCGTCGAAACATCACTATCATAGATACTGTACCACCCCTGGCACTCGTGGGGTGGATCACCCAGCCACGGCTCGGCCGGACTCCAGTGACCACCATAGGGAACTGATGGTCTCGCCTCCCCCGCCCACGCCCAGACGTTGTCACCGCACGCCGGCCCACCGTCCTGCGCTGATGTCTCAATGTGGCCGTAAAGAGATTGGAGCAGCGAATCCCGCCAGACGACGGAAGCGGCCGGATCGTAGGACCCGCCATCGCGAGCGAGTCCGAACTCCTCGAGCACGAGTGGCTTGCCGAGGAACTCGGCCTCGCTGAGGTGCGCTGCGAAGTAGCTCTGCGTGGTTGTCAGGGCCGACGGAAACGTGGCCTCTGGGTTGGAAGGATCAAACCACTCCCAGTTCTGTGGCCAGATGTGAATGGTCGTGTAGTCGATATCAGGACCATCGTGGTTGCTGATGAAGTCGAGCCCGTTCCAGGCCGGCCACGGCGTGTCCCCTTCGCAGCCGGTCGTTACGAGATGATTGGAGTCCAGAGACTTGATGTGGGCGGCGGTGTCGTCCAGCCAGGTATTGAACGCGGCCGCGTTGTTGTTGAACCCGCGGGCCTCGTTCGCCAGCTCCCATGCCATGATGGTGGGTTCGTTCCCGTAAAGACGCCCCGTGTAGGGATTGAGCCGTCCGATGAGAAACGCGATGTGGTCGCTGAGATCCTGCATCGCGCCTGCGTTCGAGTAGAAGTCGGATGCGTAGTCCTGATACTCGTTCCAGTCGCCACCGGGTTCGGGAGGAGGATAGGGGATCGCCCCGCCGCCGTTCCAGGTGACGTACTGCGCCATCCCGCCGGACCAGTGCCAGAAATTTGTAAAGCATGCCACGGCTCTCATGCCGCGCGCATCCATCTCGCTGATCAGGTAATCGAGACCGTCCAGCACCTCCGGGTTGTACGCCCCCGGCGCTGTCTGGAGCGAGGGCGCGATGCGCCAAGGCTCAGTGTCCGGACCTTCGGTCCCGACCATGATGCGGAGATTCGTCACACCGAGGGATCGCAACGCACTGAGTTCGCGGCGCAGACGCTCGCGGTCTCCGCCTGCGCCAGCAGAACCCAGGTTCATGCCGTACCAGTAGTTGACCCCGGCGAAGAGGTAGCGTTGGCCGCTCAACACGAACGTCGTCCCATCGGTATCGACGAACCCCGTGTTGTAGGCAAGGCAGAGGCCGGCCGTGACCATCATGATCAGCAGGATGACAAGGATGTGCCTCACGCTGCCGTGCCTCCATGACCCTGTTCGCCGTGCATCTCCGCGTCGGCTATCAGCGGAACATTGCCTTGATCACCGACCACGTTGCCGGAGCCGTCGGCAACGCGAGGTTGCTCTCCACAATGAGGCAATCGAAGTACATCTGTCCGTACGTGGACCACCCGGACCAATGCTCCCCGGTGGAGACGAAGTGGAGGACGCACGGTCCTGATACGTAGATGTCCTCCAGTATTGTCGTGTGCCAGACAAGCTCCGTGTTCCCCACATCGCCGGGGTAGCTCCAGAGCAGCGTTCCGGGCGGAGTACCGCCGACATCATAGATATAGACGTCAAACGCGTCTACGCCCTGACCCTCCAGGTGTCGAAGAGTGATAGACCTCGGTATCCCCGGGTCCTCCGTACCGAAGTCGAGAGTCACGCACGCCCAGACATCACCGTCGCCGAGCGACTCCGGACAATCGATCCCCCTGCAACAGTCCACATCCCCGTAGGGTCCCGGCGGATCGTGCAAGGTTCCATACTGGACGTCACCCCATCCGGTCATGCAGCAGCCGATCTCCGTTGGCGGATTCCCAATATCTACCTGATCCGTCACGTCGCCCAGTGATGGCACAGCAACTGCGACAACACAGAGGGTTGTGAAGACAATCAGCAATCGTTTCATAGTCACACCCCCAAGACTGCAGAAGTTCGTCGCTATTATCCTCGGTGAACGAATCGGGCCGCTGGAGCCAGACCGCGAACCACACCCCGAACCACACCGTGCTCGAGCGACCCCGCTTGTCCTGCCATGGCATCACCTCCATCCCGTTCGCGGACCTACATGCCCCCGTCCGCCGACCACCCTTCCACATCCACCATCGGCTCGGTGAGTGTCTCAATTCCAAAGGCTTCGGCGTGACCGCTTACCTCGAGGAAGAGCGTGTGGTTCCCGCGCCTGCCGTTGCCCTCGAGGAACACCTCGTCACCGTCGATGAACCGTTCACTGATGATCTTGCCCTCCTGATCCACGAGGCGGCATCGCGCGACGGCGTCCCGGAGCTTCCTCTTGCCCTCAGGCGGCAGTTTGAATCGCACGAGCACACCCCAGTCTGTGGTGTTCGTAGCGACACTGATCTCAGCGGACTCGACACCTGGAGCAGGTTCCGCCGACGTCGTATCCTCCCCCCATGTGACGTAGCGAGGGTTGGGTTCGAACGGGCTGGCCAACCTGATTCTGATGATCCGGGTGATGCTGATGCCCACTCCCGTCGATATGTCGACTCCCTCCTCCGCCGCGCACATCGGTCCGGTACCGAGAAGGATCGTAGTGAGCACCACGATCACGGCGACTCGAGGGCCAGGGTGCAGGTACGGCTGCACGCCGGGCCGGGCTCGCGCCCCCCCGCGTCTGCGCTGTGCAGTACGACTCTTCATGTGGACGTCTCCTTCCACGGACCACGTCCGACCTCGAGGTTCCTCGCGGA
>CAZNHF010000141.1:0-6835 GCA_964572375.1 uncultured bacterium | reverse complement strand
TCGGAGACGATCTGCACGTCCATCACCCGCGCCGCGAGCGCCGGTGCGCTCAGGGCCGCGAGCGCGGCGAGTACAACGAACACGCCGGCGATCGTGCGGGCAGTGCGGCGGTAATCAATCCCTCTTGGTGGTCTCACTCGATCCTCCCAGGCTAGAGGCGTTCATCCTCCACGGCGTTCGCGGCGGTAACGCCTCGGTACCAGTAGGCGCTCTCTTTCGGCGTGCGCTTCAGGCTATCGTAATCGACCCTGAACAGGCCGAATCGCATCTTGTATCCGTGCTGCCACTCGAAGTTGTCCATCAGCGTCCAGGCGAAGTAGCCCCGGAGCGGGACGCCCGCCTGGATCGCGTCCGAGGCGGCGGCGATATGGTCGCGGAGGAACGCCGCGCGGAGCGGGTCGCGGATTCGCCCGTCCTGATCCACCGTATCGGAGAAGGCCGCGCCGCTCTCGGTGATGTAGATGGCGGGGAGGTCGTAGTCCTCCGTCAGTTCGGTGAGCAGGTGCGTCAACCCCTCTGGGAAGACCTCCCAGCCCATCTCGGTCAGCTCCTCGGGCGGCACGGGGCAGACGCCCGCCGGACGCCCGTCGGAACCCTCCTTCAGGACGCTCCGCCCGTAGTAGTTGACGCCGAGATAGTCGAGCGGCGCGCTGATCGTCTCCATGTCACCGTCCTCGACGAACGTGAGTTCCGGGCTCTCGAGCTGGCCGAAGCGCACGCGGTCCGCGATCGAATCCGCCGGGTACGCGCCCTTGAACAGCGTGTCGAGATACCAGCGGTTGAACAGACCGTTGTGGATGCGGACCGCCTCGAGGTCGCCGGGAGCGTCGGTCGCCGGCCAGCCGGGGGCGAGATTCAGCACGATGCCGACCTCGGACCCGGGAGCGTTGCGTCGGATGACGTCGACCGCCCGACCGTGGGAGAGGAGGAGGTGGTGGGCCGTTCTCAGGGCTTCGTCCGGGTTCCGTCGGCCGGGGGCGTGTCCCGCCTCCTCGTATCCCTGCACTGCGATGCACCACGGTTCGTTGTGTGTGGCCCACGCGTGTACGCGGTCCCCGAGCCGTCGCGTCACGGCGTCGGTGTACTCCACGAAGGCTTCCACGGTGTTCCGTTCGGGCCATCCGCCGGCCTCCTGGAGCGCCTGTGGGATGTCCCAGTGGTTGAGCGTGACGAACGGCTTGATGCCTGCATCGAGGAGCGCGTCGACAAGCCGTTCATAGAAACCGAGACCCGCCTCGTTCGGCGCACCGACTCCGGTTGGGAGGATGCGCGGCCACGCGATCGAGAAACGGTAGGCGTTGATGCCGAGCCACTTCATCAGCTCGATATCCTCGCGCCAACGGTGGTAGTGGTCGCATGCGATGAACGGGTTTGAGCCGTCGGCGATGTTGCCCGGCGTCTCCGCGTAGTGGTCCCAGATGGAATCGCCGCGGCCGTCCTCGTGTCGAGCGCCCTCGATCTGCTGCGCCGAGGTCGCGACACCCCAGAGGAATCCGTCGGGGAAGCGGTGAATACTCATGTGGTCTCGTCCTTGTGTCAGGCTTCGCACTCGGAAGCGTCCGCAGGGTAGAGGTGACAGCGCACGCGTCGGTTCTCGAAGGAGCGATAGGAGGGTTCCATCTCTCTACAGACGTCCATGGCGTCGGGACAGCGGTGCGCGAACGGGCACCCGTCAGGCTGAACGTCACTGGAATCGGTGTAGGGAGCGGCATCCCCGAGTTTGTTCTCGTCGGCGATCGAGGCGAGAAGCGCGCGCGTGTAAGGGTGCGCCGGCTCGCTGACGACGCGGTCGGCCGGACCGTCCTCGACGATCCTGCCGCGGAAGAGCACCAGAACCCGGTCCGAGAGGTAGCGCGCTGATGCGAGGTCGTGCGTGATCATGATCATCGCGAGCTGTCGGTCGGTCTTGAGTTTCGTCAGGAGTGTCAGGATGTTCATGCGGATGGAGACGTCAAGCATCGACGTTGGCTCGTCCGCGATGAGCAGGTCGGGGTCGACCGCGAGCGTGCGGGCGATGGCGACGCGCTGACGCTGGCCGCCGGAGAGTTCGTACGGCCGGCGCGAGATGAACTCCTCGGCGGGCTCGAGCCCGACGACGTGCAGAAGCTCGATGGCCTTGGCCCGAACGTCACGCTTCGTGGCGAGCCTGTGCCGAAGCAGCGGACGCTCGAGATGATGGGCGATGTCGTGCGTTCTGTTGAGCGACCCGAAGGGATCCTGGAAGACCATCTGCACGCGGCGGCGGTAGGCGAGGGATGCGTGCCTGGGTTCGCGCGCGAGAATGTCGTCGCCGTCGAGGAAGATCTTGCCCGCGTCGGGCTGCTCGAGGCGGAGGAGGAGCTTGGCGATCGTGCTCTTGCCGCTTCCGGACTCTCCGACGAGCGCGATCGCCTCACCACGGTTGACGGTGAAGGAGACGTCGGCCACGGCCTTCACCGGGTGCGACGTTGCGAACAGGCCGCGGGAGACGAAGGTCTTCGAGAGACCTTTGACCTCAAGGATGGGCCTGTCACCGGCATCAGGGGGAGCGTTCAAGAAATCCTCCCGCACGTGAAAAAGACTTTGTTCGGGTACCGAACATAGTGTACAATACTAGGTGTGAGAGTCAAGGGCATTTCGAGCCCTGAATCATACCACAGGTGGCGACGCAGGCAAGGCGACGGAACGGAAGATCTCCGGGCGCCCGGTCTCGTCGGACCCCAACGGTCATGAAGGAGAAGCCGGATGAAGATCACCTCGTCGCGGGTCGATGCGCGTATTTCTGCGACGTCCAGCTCCGAATCGACGGCGACCGCGCGGCTCGTGGTCTCTGGCGGTCGGATGACCTCTGGCGGCCGGATGACGGGCGAGCCGACCGGCGGGTTCGTCTTCTTCGACGGCGAGGAGTACTACTGTATCAGGGCCTACGACGCGATGCCGCCCTTCCTGATGACCGTGGCCAGCGACAGCGATCTCTGGATGTTCGTTACGTCCGGCGGCGGCCTCACGGCGGGCCGGGTGGACGCGGACAGGACCCTCTTCGCGTACGAAACGGTCGACCGGCTCCACGACGGTCATCACCACACGGGGCCCATCACACTGATCCGCGTAGGACAGGACGACGGCACGTCCGTCCTGTGGCAGCCGTTTCCGCACACCGGAGACGGAATGTCCGAGGACGAACGGAACATCTATAAGAGCGTGTCGGGGACGCGGCTGGTCTTCGAGAGCATCAACCACGAGTTGGGGATCGCTTTCCGGTACCGGTGGGCGGGAAGCGATGAGTTGGGTTGGGTGCGGACCGCGACGATCGAGAATGTGGGCGGGCAGGTCGTGGCGGTGGACGTGCTCGACGGGCTGAGGAACGTCATGCCGCACGGCGTCCCGCAGTCGCTTTGCCGCGACGCCGGCAACCTGGCCGACGCCTACAGAAAGTCGGAGGTCGATCAGGAGACCGGACTGGGCGTCTTTTCGCTGACGTCCGGGATCAGTGACCGGCCCGAAGCCGTTGAGATGCTGCGCGCGAACACGGTGTGGTGCGCGGGGCTCGACCATTTCAACGTGTACCTCTCGGGTGATGCGATCGCTTCGTTCAGGCGCGGGGAGGTCCCGCAGGCGACCGGTGTCCTCAACGGGCAGCGCGGGAACTATCTCATCTCGACGTCGTTCTCGCTGGAGCCTGGTCGGTCCGCGCGGTGGCATCTTGTCGCCGACGCCGGACGGGACCATCTCCAGGTGGCGTGCGACCGGAAGCGCATTCTCGAGGGGGGAGATCTCTCGGGGCTCGTCGAGAGTGCCCTCGATGAGGCTGAGCAGAGCCTGCTTCAGAATGTGGCGAGCGCCGACGGCGTCCAGTTGACCGCTGACGACGTCGTGACGGCACATCACTTCGCGAACGTCCTCTTCAATAATATGCGAGGCGGCGTGCCGGTTCGGAACTACGACGTCTCGACCGCGGACCTCATCGACTTCATCCGGACGCGGAATCGTGTCGTGTCGGTTCGACAGGAGAGTCTGCTGAGTTCGCTGCCGGACGAGGTCACGGTGCCCGAGCTTCTCGCCGCGGCGCGCGGCTCCGCGGACGTCGATCTCGAGCGGCTCTGTCACGAGTACCTGCCGATCTACTTCGGCAGGCGTCACGGCGATCCGAGCCGGCCCTGGAATCGATTCTCAGTGCACGTCAGAAACGGCGACGGAACGCGCGCGCTCCGGTACGAGGGGAACTGGCGGGACATCTTCCAGAACTGGGAGGCGCTCTGTACATCGTTCCCGCGGTTCCTGCCGGGCATGACCGCCAAGTTCGCGAACGCGTCGACGGTTGACGGTTTCAATCCGTACCGCCTGACGAGAGAGGGGATCGACTGGGAGACTCCCGACCCGGCGGACCCCTGGAGTCACATCGGCTACTGGGGCGATCACCAGATCATCTACTTCCTCAAGCTTCTCGAGGCGATGAACGCATACGCACCCGGGGAGCTCGAGGACATGCTCGACCGTGAGATCTTCAGCTACGCGGATGTTCCTTACCGCATCAAGCCGTATGCTGAGATTCTCGAGAACCCGAGGGCGACGATCGTCTACGACACCGGAAGCGTGGCGCGCATCAAGGCGCGCGTGGACGTTCTTGGAACGGACGGGCGCCTCGTCATGACGGACGACGGCTCGGTCTATCACGCGAGCCTTCTGGAGAAGCTCCTGGTCCCACTTCTCTCCAAGCTGTCCAATCTGGTCCCGGACGGCGGCATCTGGATGAACACGCAGCGGCCCGAGTGGAACGATGCGAACAACGCGCTCGTGGGCAACGGCGTTTCCGCCGTGACGCTCTACTATCTGCGCCGCTACGTGGCGTTCCTCGAGGAGCTCTTCGCGGACGCATCCGGCACGTCGGTTCCTGTCGCCAGGGAGGTCGTCGAGTGGCTCCGGCGGGTCTGTGAGATCTTCGAGTCGACGTCTCCGCTTCTGGACAGCGCGTCGATGTCGGACCGTGCGAGGAAGCAGCTCCTGGACGAACTCGGCGAGGCGTTCTCCGGTTACAGGCAGCGCGTCTACGGGAACGGCTTCTCCGACAAGGTGAACCTGCCGGTCTCGGAGGCCGCGGATTTCTGCTCGCTGTCCCGGCGGTTCCTGGAACACGGGATCCGCGCGAATCGGCGGGACGACTCGCTCTACAACTCCTACTCGCTCCTGGACACCAGGACGAAGCGCAGCGAGGCGGCGCTCCAACCCCTGCACGTGATGCTCGAGGGCCAGGTGGCCGCGCTCAGTTCGGGGCTTCTCGATGGTGCGGAGACGGTTCGCCTGCTCGATCAGCTCTTCGCGAGCCCGCTCTACCGAGAGGACCAGCACAGCTTCCTGCTGTATCCCGAGAGGACGCTGCCGGGCTTCCTGGAGAAGAACGTCGTGCCCGTTGAGAGGGTCGCGGTCGTGCCGGTGCTGAATGACCTGCTCGAGGCGGGGGACACCTCTCTCGTCGGCGTGGATGCCTTCGGCGTGTGCCGGTTCCATGCCGACCTGCGCAATGCGACCGACGTGTCGGCTGCGCTTGACCGACTGTCGAGGTCTTCGAAGTGGTCGAAGCGCGCTGCGCGCGATCGAACGGCCGTTCTGAATCTCTACGAGGGCGTCTTTCACCATCGCTCGTACACCGGGCGGTCGGGAGCGATGTACAGCTACGAGGGACTCGGCTGCATCTACTGGCACATGGTGGCGAAGCTCCTGCTCGCGGTGCAGGAGGTGGCCCTTCGCGCGTCGAACGACGGGAGTTCCCCGGAGACACGCGCGGCGCTCGTGGAGATGTACTATCGTATACGTTCGGGGCTCGGATTCGAGAAGACGCCGGGTGAGTACGGCGCCTTCCCGACGGACCCGTATTCGCACACACCGCGTCACGGCGGCGCGAAGCAGCCGGGCATGACGGGACAGGTCAAGGAGGAGATCCTCACTCGTCTCGGTGAGCTGGGCGTTGCGGTGGAGAGTGGACTGATCCACTTCAGACCGGTCCTGCTCAGGTCGAGCGAATTCCTGACCGAGCCCGCCGACTTCCGGTTCTATGACGTGCACGGGCAGGAGCGCACTGTGGAGCTGCGGGTCGGCTCCCTCGCGTTCACATACTGCCAGGTGCCGGTTGTCTACGAGAGCGCCGGCGGCGACGCGTGGGTCCGGGTGGTCTTCAATGACGGCAGGACGCGCGGGTACCGCGGCGAACGTCTGGATGAAGAGACGAGCCGGGCGATCTTCGATCGCTCCGGCCGGGTTGTCCGTCTGCATATCGGGGTGCCGGAGCGCACGCTCTACAGCCCGTAAGAGCTACTTCAGCAGGACCATCCTCCGCGTCTCCTGAACATCTCCCGTCCGGAGTCTGTACAGGTAGACGCCCGACGCCACCGGCTCGGCATTGTCGTTCCGCCCATCCCACACAGCGTCGTAATCACCGGCAGGTACCACATCGTGTACCAGCGTACGCACCTTGCGTCCGGCGACGTCGTAGATGTCGATCTCGACCGCGCCGGCTGTCCTGAGCGCGTAGCCGATCGTGGTGGTCGGGTTGAACGGATTGGGTCTTGCCGGGAGGAGCCGGGCGAGGTCGTGGGAGGCGGGCCCAGCAGGTTCATCCGTCACGTCGGTCCCGCCCTCGGGCACGAACGTGAAGTCCGCGAAGACGACCTCCTGTGCGGTGGCGGGCGAACCGTCGTACTGCCACAGGTTCAGGTGGACGCGCGGCTGTTCCGGCCGCGGGATGTGCGGGCCGGTGTATGTCCACGAGTGGATGAGCGGCGAGGTTGCCTCGTCCTCGGGGCCGCCACGCCAGCTTCGGCACTCCACGCTGTAGGCGGTCCAGTTGAACGCGTGGCTGGTG
>CAZNHF010000140.1:0-6903 GCA_964572375.1 uncultured bacterium | reverse complement strand
CGCGCGGGATGCAGTCGGCCGCCATCCTCATCGTGAAGGCCGGCGCCGGCTACGGTGGATACAACGACGTCTACTGCGACCTCCGCGTCGATGACGCCGGGGATCCGATCGCCGAACTCCGACGGATCTTCACGATATGGAAGGAAGACGCGCTGATCCTCGAGGGCTACCGGTTGCTCGAGAAAGGCGAGACGGAGGCCGCCGTCAGGATCGGCCGGCGCGCCATTGACGAGTATCCCGACAGCCCCGAATGCTACTACCACCTCGCCTGCTACCTGACGCGCGGCGGCCTGACGGACGAAGCCCTCGAGGAGCTTGCTGAGGCGACGGCGCGCGACGCGCTCCTCGGCCCGCGCGCCCGGCTCGACACGGACTTCGAGCCGCTCTGGCAGGACCCGGCTTTCCTCTCGGTGACCGGCGAGTAGCCGCACATACCGCAAATCGCGGTTGACGGTGGGCAGCCCGCCGACTCAGACCGCGTCACAATCTCACGGCACGCGGCCTCCTGGACGGACACGACCAGGTGGCCGCGTCCCGTCTGAGCCCCCAACACATTTCTCGACAGTGCAAGTAGCTATCTGCAAACAAGTTATACCGTGCAGGGTCGATATTGCCCCGAGATTTGCGCGACACCGCGCTCTCGTGACTGATGCTCGTTATCTGGCAGGATAAATGCAATAGCGGGTACCGGAGACACGCGCCCCACGCCACGTTGCGGGGCTCTCCGAACCACCCGAACGGGGGCACTACGAATGGATTCGAACAGAGAGACGCGTGACGAATCGACCGGGAGCGAGAGCAAGCTCCGCGAGCGGGTCAGCGCGCTCGAACGGCTCAACGCCGAGCTCTCCGCGCGCGAGGAGCGATTCAGCCGCATCTTCGAGAATGCGGCCGAGGCGATCGTCGTCGTGCAGGACGGCATGATCAAGATCTGCAATCCGGTCGCGACCGAGATCCTGGGGCGCGGCATGGACGCTCTCCTGTCCACCGAGTTCAGTGAGCTCATCCATCCGGACGACCGGTCGATGGTCGGAGAACGGCAGTCAAACCACGCACGCGAAGAACACGGCGGGAGCGCATGTTCGGTCCGATTCCTGACCGAATCGGGCGAGACGAGACGGATCGAGGCAAGATGCGCCCACATGGAGTGGGGTGGGCGTCCGGCTCTCCTCGGTCTCCTCACCGACGTCACGACACGCGACCAAGTGCAGACGGCGCTCGGAGACAGCGAGACGCGCTACAGCTCCCTGTTCAATCAGGCGAACGACGCCATCTTCATCATGCGGGGCGACATGTTCGTCGACTGCAACGAGAAGACGCTCGAGATGTTCGGCTGTACTCGCGAACAGATCATCGGCCACCCCCCGTACGGGTTCTCACCGCCGCAACAGCGCGATGGACGCGACTCGCAAGAAGCGGCCATCAAGAAGATCACGGCGGCGCTCGCAGGAGCGCCACAGCGATTCGAATGGCTTCACTCCAGATACGACGGCACGACCTTCGACGCCGAAGTGAGCCTTAGCTGCATCGAGATCGGAGGGGAGACTCTCGTCCAGGCCTTCGTCCGCGACAACTCCGCGCGGAAGTGGCTCGAGCGAATCCAGGAGGCGATGCTTCAGATCTCGAAGACCGCGCACACGGCACGGACCCTGGAGGACTTGTTCCGTGCCATACGCGAGGGCCTCTCGGAGTTCATGGACACAACGAACTTCTACGTCGCGCTCTATGACGATGCGTCGAACACCTACCGGTTCGAATGCTTCTACGACGAGCACGACGAGATCGATCTACATGTCGCGCAGGACGGCGACGGATCGCTGACGGACCATGTGCGCCGGACCGGCAGCCCGTTGCTCGTCACCGCTTCCGATGCTGAGGAGTTCCGGAAGCAAGAAGGTGTCAGCGGCGGAGGCACGCCCTCGAAGTCATGGCTCGGTGTTCCTCTGGCCACGCAGCACGGCATCATGGGCGTTGCGGCCGTCCAGAGCTACGACAACGAGTCCGCCTTCAGGCAGCGCGAGCTCGATCTCATGTCGTTCGTCGCCGAGAACATGGGAACCGCCGTCGAGCGACTTCGCGAAGAAGAGGAGAAGGAAAGTCTGGAGCGCCAGGTACAGCAGGCGCAGAGGCTCGAGAGCCTCGGTGTTCTCGCGGGCGGCATCGCACACGACTTCAACAATCTTCTGACGGGCATCATGGGCAACGCTGACCTTGCGCTTCTGGATCTTCCGCGGTCCTCGTCTGCGGCGGACGCGCTCCACGAGATCAGGAGCATCTCCCAGCGCGCGTCGGAGCTCTGTCGCCAGATGCTCGCCTATTCGGGCCAGGCCACGTGCGCACCGGAGCCGCTGGACCTCGCCTCCGAGATTCAGAAGATGCGCAACGCTCTGGCGCCGCTCGTCCCGGGCACCGCTGCGCTCTCAATCGAGACACTGCCCTCAGGATCCGTGAACGCGGACCGCTCGCAGCTGGCCCAGATCGTCCGCGCTCTTGTCGCCAACGCTGCCGAGGCGCTTGGCGAAGCGCCGGGGATTGTCACGATCAGGACGGGAACCATGCCTTCGTCTTGCGCGGGACTCCCCGCAAGCATGCGGGCGCTGGCCGATGGCGAGGCATGCCCGTTCGTCGAGGTGCGCGACACGGGCTGCGGGATGGACGTGGAGACGCAGCGGAGAGTGTTCGAACCGTTCTTTTCCACGAAGTTCACGGGTCGTGGCCTCGGTCTCCCGGCGGTCCAGGGCATCGTGAGGATGCACGGCGGCAGCGTCACGGTCAGGAGCACGCCCGGGAAGGGAACCGCGGTGCGTGTCGTCCTCCCGCCGACCCAGACCGAACAGGACGTCGCGGGAAAGCTCGCCCCGCCGCCCGCCGATGCGGCGCACACGACGGAGCATCCGCACGTGCTCTTCGTCGACGACGAGGACGTGGTCCGGAAGGTCGGAGAGACTCTGCTCGACAGGGCGGGCTATTCCGTCACGACGGCGGCGGACGGGCGCGGTGCGGTCGAATACTTCAAGAGACACGCTGACGAGATCGCGTGCGTCGTCCTGGATCTCTCGATGCCCGATATGGACGGAGAAGCGGTCTTCAGGGAGTTGCGCGAGGTCCGTCCTGACATGCCGATCCTCATCTCCAGCGGCTATTCGGGGAGTGATGTCACGCAGCGATTCGAGGGACTCGAGCATTGGGCATTTCTCCAGAAGCCTTTCAGCTCCGATTCGCTGATCTCGCAAGTCTCGCGCATGACAGCATGCACCGACCCGCCGCAGTAGCCGACCACGCATGTCAGAGCAGCGAACCTCCCCAAATGCCGCTTGTGTTTCATGCCGCCGATGATAGGATACGCTCAGAGTCGACACGTGTAGAGACAATGGCCACGACGATTTCAGAAGATACCCGCAATGCTCAAATGGAACCTCACAATCCCGGTGACCGTCGCCGTTCTCGTCGCGGTCGCCGTCGCCCTCGCGGCGCCTACAACGACCCTCGCTCAAGAGGGTCGTGTCATCACTGTGCGCGGTGACAACAACTACCCGCCGTACGAATTCCTCGACGAGACCGGAGCTCCGGCCGGATACAATATTGACCTCATCACGGCGATCGCAGAAGAGGCCGGGCTCGATATCGATATCCAGCTCGGGCCGTGGCGCGGCGTAATGGAGGACATGCGAGGAGGACGCGCCGATGTTGTGAGCGGAATGTTCCGCTCAGCGGTGCGCGAACGCGAGTTCGACTTCTCGCATTCTCACGTCGTCGTGACTCATTCGCTTTTCGCCCGGAAGAACTCTCCGCTGCGCACACTCGAAGATGCGCGGGGCGCGGCGATCATCGTGCAGGATGGCGACATCATGCACGAGTACCTGATGGAAACAGGGCTCACAGACAAGATCATCGCGGTGGCCGACCAGCAGGCTGCCCTCGAACTCCTCGCAAGCGGGGCCTGGGACTGCGCCCTGCTCGGAAAGCTCCAGGGTCTGTTCCACATCCACCGGAGCGGGCTCACTCATCTCGTCGAGCCGGTTGGCTCCGAGATCCTGCCCCGCGACTACTGCTTCGCGGTTCCGAAGGGCAATACGGGGCTTCTCGCCTCGCTCGCCGCCGGTCACACGGCGGTGAGCACAAGCGGACTCGACGGCGAGATTCTCGCACGCTGGTTCCCGCAGGAAGGGCCGGAGGTAAAATGGCGCGTGCTGAAATTCGCCGCGTGGATCGGAATCCCCCTTCTTCTTCTGCTCGCCGGCGCGCTCTACTGGTCGTGGTCGCTCGAGCGCGAGGTGGCACGAAAGACGCGCGAGATCAAGCGTGAACTCACGGAGCGCATCCGCATCGAAGAGTCGGTCCGCGATCGCGAGGAGCAGCTTCGCAAGATCATCCAGAACATGCCAGTGATGGTGTTCGCATTCGATGACGCCGGGCGGATCGCCGCATGGAATATCGAATGCGAGCGCGTGACCGGATATGCAGCGGACGAGATCATTGGACGAGATGGAATCCTAGAGCTGCTCTACCCCGACGAGGAGTTCCGGGCGAAGTTGACAGCTGAGTGGACCGAACGCGGCCGCGACTACAGGAACTGGGAGTGGGAGATCGCGCACCGGGACGGCTCGCTGCGCACCGTCTCGTGGTCGAACATCTCTGACCGCATGCCCATCCGTGGCTGGGCGTACTGGGGCGTCGGCGTCGATGTGACGTGGCTCCGCAGCATCGAGCAGACACTGGAGTATGGCGATGACAGATACCGCACCGTCTCCAGGCTGACGTCGGACGTCGCATACGCGTTCAGAGTGGATCCGGACGGCACGCTCACCGCGGAGTGGGCGACCGGCGCATTGGAGCGTATCTCCGGATGGACCAGGGATCAGCTGACCGCACGCGGCGGGTGGCAGACGCTGGTGCTGCCCGACGACCTCCCGATCGCCGGGCGGCAGCTGGAGCTGCTCATGGCGGGAGAGGAATCGGTCGTCGAGTATCACATCGTAACGAAGACGGGCGAGACCCGGTGGGTCCGTGACTACGCGCGCCCCGACTGGGACGAGAGAGCGCAGCGCACGACACGCATCATCGGCGCCATCCAGGACGTCACCGACCAGCGCGTCATCGAGGAGAGTCTCCGAGGCTCGGAGGCTCTCTACCGGATGACGATGGACTCCATGAATGACGCGGTCCACGTCGTGGATCGGGAACTCCGTATCACGCTGATGAACAAGCGATACGTGGAGTGGCTGACCGGCCTCGGGGTTGCCGTGCCGGGCATCGGAGTCGGACTCCGGGACGCCTTCCCGTTCCTGAGTGACAAGACGCTCAGCGAGTATGACCAGGTGTTCTCGACGGGGCAGCCGCTCACGACCGACAATCTCGTGCGGCTTGCCGAGCACGAGGTATCTACGGAAACGACGAAGATACCAGTCGTGGAGAGTGGCGAGGTCACAAGAGTCATCACGATCGTGCACGACGCGACAACGCGCAGGCGAATGGAGCGTCTGACGCGCGTCCAGCGCGACCTCAGCATTGCGCTCCACTCGGTGGAATCAGTACGGGAATCCATGGAGCTCTGTATCAGATCGGCCATCGACGTTTCCGGCGCCGATGCGGGCGCCATCTTCCTCATCGAGGACGACGGGGTTCGCCTCACTGCGTCCGTCGGTCATTCGGACGCGTTCGTCCGGTCCGCGGCACAACTCAGCGGCGAACTCGAGACGGTCGCTTGTGTCGCGGAAGAGGGCGCCGGCTCGTTCATCACATCCGAAGACGACGTTCTCGCGCACCCGGCGACAAGCGGCATCCGCCAGGCATTCCAGGACGAGAACGTCTCGTCCGCGGCGCTCCTCCCCCTCATGCATGAGGGAACGCTCGTGGGGCTTCTCGGTATCATGTCTCGTAGCCTGACGGACTTTCCGGAGCACGCTCGCGAGGCGCTGCGCGTGCTGTCCGACAGCATCGGAAGCATCATCGCCCGCAAGAGGGCGGACGACGCGCTCCGCGCATCAGAGGAGAAGTTCAGGGGGCTGTTCTCAACGAGTCTCGACGGTATCGCCGTGGGGACGCTCGATGACGACATTCTGGACGCCAACCAGGCGTTCCTGGACATCGTCGGATACACGAGAGACGAACTCTGCGGTCTTCGGTTCCGCGACCTCACACCGGAAGGCTGGCACACAACGGACGACGGCATCAACGCGCAGATCGTCGAGCGCGGGTCTTCTGACGAGTACGAGAAGGAGTACCGGCGCAAGGATGGGTCTATCGTGCCGGTCGCCGTCCACGCCTGGCTTGTCAGAGACGAACAGGGACGGGCATCGAGGATATGGGGAACTGTGCGAGACATCACATCCCGGAAGAGGGAGGAGCTGGCTCGTACAGTCCTTCTGAGTATCTCGCAGGCAGCAGGATCGACCGACACGCTCGAGGGGTTCCTGGACACGGTGAGGCAGGAGCTCGGCCGCCTGATGGACACAACCAATTTCTACGTCGCCCTGTATGACGAAGACTCGGGACTCTATTCGTTCCCCTATCACGCGGACGCACACGACGCAGCGCCCGAAGGCCCGATCCCACTCGAGAACACCGTCACGGACTACGTCAGGCGGACGGGCGAACCCTATCTCATCGACCAGCGGACACAGGAGCGACTCGAGAACGAGCAGGACGTGACGGTGTACGGTGAGCCTTCCCCTATCTGGATGGGGATGCCGCTCAGGACATCGCGCGGCGTGTTCGGGGTCGTTGCGGTCCAGAGCTACGACGAAAGCGAGCTCTACACCGAGCGCGAGCTCGAGCTTATGCGGTTCGTCTCCGGGAACATCTCGCTCGCCGTCGAGCGGAAGAAGGCCGAGGAGAAACGCCGGGAGCTCGAGGAGCAGGTACGCCATACACAGAAGCTCGAGAGCCTGGGTGTTCTCGCGG
>CAZNHF010000139.1:0-6939 GCA_964572375.1 uncultured bacterium | reverse complement strand
ATTCGAGAGCTTGTCCTCGAAGATGAGCACGTAGGCGTTGTCGAAGACGGTCTCCATCGTCACCGCGTCGGTGACGAAGTACGGCGAGATGTAGCCGCGGTCGAACTGCATGCCCTCAACGACCTCGAGCGTGGTCTCGATGCTCTTCGCCTCTTCGATCGTGATGGTGCCGTCGCGGCCGACCTTGTCCATCGCGTCGGCGATGAGCTCGCCGATCGTGCTGTCGTTGTTCGCCGAGATTCGCGCAACGTTCATGATCTCGCTGCGGTCGCGGACCTTGCGCGAGAGCTTGTCGAGCTCTTCGACAACTACGGCCGTGGCCTTCTCGATGCCGCGCTTGACGTACATCGGGTTGGCGCCGGCGGTCACGCTCTTCAGACCCTCTCGGTAGATGGCCTCGGCGAGCACGGTGGCCGTCGTCGTCCCGTCGCCCGCGATGTCACTCGTCTTCGAAGCGACCTCACGAACCATCTGGGCGCCCATGTTCTCGAAGCGGTTCTCGAGTTCGATTTCCTTCGCGACTGTGACGCCGTCCTTCGTAATCCGGGGCCCGCCCCACTTACGATCGAGAACGACGTTCCGACCCTTCGGGCCCAGGGTGACCTTCACAGCTCTGCTGAGCTGCTCTACGCCCTTGAGAATGGCGTGTCGCGCGTCCTCCCCGTACAGCAGGTCCTTGGCCATGCCGGTACTCCTTTCATGACGAAATGCACAATTCGTGGGTGCTTTCGCGTGTCGCACATGCGCTTCACGAATCTATATGATAGTCCGTCAGCGACGGTCAGGCAACCTCAATCAGGGCGGCATGGGGGACAGGAAAGGGGGCCGCGACAGGGCCGCGAGACGGACCGGAACGTCCTGCGGAGAGGGCTAGAACGCCTGTCCTATACCCACGTAGAACCGGGTTCTGCCGGTCTCGGTGACGGGCGCCACGACGTCGAGTCGGAAGACCCAGATCCCGACGTGGTAGCGGACGCCGATACCGGCGCCGACGGAGAGATCGGAGAGGCGGATCGCGGAGTAGTCATCGAAGACCTGGCCGGCGTCGACGATGGCGACGGCGCGGAACGGACCCGGCGCCGGAACGCGGAGCTCGGTGCGGAGTTCGATGAGTCCGCGCCCGCCCTTCGCGCCGCCGTCCTCGCCGACCGGCCCCAGCGAGTTCCAATCGAACCCGCGCACGGACCCCTGACCTCCGGCGAAGAACCGCTCGTTGACGGGTACATCGCTGCCATCATTCTGCGGGTGGATCCATCCTGCCCGCGCGGAGAGCGCGAGCACCCGGCCCTCGTGGACCTCCTTGAACCCACGCCACAGGAGCTCGGTACGCGTGAAGTCGTTCGTGCCTCCGAGAAGCGAACTCGCGACGCGGAACTCGGCGCGGGTGAGAGTCCCCCGCATCGCGTCCAGGACGTCGTCGCGAGTGTCGTGGGTCGCCGCGACCATGACGTCGGTCGTGTAGTTCGTCCCGGGGCCCTCCGTGTCGTCGCTCACTTCCAGTACGACGTTCCGCTCGAAACCGTAGCCGCTCTCGACGGACAGTGCACGCGTCAGATCCTTCTTGAGCAGGAAGGTCCCACGCTCGCTTTCCACCGTGTATGCGTCCTCATCACCGTAGTCGTACTCGAACGTCATCTCGCCCGTCACGGGAAGACCGATGAGCCAGTTGTCGCCCATGGTGAACCCGGCGGTACGCGTCCGGTAGCTCACGCCGCCGCCCAGCGTCATCCAGGTCGCGTTCCCCTGAACGTTGCGATTCGAGAACTCGACGCTCGCACCTGGCCCGTCGATGGCCTCGTAACCCACGCTCGCCGAGAGCTCAACGCTTCGACGCTCGGAGACCCGAACGTCCATCCGGCGCTCAACGAGGCCCGTATCCTTGCGCGCGGGCTCGATCCAGACGGCATTGAAAAGGCCTGTCGTGTACAGGTTCGCCTGGCTCTCCCCCACTCTGTCGACATCGAAGAGTTCACCGGGTTTGAACGTGAGCTCCCGCTCGATGACGAACCCGTGCGTCTTGTCGTCGCCCGTGACGCGGATTTCAGAGATGCGCGCCTGCTTCCGTTCGACGATGTCGTAGCGGACGCTCACGGTCCTCGCGATGTCGTCCCGCTCGATAGTCTGTTCGACCCTCGCATCGAGATACGAGTTCCGGGCGTAGTGCCCGAGGAGCGCGGCGCGGTCATTCGCCAGTCGCGTCGTCCGGAATGGGTCGCCCTGCGCGACCGAGAGGAGCTCCTGAAGCTCATCCGTCGTGAAGTCGCTGTTCCCCGCGATGGTGACGGCGGTGACTTGCCAGCGTTCACCCTCGTAGACCGAGACGAGGATCTCCACAGAGGTGGAGTCGGCGCGGAACGTCACGTCTTCGACCGCGAGGTCTGCTTCGAGGAATCCCTGCATCGTATAGAAGAGTTCGAGCGTTGAGAGATCGCGCTCGAAGATCTCCGAATTGAACCGGGCGAGTCCGAATGCCGAACTCTCGGTCGAGGTCATGTAGGGCTTCAGTACCTCGGCCTCGAAGGTCTCGTTCCCCGCGAAGTGGATGGCACGCAGTGCCGGCCCGTCCCGTTCGGCGAGTATGCGCCGCAGCCTGAGCATCGACGCCGCGTCGTAGTGCGCAAGCGCCTGCGACGCGAGCAGAACCGCGAGCAGGAGCGCGAGCACGGGAAGAACAGCGCGGAGCGCAGCGCTCGAGGCAGGACGGAGCCCGCAGCCCGGCGCAGGGACGCGTCCGCGCGGCCGCCTACTCAAACCGGTACCGGAACTTGAGGCCGATGGCATGGTTGCCTTCCTGATTCGCCTTCGTCTCGATCGACACCTCGTCGGTGAGACGCCACGACAGACCAACAGTCTGACCGCTGAAGCCGCCGAGTTCCGTCGTGTAGTCAACGCTCAGCCGCCGTCCGAAACGCTTCCCGAACGTGACCTGCGCGTCGGCAAGACCTCCATCGTCGAGCGACGCCCCGCTGACGTCGACCGTATCGAGATTGAGCCAGCGCCGCGCCGTCGTCTCCGCCACGCCGAAGAGCCCGCCCACGAACGCCGAGCGCGCCAGCGCTCCGAAGCTCTCGCCCGCGGACCCCGAACTGCCTCCCGATGTGAGCGCTCCCATCGTCTCTCCGAAGGTCAAGAGCGCCGCGATGTCCGGCTCGGAGAGCATCGGGACGCTCGTGAGCTCAGGCACCGTCTCACCCGCGAACCCCTGGTACCGCACTGTCACGACGTACTCATCGCCCGAGGAGCTCTCGACCGTCGCGGTGCCCGCTACATCCACGAAGGGTACGCGCCGGCGCGGGTCGGAGTACACGACGGAGAGCCTCTCAACGAGGAACTCCTGCCCGAGATACCAGATACTCCCTTCCTCCGAACTCACGCCGCCCGAGAGCGACGGTTCGGCGAGCGTGCCTCCGGCGCGGATGCCTCCGGCGAGCTCCATGTCCGCCAGGTTGCTGCGAACCCGGACTGGCTCAACGATGTCCGCCGCAATGTCCAGAGCCACGGTGGAGAGCGGACCGGACGTCCGCGCCACGACAACGGTGCGCGGGCGCCTCGTGAGCAGGTCGGCAAGGCCGGCCTTGTACGTTACGGTCGCATCGTCGATCGTGACCCGGCCCTTGAGAAGCGACGACGACGCTGTGCCGGCCCAGTTCAATGACCCGCTCAACCGCGCGTCGACCACCTCCTTGACCGCCACATCAACATCCTTGAGTGTCGCGCCCATGCGGAAGCCACCGCCGTCATTCGTCTGCATCGTGCCTGTGGCTGTCAGGGTCCCGGCGCCCACGCGTGCCGTGGCGGTCTCAAGGCTCGCCTTCCCCCCGGACCCCGAGATACGCATCTCGATGTTCCGGATGCCCTGCTCGAGCTGCTCGAGATCGATCCTGCCATCGCTAATCGTCACGACACCCTCGATCTCGGGCGCCTCCGGAGCTCCGCGCAGACGGACGTCGGCGTCGATGGTGCCGCCAAGCCTCGATACGCCCTTCGGCAGCCCCTGCGTGCGGTTCACGCGGAAGCGCTCGGCACGGACGGCGATGTCCATCTCGCTCACGCCGGCGTACATGCCGGCATGGAGCGCGGGACCCTGTGCCCGCTGAAGCGGGATAACGCCGCTTGCCGTCATCACGCTCGTTCCTAGCACGAGTTCGGCAGACGTGAGTTCCAGAACGTATGGATCCGCCGAGCCCGAGCCTCTCAGAGCATCGAAGCGCATGCCCGAAAGCGCCGGCTCGGCCAGGTCCCAGGAGAACGTGAGGCTCGGAACGTCGAGCGTACCTCCGACGACGGCGTCGGCCGTGAGGATCCCGGTCACCCGCGGCGTCACGCCCGGAGTGAAGGCGCGAGAGATATGCGCGACATCCAGGTCGGCCGTCCTTGCGGTGAGCGTAAGTCCACCGTCCCTCTCGACCCTGCCGGAGATGTCGATCCGGCCTCCGGACTCGGGACCCAGCGCGCGCTGACGCGCGACATCGACACTGAGCCGCTCCATCTCGACAGCGCCGTCAGCGACCGAGAACTCGAACGGATCGGCAAGCGCGAACGAGACGAACCCCCACGCCGCTCGCGCCTCGCTGAACCGCCCCGCCCCGTTGATCGACCCGAGCGAGTCCGCCCGTCCGGCCACGAGCGCTGATCCGCTCAATATGAACTGCTTGCGCCCTCTGATCCCTGGGAGGAATGCGGGTCCGGCCTCGAAGACGTAGCTCGAGCAGATCACGGTCGCCGCGAACTCGCGGTCCGTCTCGAGTGAGAAGACGCGCGTCGAATCGCTCGCGTACGGGAGGCTCCCGAGCGCCGTGATCCGTCCGCCGGCGTCACTCACGCTGACAAGTTCGAAGATGAGGTCGGCCGCATCGCTCTCGGCGTCCAGGTCGATGTCGCCCACGCGGATGCCGTTCACGACGAGACCGACCGCGGACATGTTCGCGTCGAGCTCAAGTGCGCCGTCGCTCATCGAGAACGCTCCGACGCCGTTGACCAGGCCGCGGATGTCAGGACCGGTCTCACCGCTATTGGCGAGCGCCACTACGGACTCCAGCCGGAGGTTGTCCAGCACCGCGCTGACGTCTGTCCGGCCTGCCGGCACGAAGACGCCGTCCAGACTCACAGAGCCGAGCGTTCCGGCGAGTCTCAATCCATGCACGCGGACGGAGTCCGGTGACGCCTCGATGACGACCGGCGCCACCAATCGGAGGTTCTCACCAGCGGACTCCACCGTGAGCGCGGCGAGTTCTGCAGTCAGATCGTACGCGCCGCCCCGGGTGGCCTCGAAGGCGACCCTGCCGCTGGTGCTCCCGGTGAGCTCAAGCGACCGGCCTGGCGCAACGGCCAGCTCGCCGGCCAGCTCGAACGAGTCAAGAAGCGCATCGACACTCATGTCGCCGTACGCGAGACGCCACGTGCCCGATGCGTCGTCATCGAACGCCGAGAAGCTCCCGGCCATGTCTGCCGGGTCTCCGACGGCGGTGAGCGACGCCTTGCCGATCAACATGGAGCCGACAGCGAGGCTCTCCGCATCCGCCCTCGCGATGAAGGTGAACCCGTCCATCGGACGGTCGGAGCGCACGCTGGCCCGGACGCGCCCGCGGAGGTCGACGGGCACGAGTCCGGCAAGGGCTGACGCCAGATCGTCCGCCGTCGCCGTTGCAGCGATGGACTCGACGCCGACGTCCGTCAGGACGCCGTCGAATTCCGCCGTCGCGCCGCGTGTCGAGAGACTGCCCGAGAACCTGCCGCCGCTCGCGCGCGTGTGGACGCGCGCCGTGCCGATGTTGATCGTCTTCGCTTCTCCGCCGGACTCGACGCGGAGCCCGCGGCCCTCGGCATCCACAATCGCGTCGAGCGATCTGAGGTCACCGATGGCCATGCTTCCCCCAAACGCCAGATCGATCTCGCCCTGCATCGGGAGGTCGGGCAGCCTGTCGGCATGAATGCCGGTTGCCTTGCCTTCGCCGCGGACGAACGGAACCGTGCCCGCGAGCACCACGGCACCGCGTGCTTCCACGCGGCCGCCCAACGCCCGGGCCGCCAGATGGTCAACGACTATGGTGTCGGTCGTGCCGGCGGCGTGCACGGCAACCGCTTCGGCGGACATGCCGGCGACCGTGATCGACGGTGAGGTGACGGCTGCGGTCCAGATGAGGCTCGTCCAGCCACCCTCCAGCGTACCGCTGACGTCGAGCAGACCCGACGCGGGCGGAGCCTCCGACGCCGCGGCGAGAAGTGCCAGGATCTCGCGCGCATCCATGCGCCCGCCGAGAGCGAGACGGAGCGGCCCGTCAGGTGAGATGGCCAGTGTCCCCCTGGCGTTCAGGTCGAGAGCGTTTTCGGCCCCGGCGGCGGATGCGACATCGCCGGCTGCGCTCCCACTCCCTGCGCCGACAGCCGCTGCCGACCCCGCCTCAAGCGCGAGACTCTCGAGCTCCACGACGTCGGCCCGCAATCGGCCGGCCGCATCGAGGCGAGCGTGGACCGGCTCGGTGAGCGTCGGATGCGCGAACGTGCCCGCGGCGGCGAGCCGCACGTCGAGCTCATCCTGCGTCCCCGATGCCTCGAGTTCAGAGAAGATGGCGTCCGCACGCATGTCCGCTGCGTCGTTCGTATAGAGAACGTGAAGATCGCTCACGGCGGCTCTGCCGAGCGTCCACTTCGGCGACCCCGTGTCGTCCGCGACAACAGCCGTCTCGCCGGAGGCCAGGCGCCCCCACCCGCTCAGCGCGCCGCCCGCGTTGACGTCCAGCGTCAGCTCGACGCCGTCCATCACAAGTTCATGGATGATCGGCGCGCCGCGTCTCAGCGACTGGAGATCGTAGTGTATGACGAGAGAGGAAGCGGAGAACAGCACGCCGGGAGATGCGCCAGCGCCCGCGGTGTCGGTGCCGGTGCCGGTGTCGGTGTCGGTGTCGGTGTCGGTGTCGGTGTCGGTGTCGGTGTCGGTGT
>CAZNHF010000138.1:0-6966 GCA_964572375.1 uncultured bacterium | reverse complement strand
GTACTACCCGACGGACCACACGGTGGGCACCAACGTCTACGACGGTCCCTTGGCACCCGTTGCCGACATCGTCGTCGACAGGAATATCTACTACTACCAGGCGTTCTGCTACGACATCGCGCGCAACTACGGCGCGGCGGATGTCAGTGGACTGTCGGCGGACCTTGCCACTAACTACTGGCTTGGTGATGTGGCAAGCACGTTCGGTTCCGGGATCGGGTTCTACAACGGTCTCGTGAACGACGCCGACATCAATGAGCTGGGTGGTTGGTATCACCTCGCTCCTGGTGGCGCGCCGAACACCGAGATGGACGTCGGTCCGACGGTCCATCCGAGCTACGGCAGGCTTGGTCTGCCTACGCCGGACAACTTCATCGGGTTCGAGGACCTGATGATGTTCGCCATGAACTACGGCGTGGTTGCGCCGAGGATCGTGCCGCTTCTGAGCGGGCCGGTTGAGGGTCAGCTGGCGCTGTCGCTGGAGGAAATGGGCTCTGACGCCACGGGTCTCGTGGAGCTCGCGCTCCGGCTCGAGGGCAACATCGGAGACGTCAAGGGCATCAGTGCCGTGTTCGAGCTTGATGGTATGGAGCTCGTTTCGGCCAGGCTCTCCGACGAGATGAGCTCACCGGTCGCCCGGACGTTCCTGTGGGCCGGTGGCGACCAGATCGACATCGCCATTCTCGGTACCGACGTGTCGATCGGTGGCTCTGGTGAGGTTGCCAGACTCACGTTCCAGACGACGACCGATGAGTGCAGCGTCGATTTCGCGTCGGCCACACTCCGCGGCGTCGAGAACGAGCCGCTGGATGCCGACCTCGAGGGTTACGACTCGACGGGCGACATCCCTGCGACGTTCAAGCTCGCCCAGAACGCTCCGAACCCGTTCAACCCGATGACCACGATCGCCTTCAACGTCCCGCACGAGTCGCGCGTTGCGATTCGTGTGTACGACGTGACGGGGCGCGTGGTGCGGACGCTGGTTGACGGTGTGTCGGAGCCCGGTCGTCATGCGGCCGTCTGGGATGGCCGGAACGACCATGGTGAGCATTGCGGCAGTGGCGTGTACTTCTGCGTGATGGAGACGCCGGAGTACCGCGGCAGCCACAAGATGATGCTTCTGAAGTAGTACACCCCTTCCGGGGTCCGGGCCTCCGTGCCCGGGCCCCGGTGAGAGCGGGGAGGACAATGTGAAGCGAGCCCAGAAGCGAACAAGATGGTCGCGAACAGTGATGATACTGCTCGTCGCCGTCGCAGCTGTCCTCACGGGCGCCGTGCCGGGCCCGGCGATGGCCGACACGAGCGTCCACTTCGACCCCGGGGCCGTCATGGTGGATCTCGGGGAGTCCTTCGATATGAACTTCCGGGTCGGCGAGAGCCCGGACTCGATCGCGAGCTTCCAGCTCTACCTCTCCTTCGATCCGACGATCGTCGAACTGACCGACGCGGCCGAGGGAACGCTCTACGTCGAGAGCGGGACGATGACCTGGTTCATCGCAGAGGAGGAGCATCCCGGCTTCTGGCACTTCTTCGACACTGTGTTCGGAGCCGGAACCCACATACTTCCGCCCGGGGAGCTTCTCAAACTGAACTTCACCGCGCTCGCCGCGGGACAGACGCCTGCACGAATCGACACGGTCCGGATGACCGACATCCGCCGCGACGCGTTGCCGGTCACGGGCGCTCAGAACGGGTGGATCTTCGTCGCCCCGGTGGGCGTCCCCGAGGAGGCCATCCTCGCTCCCTCTGTCGATGCCATCTCTCCAAACCCCTTCGCATTGGGCACGACCATCCACTTCAGCGTCCCGGCCGGATCCGATGACTGGCGCATCGAGATCTTCGATGTTGCGGGTCGGAAGACCAGGACGCTCGACGCATCTGCGAATGTTGGGATGAGGGGTGGTATGGGCAGCATGATGTGGGATGGCAAGGCAGACAGCGGGGGCGAACTCCCGTCATCCGTCTACTTCGTCAGACTGACCGACGGACGGCAGGAGACGCGTTCGCGCGCTCTCAAACTCAAGTGAGGAGATACGGGAGCCCGGGCACGCCGGGCACATCCCAGGCTGGAGCAGGCATCATGAGAAGTGCAATAAGAATAGTCACCATCCTCGCGCTCCTACTGGTCGCCGCGCCGCAGGCTCACGCGGAACGTGGGTACGCGATGCTCAAGACCGTTCCCACTGTGCGCAGGGTCGCCGCAGGGCAGACGGCGACCTTCGTTGTGCAGTACGACGGCTCAGACGTGACGGAGGGCTTGCGCGGCTATCACATCGAGCTCTCATGGAGTGACGCGATCGCCTTCGTCGGGGATGTTGAGGTGGACGTGGTGGAAGGGAGTTTCCTCTCGAGCATCAGTCCCACCGCATTCTTCGCGGTCGACACGCAGCCGGGAAGCATCGTCGTGGACGGCGCCATCCTCGGAGGTGCGGTCGGCGCCTATGGCATCGGCGAGCTCTTCAGTGTGACGTTCACCGGGCAGGCCGTGGGTGACGGCGTGACGCTCCTCGAATTCACCGACCGCCTGCTTCGCGATCAGGACAACATGCCCATCCTCACGAGCGGAATTCCCGGGATCATCGAGCTCGACAACACACCGCCGAATGTACCCACACTCGACCCGGAGCCGGAGTTCACCCAGGGGATTACGAACTACGTCACCTGGTCGAACGAAAGCTCCACTGGCGCGGTGGGCTATTGCATTGAAGCGTCCGAGACTCCGGACTTCGCGGTCATCGTGAGCACGAGCGGCTGCACGCCGTTCACGTGGCATACATTCCTCGGGCTTGCCGATGGGCAGATCTACTACTACCGCGTCAAGTGCCGCGATGACCTCTACAACTACGCCGACTGGTCGGTGGTCGAGCACTCAACGCAGGACGACTCGCCACCCCAGACAGCGGCCGGACCGCTTGACGCGTACGTCAACGCCGTGACCTTCGATGTGCCATTCACCGAGTACGATGCGACGAGCGGCACATATGTTGTGTGGCTCTTCTACCGGCTCAACGGAGGTTCTTACACGCAGTACGGTACAGTGCATGCGGCAAGTCCCATCAGCTTCACCGGCACGGGCGAGGGCGTGTACGACTTCTACACGCGCGGCGTTGACAACGTGGGCAACATCGAGGCCGACCCTTCGGTACCCGACGCAACGACCGAGGTCGACCTCCAGCCGCCGGATGCTGTCACGGATCTCGAAGCGTTGCCGGGGCACAACCGTATCCACCTCTCGTGGAACACGCCCGTGTTCCGGTCGTCTCCCGTCGATGGGACGCTGATCGTCAGGAAACGCTGGGCGATAGGCGCGTACCCGGAGTACGACGATATTGTGCCCCAGAGCGCGTATCCGGCGCATCCGGCCGACGGCGTTGTTGTTGCATTCGTGCCGGGCACCGGCTTACAGACCTACGACGACGAGTCGTTCACGGATTCGATTCGGAACGTCTACCTCTACACGGCGTTCGCGCGGGACGAGGCCGGCAACTACTCGCCGGCCGTATCGAGTGCGCAGGACCGCTCGACATCGTACTGGCTTGGGGATGTGGATGAGATCACGAGTACCCCCGGCACGTACGACGGCTACGTCGACTTCTATGACAAGGTCGTCCTCTCCGATTCCTACAATACGGTCGACGGTGCTCCGTACTACGTCGCCGAGATGGACATCGGTCCGACTGACGACTGGTCACGGTTCGGCATTCCGCTCACCGACAGCGTCATCGACTTCGAGGATCTCATGGTCGTGGCGATGAACTACGGCCGCGTGGATCCCGCCGGTAAGGCCGTTGCCCACGTGCCTGCAGGTGTGGATTCACGCGGTTCGTTGAGCCTCGGGCTCTTGGTTGCCTCCCGGACTGAGGCGATTGGGGATGCGCCCGAGCGTGTCGACGTTGAGCTCTCGCTCGTCGGTGGCTTCGATGTCCGGGGACTCTCGGCTGTCGTTACTTTCGACGCGGAGTGCATGGCTCTGCGGTCGCTCGAGCCGTGCGCCTCGGTCTCATCGGACGGCTTCCTCTATTGGACCGAGCGGGACCCCGGCGTCGTGCTGATCGACATCGCGGCGCTCGGGCAGGGGGCGGAACTGCCGCCGGACGAGATGCTGGTGATGCTCTCCTTCGAACTCGCGGGCGGTGGGAACACGGTTGTCGCCGTTGACGCCGAGAAGCTTCGAGGTGTGGCGAACGAGCGGCTCATGTGCGGGGGAGATGCGGTCGATCTCATCTCGCCGAACAGCCCGGACGTCAGAACGGCGCTTCACCAGAACATTCCTAACCCGTTCAATCCTCGAACGACGATCGCCTTCGAGCTCGCTGCCGGTGGCTGCGTGTCGCTCGATATCTACGATGCAGCCGGACGTCGGGTCGCGGAGCTCATCAATGGAGAGCTTCCGGCCGGTCGCCGCGCCGTGGAATGGAACGGGCGGGACTCGAACGGCGTGTCCGTCGGCAGCGGAGTCTACTTCTATGTGCTTGAGACCGGAGGGCACCGTCTCGAGCGCAAGATGGTGTTGATGCGCTAGCTGGGGGCGTGTCTGTGAGGCACGCGACCGCGGCGTGCGCGCGTCCACACGAGCGCGCGGGTGAAGAAGTGAGCAGGGGCGAAGCATCTGCTTCGAGAGGTAGTTCCCGACCGCTCTCGGGGACAGCTTCAGGGGAGGCTCGGGCGGCAACCTCCGTTCTGGGCTCGCGGTTCCGCTCGGGCCGACCCTCCCTGTTCGTGCTCAGGCAGGAGGAACTCAAATGAGGGAGACGCGCAGAGTACTCGCCGGTCCGGCGCTGCCGACTCCTATCGGCATAGCCGCGACCGCACTCTTCTCCGCGGCGGTCGTCGTGCTGCTGCACGCGGCAGCACTTGCAGCACCGACCGTCTTCGTGTATCCGTCGGAGCTCATGGTCGAGCCCGGCGAGACATTCTCGATGAGCATACGGGTGGATGCGGGGACCGACACGGTCACCTGCTTCCTGGCGGAATTCACGTTCAGTGCGGACGTCCTCGAACTCGCGGAAGCGTCCGAGGGGAGTCTCTTCAGCATGTGCGGATACGGAACGATGTACAACTGGGATCAGATCGAGTCAGGAGTGCACTCGTGCAACGACGTGACTCTCGGACACGAGGCGCATGTGCTTCCACCGGGCGAACTCGTCGATCTTGAATTCCATGCAGGCGCTCCGGGCGTGACCTGGATCCAGATCACGACCATCGATCTGAGAGACATGCAGCGGAATCCGATACTGCCGGTGAACACGGAGCGCGCCCTCGTGTGCGTCGTGGAAGCCACCGAGGTGGGAGAGCACTCACAGGTAGACAAAGGATCGCTCTTGAGCGTTCACCCGAACCCGTGTCGAGGGGCGGCGTCGCTCAGCTGGTCCGCTCCGGCGGACAAGGGTCGCGCAGCACTCTCGATTTACGATGTTCGGGGACGTCTCGTCTGGCACAGGAATCTCGATGGCGAATCGGGGACCCAGCTCTGGGACGGGCGCACGAAGGACGGAACGCGTGCTCGGGCCGGGACGTACTTCGTCGAACTCCGGGTCGGAGATGAGTCGACGAGGGAGAAGCTCGTACTGCTGAGGTAGCGGTCCGGCGACCGGAACAGACGCATCGATAGACAGGGTCGGGGAGCGGCAGCTTGCCCGGATCACAGGGTCTGAAGGGAGAGGACCATGAACAAGACTGCGAACATCCTGCCGGTGGCGTTGGCACTTCTGTTGGTGGCAGGCATCGTTTCCGCCGCACCGCTCGTCTATCTCGATCCGGCTTCGATCGACATCTGCGAGGGCGAATTCACGATCGATGTCGTCGCGAACGACGAAGTCCTCGGGCTCACCGGGTTCGATCTTCTGATCGACTTCGACGAGGCGCTCATGAGCTACGTGGGTGCGACTTGGGGGCCGCTTCTCGAAGACTACCCCGGGGAGTTTTTCTTCTACGCGACGGATGAAGGCACCATGTCGAACGCGCTTCTCATCAACGGGGCGTTCATGGGTGGTTCTGCTGACGGGCCGGGCGTCCTCGCTACGATCACATTCGTCTGCGATGCGGAGGGGGCATCGCCCATCGAATTCGCGATGGTCGACTTCCGCGACATAGACAATGCTCCAATCCCGATGACACATGAAGACGGATCCGTCACGATCGACGACGATACCGTGGTGTACATCGATCCTGTCTGGTATTCGCATCCGATTGACACGAATTTCTTCGTCGATGTTGTTCTGGGCAGCGGCATCCACGACGTGGACTTCATCAATCTCACCGTCACGTACGATTCCGCGCTGCTCGAGCTTCAGAATGTGACAAAGGGGGCTCTTGTCCCTGGCAGCGCCACTCTCATATGGAGTGGAGGAGCAGGGTCTATCGATGTTGAACTCGATATCTCCGGCAGCAGCATATCCGGCGTTGCTGCGGTCGACATCGAGTTCAAGGGGATCTATGGCGGCACCTCTCCGATCACGATTGACAGTGTTGCCCTCGATACCGATACCGGCACGCTCGTGTTCCCGTGCGTGGAGCACGGGTCGGTCTACATCCAGCCGGCCGTTCCGGTCGAGCAGCTCCGGTGGGGGATGATCAAGAGCCTTTACCGGTAGCCGGGCAGCAGCTCAACAGCATCCGGGCGCAGGGACGCGCCCGGCGACAGTGCGGGGCGCCCCGAGACGTGGGCGTCAGGGCGGTCCAGCTCACGGGCGCGGCGCAGCGTCCGGCGCAGACAGATGGCAGGGCGTTCGGGTCTCTTTCTCCCTGCGGGCAGCTCGCTAGCCGTTCGCACCCGACGCCCTGTCAGCCCCCTTCCGCTTGTACCCCCCGGCAGCATCCTCTAGAATGACCCCATGAACACACACGGAGAACTCGTACGCATACGAGCCGAGGACGGACTCGAACTCGTCGGTTTCTATGCGGCTCCCGCCGGCGGCGCGAGGCGCGCCGTTCTTCATACGCACGGCCTCGCCGGCAACTTCTACG
>CAZNHF010000137.1:0-7019 GCA_964572375.1 uncultured bacterium | reverse complement strand
CTGGTCGTTCCGACAACGCTGGCGGTCCTCAGGCGCATCGGGATAGAGGAGCGCGCGCTGCGAGAAGCGTTTGGGGCGACGTACGCGGAGTACAGCTCACGCACGAGACGGCTTGTCCCGTGGTTGTTCTAGAGATCCAGCGACGCCCGCGAACGAACTGATGACTGTAGCTGACGGGCCTGTCTGCCACGCCGCCAACGCGGGACTTCGTGCATACTGAACAGGGAGGTGCGTTGCTGAGCGAAGACGTCTACCGCAAGCTTGCCGAACAGCTCGACAGCACTCCCAACGGATTCCGGATGACCGATAGCGGAGTGGAACTCCGGCTGCTCGCCAAGATGTTCACCCCCGAGGAGGCCCTCCTGGCAGGCGTGATGGACCTCACGCCCGAGCCGGTCGCTGTCATCGCAGCGCGCGCGGGAGTTGAGTCCGAGGTGGCCGCGGCCGCGCTCCCGCAGATGGCCGCGAAGGGGCTCGTCAGCCGGGCACGGGGTGGAGACACAGCTCGCTTCGCGCTGAGGCCCTTCGTCGTGGGCAGCTATGAGGGGCACCTGCCTCGCATGGACAGGGAGTTCGCGGCTCTCGCCGAGGAGTACTTCCAGGATCCGCAGGGTGGAATCACACGCGACCTGCCACACGTGCATCGCGTGCTTCCCGTCGAGAGAGCGATCCCATTCGAACTTGAGATCTTCCCGCACGAGCGCGCGGCGGAGCTGCTGGAGGGAGCGAAGTCCTGGGGCGTCCGCCCGTGCATCTGCCGCGTTCAGCAGCAGCTCATCGGCAAGGGATGCGATCACGCCATCGAGAGCTGTCTCGTGTTCGCACCCATCGAGGGTGTGTTCGACGACGACGGCGTGGACCGGGCGATCACCAAGCAGGAGGCGCTCTCGATCCTGCGCGAGGCGGCCGAGTCCGGGTTGATCCACTCGACCGGCAACTACAGAAGCGGGAACATGTACATCTGCAACTGCTGCACCTGCTGCTGCGGTGTGCTTCGGAATGTCGCCGAACTCGGCATGTCCAGAACCGTGGCTCGCACGGGCTTTCGTGCTATGGTGGACGAGGGTTCGTGTACGGGCTGTGGCGCGTGTATCGCGCGCTGTCAGTTTCAGGCGCTCTCGGTTAGAGACGACGCCTGTCGTGTCGACCTCACGCGCTGTTCCGGATGCGGTCAGTGCACGACGGCGTGTCCTGTCGATGCCCTGAGTCTAGTGCGCCTGCCCGCCGGGAATGTCGTCGACCCTCCCGCTGACGAGAGGGAGTGGCGCGTGCAGCGCACCGAGTACAGGGAGCGGGTCGCGAAGACCGGCTCAGGTGACGAGGCTGAAGTGGAGGGGTGATTGCAAGTTCCTGACACCCCATCGGGATGATGGCCGTCAACGGAGAACGCCCGCATGAAAAGACACTGGGGAGGGGTGACAGCGTGTCTGCTATCTCTCTTGTTCGTATTCCTCCAACCCGACGCGTGTGCTGCGTACGGTCGACCGACCGGCAGCGCGCTCGTCTTCGGTTTGGGCGGCACACTCACGATCACTCGCTTCGACGGAGCATCCGTCGCCTACCAGACGTACCTGCGGGAGAATCTCGCCTGGAGGCTCACTGTCGGGCTGGACCTGTCGGTTGATGATACCGACCTTAACGGCGAGGGTACCGGTGTAACTCCCGGATCATACACCGAAACGCTCGAGGAGTGGCAGCACACCGTCTCCGTGAGCAGCGAGTGGCTGACGTACCGTGGATCCGAGGTTTCGCTCTACTTCGGCGGTGGCCCGCACGCCCTGTATCAGACCTGGCGGAGGGAGGATGCGGACTTCATCTTCTATCCGGACGGTATGCGCGAGTACCACATCGACAGGAGCGGGCGGTCCCTGAGTCTCGGCGTCGTCGGCGTTCTTGGCGTCCAGTGGTCTCCAGCGAACTGGTGCGCCCTGCATGCGGAGTACCGGGTCGTCGCCGCCTATGTTGCAGCGTCGACTACTTCGGTCCACGAGAGGGTAAGCCCCCCCGAATCCTACACGTACGACGAGTGCCGGACAACGGAGGGCTTCGAGCTTGAGTCGCGAAGTGTGAGCGCCGGTCTGTCGATACTCTTCTGACGTTCGTGAGCTGACGCAGGACAGGAGGAACCACGGATGAAGATCATTCAATATCGCTTGGTGACGATCGCACTTCTGTTGTCGTTCCTGTGTTCCCATCCGGCGTGGGCTGGTCCCGTCGGTCGACCGACGGGACACGCCTTGCAGTTCGGGTGTGGCAACAGCCTGAGCGTGGGGAAGTTCAACGGGACAACCATCGCCTATCGACGGTCCATCTCACCCAATGTCGACTGGAGGCTCGGGGCTTCGATCAACCTCGAGTACGGCTCGGGCGAGGTGACTGCTTCCGGCACCGGTACGGAGGCCGGTGAGGACTCAGGTCCCGTCGAGACGTGGTACAACAGCGTTGAGCTCCGCTGCGAGTGGCTCGCGTATAGCGGGGAGCGAGTCTCGTTCTATGTGGGCGGGGGGCCGCATGTCGCCCTTGCGTACAGCCAGGGAATGCAGACCTCGTTCTACTTCTCGGACGACTACGAAGATGAGACCCGGCACTACAAGAACCGCAACACGACGTTCGGTCTCGGCGCTGGTGGTGTCATGGGTGTGCAGTGGGCTCCGGTCGAATGGTGTGCCCTGCATGTGGAGTACCGCGCGGTCGCCATGTATGAACGGGCCTTGCATCGCGAGTACAGCGAGAGAGACGGAGGGACTCACGAGTACACCCTGCAGGAGGAGAGAACGACCGACGCGTTCAGGTTCACTTCAAGGGGTGCAGCGGCCGGGATATCGATCTACTTCTAGCAGCGCGCGGGCCATCCGTTGCATTCTCAGCATCATCGGTTCGAGGACCGGGTTCTGTGGGAGGTTGGAGGAGTAAGGTCCGGCGAACGTCGCTTCGCGCGCCGCGAGAGTCCATCACGGAGTGTGCGGATGCATCCTGATCTCGTGCTGCGCGATGTCATCGATACCGACCTGGCTGTGTTCTTCGAACACGAGACAGACCCCGAGGCCGTGCTCATGGCCGCGTTCACACCGAAGGACCCCTCCGACCGAGCGGCGTTCGACGCGCACTGGGCTCGCATCATGGCGGCCGACAGCGTGCTCATCAGAACGATCGTCAGTGACTCGCAGGTCGTCGGTCATGTGCTGAGCTATGTCGAGTCCGACAGGCCCGAGGTGAGCTACTGGATCGGCAGAGAACACTGGGGGCGCGGGATCGCGACACGTGCGCTCCAGGTGTTCCTCGACGGTGTGGATATGAGACGGCCGATGAAGGCCCGTGTCGCCAGGGACAATGCGCCGTCGATCCGTGTTCTCGAAAAGTGCGGGTTCAAGGTCATCGGTGAGGAGAGGGGCTTCGCCAACGCGCGCGGAGCCGAGATCGAGGAACTGGTTCTCGAGCTGGCATGACAGCGGTAGGCGTAACAGCTCGGTCCAAGTGACGCGGTCTCCAACAAGAGAGCAGGCTGACCGTGGCACATGCCAAACGTCCCCCCGCGTTCTGGGTCATTGCGGCGTTCCTCGCTCTGTTCACGCTGCTGCTGACCGGGGCTGCCGCCGGTATCTCGATCTACTGGGTCGTCACGGCCGGCGCGATCATGCAGTACTTCCGTGGTCTGCCCGGGTTCGCGTCTTCCTCAACGAACAGGCGGCCAGGGAGTGGCTTGGCTCCTGCGCTCTGTAGCGACACTTCTTCCACCTCGCTGTTCCCGCTCGTGCCCATACACCCACGCACATAGCGGAGGAGACCCCTGTGAGACGCGTCGTATCGGTTGCGGTTCTGCTTCTCATCGCGGCGCTCGGTGTGTTGTTCGCGCTGAGAGCGCTCCGCACGCTCGAGGTCATCGAGTCTCGTGCGCCCGAGGCGGCCGGAGTGTTCGGAGCGACTTCGGTCACCCCCGCTCAGCAGCGCGAGCTCGAGCGGCTTGCCACGCTCGGCTACATCGATGGACGCGGACCGGCTCCCGAGAAGGTTGGCGTGCTCGTGTACGACGAATCCGCAGCAACGGCCGGCCCGGTGGTGTTCACGTATGCGAAGGGACCGGAGGCCGTCCTCGTCGCGATGGACGGTTCGGTCCTGCATTCGTGGAGCAGGCCGGGGTCGGACTACTGGGCGCGAGCCCACGTCTTCTCGAACGGCGAGCTGCTGGCGATCACGTGCGATCCGTACCGTCTCATCCGTGTCGACCGCGACTCGCAGCTCCTCTGGACGCTCGAACTCCAGGCGCATCATGATTTCGAGGTCCGCCCGGATGGCTCGATCTGGGTGCTCGTCAGGGTACCCGTGACGCGCGCCGACATCCATCACGGTGGATGGCTGCTCGACGACGCGCTTGTGCATGTGAGCGCCGATGGCGTTGAACTCGAGCGCGTATCGATCCTCGACGCGTTCGAGAGGACTCCCGAGTATCGGGAGTGGGTCCATGAGTCCCGCCTGCCCGACGGCCCCGACATCTTCCACACGAACTCGGTCGAGATCGTTGGCGGACAACGCGCGCTTGTCTCCATTCGTGCGTTGGACGCTGTCGCCATGGTTGACCTGAACGCCGGCACGATCGAGTGGTTCCGCATCGGAGACTGGCGCAAACAACACGAGGCGCAGCTTGTCGACAACCGTCTGCTGCTCTTCGACAACTCCGGTCTCGGCGAGCAGTCGCGGGTGCTTGAGCTTGAGCTCCCCGGCGGCGAGGTCGTCTGGTCGTACACGGCGCCCGGGTTCCACACACGGGGAGCCGGAGCGCAGCAGCGCTTTGCCAACGGGAACACGCTCATCACGGAGTCCGAGCGCGGGAGGATCATCGAGGTGAGCGCTTCGGGAGCGATCGTGTGGGAGTACGTCAATCCCAGGACCGTGCCCGACCGGCCGGAGACGATCCTCGGCATCATGCGGGCGGAGCGGCTTCCGCACGACTTCCCGCTCGAGTGGGTCAGCGGAGCGGGTAAGTGAAGAGGACCATCGAGGAGGTCGTGAGATGACAGACCGGATGACGGCTGCTGAGTTCCTGGCGCGGGTGAGGAGCTCATGGGACGACTGGTACGGGCTCATCGCGTGCATCACGAACGAGCGGGCAGCCGAGAAGGGCTACCACAAGGACTGGACGCTCACCGATGTCATCGCGCACATCGGCTGGTTCGAGAAGCAGATGATCGATCTCCTGGAAGCCCGGCGATTCGTAGGGTCGGAGCTATGGGAGCTGCCAACCGATGAACGCAATGAGATCATTCGCGCGGAGAACGCGGGTCGTGGCCACGCGGAGGTGCTGCGCGATGCCCGTCGCACTCACGACAGGATGGTCGAACTCCTCGAGGTGATCAGCGACGACGAACTCTACGACCCCGGCGCGTTCCCCGGCATGCCCGAGGAGTGGACGCCGGCTCAGGTCTTCGAGGGAAACATGTTCGAGCACTACGACGGGCACGCCAAGCTGGTTCGCGAGTATCTCGCGAAGCGGAAAGGAGCCTGACCATCGGAGCGCGCGGGATTCGAGGAGGTCGAATGAGGATGGAAATCACACCAGTGGGAGTCACGGTCATCGCTGCCATCGTTGTTGCCCTCTCGGGGTGCTCAACTGAGGAGACGCCCGGCAGTTTGTCCTTCGAGGCGAGCAGTGGGACGACGCGCGCCGTGCTCGATGTGCCCGAAGGCGAGGCCGCATCTATCGGCACGTACGTGCTCTCCATCGTAGTCACCGCGAGCGGGAACGATGGGGCCGGGTCGACGCAGAACATCACAGGTGATCGGGACGGGGCGATCACCGCTCTCTGGGTCGATGACCTGACCGGAGATGAGCATCCGGAGATCATCGTTGCGATGACGTCGGCCGGCAGCGGTTCGTACGGGACATGCCATATCTATGTGCCGGGAGATGGGGAATTCAGTCGGATCGAGCTTGCACCTCTTGGAGAAGAGCAGCGCGATGGGTTCATGGGGCACGACGCCTTCGAAGTGGTCGACGGCGCGCTCTATCGGACGTTCCCCGTCTATGCTTCCGACGATGCAAACGCCCGACCGTCCGGTGGCGTGCTCGGGTACCGATACGACTTCGAGAGCGCGACGTGGGTCGCACCGTAGAGTAGAGGAGCGCATGTATGGAACTGAGATTTGCCGAGGTTCAGAGCTTCGTTTCCGATCTCGCGAAGGCGAGGGAGTTCTACGCGGGACTGCTCGGGCTCGAGGTCGTTGAGGAGACCGAGGAGTGGTTGATCTTCAATGTTTCGGATGTCACGCTCATTCTCATAGCTGGTGCTGAGCCCCGCCACTACGGCGCCGAGTACGGAAAGCGCGCCGGAACGGTCGTCTGCTTCGTGACCGATGACATCGACCGCGACCACGCCGAGCTCGACGCGAAGGGTGTTGTGTTCCTCTCGGACATCAAGAAGGTGCCGGAGGGAAGGTTCGTGGGTTTCCAGGACCCTGACGGCAATCTGCTCGAACTCGTCCAGGACTAGGCTGCGCCGTTGTGTTTGAATTGTTGGTTCCCGCGTGGCGGGAGTACTGCACACGGCACCCAGGGTGCGCCAATGGAGCATGAAATGCCACACATCGAGCACAAGACCATCGACAGAACTCGCGTCGCGGGTTTCCGTCGCGTGCTGAACGGGCGGGACGGGATCCGTGAGGCGCTGAGTGAACTCAGGACGCACGTGCCCGCCGAGCTCGTCGCGGGACCGCCGTTCTGCGTCATCCAGTTCGTGACGAGCGTGCAGGACGGGTACGACGCAGAAATTGGAGTCCCCGTTTCTGGAGACGTCGTGGACGGACCGGTGACAACCGGCATGCTCCCCGCGATGGAGGTTCTGTCACTTGTTCACTCGGGTCCAGGCGAGAAGATCGGGAAGAGCTACAGCTTGCTGTACGGTCATGCCGCGAAACTCGGATTGATCTCGGACGAGTTCTGTCGCGAGGTCTATCCAGAGTGGGAGAACGGCGACACCGGCGTCGAGCTGCAGTTCGTCATTCACGCCTGGGAATCGATCCTTGGG
>CAZNHF010000136.1:0-7109 GCA_964572375.1 uncultured bacterium | reverse complement strand
CGTGTCGCCCTCGATCGCCTCAACGATCCGGACCGCGTTGGCGGACGTGCAGCAGACGTCGCTGACTGCCTTGACCTCCGCGGTCGTGTTGACATAGCTCACAACGGGGACGCCGGGGTGCTGCTCCTTGAGCTTCAGGACCGCCGCGGCGGTCGCCATGTCGGCCATGGGGCAGCCCGCGTCCCTCGAGGGGATGATGACGCGTCTTGCGGGATTGAGGATCTTCGCACTCTCCGCCATGAACCAGACGCCGCAGAGCACGATGAGCTCGGCGTCAGTCTCCGTCGCGAGCTGCGCCAGTTCCAGAGAGTCTCCGAGGAAGTCGGCCAGCACCTGTACCTCGGGGACCTGGTAGTTGTGAGCGAGGATGACCGCCCGCCTCTCGTCCTTGAGCCGCCGGATTCGCCGTGAGAGGTCCTCGACAGAAAGAGCGGCATACTCCTCAAGCCTCATGTCGTTCTCCCCGCGCCATGGCTCTCGCGAGCGCATCGCGCACGTGCCGTTCACCCTGCGTCACTTCGATGTCGATCCCGACAGCCACGAGCGGGACGCGCGGCCTCCAGCCGCGGAGACGGACGGCGTCCTTCTCCGTCGTCAGGACGATTCCCACATCGAGCTCGTCCAGTTCACCGTCGAGGTCCGCGAGGTCGTCCTCGGTGAACTCGTGGTGGTCGGCGAACGCCCGCATCGAAACAACGTGAAAACCCAGCCCCTCGAGCGTTTCGCGGAAGTCGCCGGGATCCGCGATCCCCGCCACCGCGAACGCGCTTGCGCCGTGTACGTCCGCGGCACGGATCGGTCCCCCGGTCGACACGTCCCAGAGTTCAGCGAGACGCATCCGCGTTTCGACAACCGGCACGCCCGGCGTCAGCGCGCCGACCGTCCGACGCACATTCGCCACGCCTCCGGCTCTGTCGCACCGCGTCGCCACGATCAGTCCCGCCCTCATGATGCCAAGCGGATGCTCGCGGAGCGGACCGGCGGGCAGAAGATGACCGTTGCCGAGCGGCGAGCGCGCGTCGACGGCCACGATGTCCAGATCGCGGGCGAGCTGCACATGCTGCATTCCATCATCAAGGAGTATAACATCGGCCCCGAGCTTTTCCACCGCAACGCGCACACCGTCGGCCCGCCTTGTCGCGACGACGATGCCGGCTCCCCGCGCGAGCATTGCCATGAGCGCCGGTTCGTCGCCGGCCTCATGCCAGCTAACCAGCGGACGCTCGCCGCGGGACACGATGAGCGGGGCTCGTCCAGACCGTCCATAACCGCGGCTCACGATCGCCACGCGGTGACCGTCGTTCACGAGAAGCCGCGCGAGATGAATGACAAGCGGCGTCTTGCCGGTGCCTCCGACGACGAGATTCCCGACCGAGATGACGGGCACGGGCGGAAGCACGGCTCGCCGCGAACGGAGCCTCAACACGAGAAACGACGCGATGCCGTAGAGAATCGAGCAGAACACGAGCACCCAGACGACATAGAGCGCCGGCGGCCGAACCTCGGCACGCCCGTATGCCATGTCGCGCCACCATCCGGCAGCGGACCTGCGCTCCCTCCCGCGCGCGCCCGTCGACCCCGTCACGAATCGATTCCTCTCCCGCTCGAGCCCCTCGACAGGAGACCGACCTCGGCCAGCCAATCGGCCGCCCGGACAGAGGCACCTCGTCCTTCTTCCATCACACCAAGCGCGGCGGTTTCCATGGAGCGTCGCACCTCTTCGTCACGGAGGATTCTCAGGAGTTCGGCGTTAAGAGCCGCGCCATCCTCCACGACGATCGCCGCACCGGCTCTCGTGAGCAGCTCGGCGCTCTCACGGCACGTCCCGGTGTATGGGCCGAACAGAACCGGCACACCCTGCGCCGCCGGCTCGAGCGGATTGTGCCCGCCGTAATCAGAGAGCGTCCCGCCGACAAAGGCGACCTCGCCGATCGCGTATGCGCTCCCCAGCTCACCGGTCGTATCGAGAACAACTGCACCCGGCACATCCTTGGACGCAGAAGTCCGCCTGTCACCGGAGAGACCCGGAACGGTCAGACGGCCGTCGCGAAGCGCTGTGCGCCTCACGGTCGATACACCCGCGCTCTCGAGCGCCGCCTCAAGGCGGCCCACTCTCTCGAGGTGTCTCGGAGCAACGATGACGCGCGCGCGGCCGATCTCCGCCAGCACGACGCTCACGGCACGCACGACGTCCGGCTCTTCGCGCGGGCGCACGCTCCCGAAGACAACGATCCGCTCGTCCGGCGCGAAACCGAGAGACTCACGGAGCCGTTCGCGCTCGGACGCAGACAGAGGCTTCGCGAGAGCATCGAACTTCGTGCTGCCGAACGACCGGAGACGCGAGCGATCGAACCCGAGCCTGACGAACCTCCGGACGTCATCCTCGGACTGACATACCGCGACACTCACGAGGGACGCAACACCGCGCAGCGGCGAGGCCTTGGAACGATAGTTGGCCAGGCTCCGCTCCGAGAGTCGCGCATTGACCATCGCCACCGGCACACCGGCAGCATCCGCCTCGACCAGCAGGTTCGGCCACAGCTCGGTCTCTATGAGGATGAGCAGAGACGGACGCGAGGCGCGCAGCGCTCGCCTGACGACGGGCACAAGATCCAACGGCGCGAAACGCACGACCCCCCCGTCAGGAAACGCCGCGCGCGCGATACGCACCCCGGCGGGCGTCACGACCGTCATGCACACGGCTGTGCCGCGCGCCGCAAGCACGCGCACGAACGGCAGCGCCGCTGCGACCTCACCGACGGAAGCTGCGTGCACCCAGACGGGTCCCTGCTCCGGTGATGACGACACGCCACCGGGGTCCCCTCGAAGGTCGACTGCCAGCCTCTCGCGCCACTCCTGGCTTCTCGACCGCATCCAGCGCAGCCAGACCCACGCGAAACACCAGACGATCCAGGTCGCAAGCCGGTACGCCCTGTACGCGAACGGAATCCATGTTCTCAGTTCAGACACCCGGCCGGCCCTCCGTGCGATCGCCCGTGTCGGCGCCGCGCCCGTCGTCGCAGGGATCCCCCAACGCGATCGCCTGTGCTCGCTCGCTCAGGCGCTCGAGTTCGACAGCCAACGCCGCGGTGACCGCTCCAAGATCGTCATTGTCGGCGACGCCGATCGAATCTCCGTACAGCACGACGACGCGCGCGAAAGGAGAAGGAACCATGAACCTGTCCCAGCTCGAGAGCCTGCGGAAGCGATCGGCGCCCACTGCCACGGGAAGGAGCAAACCACCTGCCTTGAGCGCCAGAAACGCGACGCCTGTCTGCGCGACCCGGGCAGGCCCCTTCGGCCCGTCGGGCGAAACGGCCACATCTCGCCCTTCGCGTGCACGCCCGACCATCCTGATGAGACCGCGGACGGAGCCGCGCGTCGTCGAGCCGCGCTCGACCATGAAACCCAGCGCCTCCATCATGCGTCTGCTGATCTCGCCATCACGGTGCCACGAGGAGAGCACGACGATCCCTCTGTCGCGGTGCGTGTATCCGAGCGGCAGAATGTAACAGTGCCAGAACGCATACACGGCGGGCCTGCCCGACTCGCGGATGGCGTCAACGACTCCCGCGTTCACCTTGCGTACGCGCCAGGTCGCACCGAGCAGCCGGACCACGGCGGGTCCCACCGCGGAAACAAGCCCGACCAGCAGCCTGTCGCCGAAGCCCAGCTCGGTGCTGCGGCCGACCGATCGTGCCCGCGCGCGTCCGCTCACGCTCCACCCCCGTCGAGCATCGCTGCGGCGATCGAAGCGGCCCGTCCGCTCGCGCCCGGTTCTCCAAGCGTCTGCCAGACCTCCACGAGCCGCGCAGAGAGCGCCGCGTAGGCCTCTCGGTCACCGAGCAGCGACTCCACCGCACCCGCGATCCGTTCCGCAGTCGCATCCCCCTGCACGAGTTCGGGAACGATCCGCTCCCCCGCCACGACGTTGACGAGCCCGATGTCGGGAATCCGGACAAGTCGGCGTCCGACCGCGAATGACACGGGCTGCATTTTGTAGACAACGACCATCGGCGTGCCGAAGCACGCGGCCTCGAGCGTCGCCGTTCCGGACGAGACGATCAGCGCGGTCGATTCGCGCATGATGTCGTACGCCGCGCCGGGTGGAGCTATCTCCACCTGATCGCCGGCCACGCCGGAAAACGCCTCACCAATATCGGCGTCGCCGGCGAGTCCGAGACGGAACCTGGCGTTCGGGAGACGTGTGCGTAGAATGCCTGCCGCACGCAGCATCACCGGCATGTGCCGGGCGAGTTCGTTCGGCCGGCTGCCCGGCAGAATCCCGATGACCGGCGCCCCTTCCGGAAGTCTCTTCGGTGGACCCGGCTCGGCGAGCGCCGCCTCTTCAAGAAGCGGATGCCCAACAAAGTCGACGCACACGCCACGGTCACGATAGAACCGCTCCTCGAATGGGAGGATCACGGCCATCCGATCCACGTCGCGCGCGATCGCGCGGATGCGTCTCTCGCCCCAGGCCCAGACCTGAGGGCTGATGTAGTAGAAGACGGGAATCCCGATAGCCTTGAGCCGTCGCGCGAGGAGCAGATTGAAACCGGGATAGTCGACGAGGATGGCGAGCACCGCACCGCGGGCTCGCGCCTCGTCAAGAAGGCCGCGCATCGCCCTTCGAAGCCTCGGGATGTGCGCGACGACCTCCACGAGCCCGGTGACCGCAAACTCGTCCGCATGGTGCAGGATTTCGACGCCGGCCGCGCGCATTCTGTCGCCGCCTACGCCGAAGACCCGGACGTCACCATTGATCGCGGTGAGCTCGGAGACGAGCTTCGACGCGTGCAGGTCGCCGGACGCCTCGCCGGCGACGATCATGACGGAGGTGCCGCGAATGTCCATGATCCGATCCGGGAACCAGAGGATGGGACGGCCGGGGCTACGCCCCGCCCTTGAGGCCGATCTGCCTCATGATCTCAAGAGCCACCTCGAGCGCCTTCATGCCGTCCTCGCCATCGACCACGGGGCGAGAGCCGTCGGCCACGGCGCGCGCGAATGCCGCCAGCTCGAGTTCGAGCGCGTCGGCTCCATCCATCTCCGGTCGCTCCAGCTCGACGATGTTCTCGAGTCCGCCCTCTATCTCGCCGCTCGCTACCTTGAGAAGCAGCTCCTGTGGGACGTCCTTGCGGCGGATTACCTCGACGGCCGGCTTCATTGTGTCGACGCTGACGTACGCGTCGTCCTGGAAGAAGCGTATCTTCCTGATCCGCTCGCGCGAAACGCGGCTCGCCGTGACGTTCGCCACGCAGCCGTCCTCGAACGTGAGCCTCGCGTTCGCGATGTCGATGTTCGATGAGAGCACGGGAACCCCGACGGCGTCGATCCGCACGACCGGCGAACCGACCGCCGACAGGATGAGGTCGATGTCGTGGATCATCAGGTCGAGCACCACCGCGACGTCGGTGCCCCGGGGAACGAAGACGCCCAGTCGGTGCGCCTCCACGAACTTCGGTTCGTGGAGCACCGTCAGAGCCGCCCGCGTGGCCTGGTTGAAACGCTCGATGTGACCAATCTGGATGCGCAGATCGCGCTTCCGCGCGGCTTCAACGAGCTCGCGCGCCTGATCCACGGTCGATGCGATCGGCTTTTCGATGAGAACGTGCACGCCTGCCTCGAGGCACGTCATGCCGACCTCATGGTGAGCCGTCGTCGGAACCGCGATGCTGACCGCTTCGACCGCTCCGATGAGCGAATCCATCGTCAGGAGTGCGGTCGTGCCGTACTCCGATGCGACGGCCGCTGCCCGCTCGTCGTCCGTATCGTAGACGCCGACGAGTTCGCACTCCGGAAGTTCCGAGTAGACGCGCGCGTGGTAGCGCCCGAGGTGACCCGTGCCGATCACGCCTACCTTCAGCATGTCATCCCCCTTGCTGCAGCGTCGAGCCCCCTTACGGGGTCCGACGCAGCCCGCCCCGTGTGGGGCGCGTGAGAGAGTGCCCCTCAAGAGACGGGTCACGCGGCGTTCGAAAGCGCCGCCAGCTACTTGATGATGCCGCGCGACGAATTTTCAATGAACGCGATGAGCCGCCGGACCTCCTCGGTCTCCACGACGTCTTCGCGTATCCGCTTGATAGCCTGTGTGGTATTGAGGTCGGACAGATAGAGCAGTCGATAGCACTGCCTCAGCGCAGCGAGCGCCTCCTCACCGAAACCGCGACGCATCAGACCGACCGTATTCACCTCGATCGGCCGTGTGGGGACGCCGCCGAGTTTGAAATAGGGCGGGATGTCCTTCATCACGCGACTGGCTCCGCCTATGTACGCGTGCGCACCGATCCGCACGAACTGCTGCACGCCTGTCAAACCTCCGATGAACGCGTAGTCCTCCACGTGAACGTGGCCGGCAAGGTTGACGACATTGACGAGCACAACATGGTCCCCGACGACGCAGTCGTGCGCGACGTGCGCATAGGCGCAGATGAGGCAGTCGTTCCCGACGACGGTGGCCCCTCCCTCACCGGTGCCGCGGTTGAGCGTCGCGAACTCTCTGATGACCGTACGGTCACCGATGCGCAGGAACGTCCGCTCGCCTGCGTACTTGAGGTCCTGAGGATCTCCTCCGACGGCAGCGCCGTGGCAGATCTCGCTGCTCTCGCCTATCTCGGTGTCCCGGTCGATCAGCGCCATCGACCGGATCTTCGTATCCTTCCCAACGGTCACGTTGGGACCGATGATGGCGAAAGGCTCAACGACAACGCCGTCGCCCAGCTTCGCGCTCTCATGCACCACTGCTCTCGCGTCTATCTGGGTCATGTATCTCTCCGCCTAGCGGTCAACGACCCGCGACCAGAACTCGCCCTCGGCAACAACGACGCCCTTGACGTATGCCGTACCGCGCATCTTGCAGGTACCGCCTCTCAGCCTGAGAAGCTCCATCTCGAAACGCACTGTGTCGCCCGGGAATACAGGCCTCCTGAACTTCGCGTGATCGATGGCGCCGAAGTACGCGAGCTTCTCCGCGGCCGGATCGACACGCGACAGCAGCAGAAAACCACCCACCTGCGCCATCGCCTCGACCAGGATCACGGCCGGCACGATCGGATGCCGCGGAAAGTGCCCTGCGAAGAACCATTCGTTCATCGTGAAATTCTTGATCC
>CAZNHF010000135.1:0-7137 GCA_964572375.1 uncultured bacterium | reverse complement strand
CGAAATTCGTGTACGTGAGGTTTCCCTCGGAGACATCGTAGAAGTAGTCGCGGACGGAGCCGTTGTTCCCGTAGCCCGAGTAGCCTTCCTTATTGCAGTAGTCGTCGAAGTTTCCGGCGGCGATGGTCGCGGTGTCGTCCGAGAAGTCGATGAGCAGCGTGATGCCGACGACCTCGCCCGTTGTCGTGCCCGAGCGGTCCGCGCGTGGCGGGGTCTCGAATGTGGCAAGCTGGCGCCTGATGAAATCCTCGCGGGAGCGGCGGGCTACGTTGGCGGCCGCGTCCTTCGCGATTCGCACATGCTTCTCGAGTCCGACCGGCGGCTGCTCCCCCGCCGGGATGCCGGTCGAGAGAAGCTCGTCTCCGTCGGCCGACAGCGTGGCAAATGACAGATAGCCCGTATCGAAGTCGCGCGTCACCGAGTACCCGTCCACAGTCTCGCCGTGCGCGTAGTACTCGTCACCCCACACCCGCACATCCACCGTGGTCCCGTCGGGCTGCCGGATCGTGACGGTCTGCCCCTGCATCGGCGCGGCCGAAGCGACGGTGACGGCTCCGCAGACAAGGACCGCTGTCAGCACGACCAGTCCGGCCGTACGCAATCTGTCTCTCCTGAGAGTCTCACTCCACATGCGTGTCATCCGAGCCTCCAATGCGTGACGCAGATATCCACCTCACCCCTGCGGGACGAGCCAATTACCCATTTTACCATATCTTAGACAGATGCGCAAACCGTGTGCACGGTTCGCGGGGTGTGTGGAGTGCTTGAGGAGACGTGCTGTGGGGACGTGCGCGGGCGCAGCGGGCCCCGGTGCAGCCCGGAGCCCGCCGCACGACGCGACCTACGAAATGAGTCCCAGGCTCTTCTTGGAGACCATCCCGGCGGCCTTGAGCAGTGGATAGCCTGCGGGCGACGCCGTCAGAAGAGGGTGGGTGCCGATCTGGGCCGACAGGATCGCGTTGACGTCCATTCTGTTCTGGATAATGAACCCGATGAGGTTCGTCAGTTCGCCGGTTGACAGACCGCCGATGACCTCTCCACCGAGGATGACGTTGGATTCCTTGCCTACGATGAGCTTGACCAACTGCTTGTGGGCGCCCGGCAGCGTCCCGGGATGCTTGTCTACACCCTCGAACACGCCGGTGACGACCTCGAAACCTTCTTCCTTTGCTCTGGCCTCGGTGAGACCGGCGACTCCGAAACCGGTGTCGCCGAGCGCCGTTGCGAAGATGGAGATCGTGCCGCTGAAGGTCTTGATGACGGAGAGCTTGAAGAGGTTGATGCCGGCCGTCCGCGCCTCGGCGCACGCGGTCGAGGCCAGCATCACGGGGCTCGGCTTGCGCGTCACGAAGTCGGTCTTGCCTGCGCAGTCGCCGACCGCGAAGATGTTCGAATCGTCGGTCCGCATGTACTCGTCGACGTGGATGGCGCCTCTGGCGTCGACCGTGAGGTCCGCCTGCACAGCGAGCTCGGTGTTGGGTCGGTAACCGACGCACAGGATCACGGCATCAGCTTCGAGGACGTCGCCGTTCTCGAGCAGAACTCCGGTGACGCTGCCGTTCCCCTGGATCTCCTTGACGCCGACACCCGTGCTCAGCTTGACGCCGCGCGCCTTGAGAACCTCCTCCGCTCTCACGGCGATGTCCTCGTCGAACGCGAGGGCCAGGACGTGCGGCAACTTCTCGACGAGCGTTACGTCGTGTCCGGCCGCCGTCAGCTCATCGGAGAGTTCGACGCCGATGAACCCTGCGCCGATGACGATGACCTTCGCGCAGTCGGCGAGCTTCGCCTGCATCGCGTCGAGGTAGACCTTGTTCTTCGGCACGGTGAAGACGTTGCCGAGTTCCGCGCCCTTGAGCCAGCTCGGCACGACCGGTGACGATCCCGTTGCCAGCACGAGTCTGTTGTAGGCGATCTCATCTCCGCTTGCGAGCGTGCAGAGCTTCTGCATCCGATTGATCGCCGTGACCGTGCCGATGACCAGCTCGACGCCGGCTTTCTCGAACATCTTCTCTGACGGCATGATGTTGTTGTCCGTCGTCTCCACTGTGGAAAACACGTAGGGAATGCCGCACGGAACGAGTGTCACCTCTTCCGGTCTGACGACCGTGACGGTCTTGTCCGGGTTGACGGTCTTCGCGGTCACGGCCGCGACCAGACCGGCCGCGCTGCTGCCGACGACCAGTACGTCTGTGGACTTCATGGTGCACCTCACGATTGAGCCTATGATTGGGACTGTGAAAGGGTCCCTATCGGGACCCAATTAGGAGCAATCCAACAGATCAATCTAACTCAATAGTGAGAGTGGGGCCATGAATTATTCGGGGTTTCTGCGAGAGCACTGGTTGATGTTCAGCGAAGTTCCGGAAGCCGTCGCGTGCCGCCGGCGTGAAATGCAGACAAGACACCTCAGCGTCACTTCTTCTTGCGCTTGAGCATCTCGTGGTGTTCTCAGCCCTTGCGCAGCATCTTCGCACCGCACTTCGGGCACGTCATCTCCTGACAGGGCGTCCCTGCCTGGTGTGGAGCCTCTGCTCCGCACTTCGGACAGATGCAGAGTCCGCCCGAGCCCATGCTGTGACCTCCGCCCACCGGCATCATCGCGTCACCTCCGTTGTATCGGCGACACGTACGTGAGTAGTGCTCACGCGCGTGTTCCGAAGTTACAGCTCCGGTATCGTGCCGAAGCGCTCTCCCCTTCTCCGCCTCTCCGTCAGCTCGCAGATCGTGTCGAAGTCCATGTGCAGACGAGCAAGTGCATCCTCTATCGTTTCGGCTCCGACGACCACGGGTTGGTGCTTCATCGTCTCAGCGATCCGCCGGAAGTTCGGACTGATTCGCCTGGCCACGAGGACGTCCACATCCTTGAGCATGGCTGCGATCGCTTGCATCTTCTCGGCCTTCCCGTGCTCTCCGCCCACCGTCGGGTTGTCTCTCTTCTCCACGAACTCTGCGCTGGAGTCTTCAAAGAGATCGTAGATGCGGAAACTCAACGTATCACCCATGTGGGTATCGACAATAGTGGCACCGTCGTTCGACCCCAAAGCAACTCTGATGCATTTCATTCGCCGAACCTCCCCTCGGGTGGACGGGTGCCTGTTCGGTCTGCGCGATCTCCACTGGACCGGCATCCGGGCGCCTACGCCGACTGCGTGCCCAGCGGCTCCAGGTGCCCGATCGTGGCCACACCGACGATCTCGCCGTCGGTTTCCTCCCAAACGCCCACGAGACTCTCCCACAGTGGATGGCGTCCAGAGCGCCCTGCGGGTCGTCCCCGTCGGTATCCCACGAGGCTGCGTGCACCGGCTAGGTCGTGCCCTCGGTTGGCACGCTCCCGTCCGCATCGATTCCGCTCGCTGCAAGGAGCTTGCGAAGCAAGTCGATCTGTCGTTCCTGAAGAGCAATGAGTTCGCCCCACTGCTGTTCGCGCAGGCCGTCCAGTTTCTCGTGAAGGGTCAGGATCTCCAGCTCCGCCTTCAGGTTGACCTCGTAGTCATGCGCAGCATCGATCCTGTCCTTCGCCACCTGTCGGTTCTGAGACATGAGTATGACCGGGGCCTGGACTGCCGCGAGCATCGAAAGGAAGAGATTCAGCAGGATGAACGGATAGGGATCGAACGCTGCGTCTCGCCGGGCGAGGACGAGTGCGTTGAGCACTATCCATGATACGAGAATGAGCCCGAACAGCCCAATGAACAACCAGGACCCACCGAACGCTGCCACGCGATCCGCCACCCGCTGCCCGCGAGTGAGCTGTGCAGTGAACTCCCTGTTGGTGTTGCGGCTGATTCGGTCGCGCTCGGTGAAGTGCTCAATGACACGACGCTCCCTGTCGGTCAGCTTGTCCGCATCGACATGGAGCAGCCTGTTGGCGATCTCCTGCAAGCCTTTGGTCATTGCTCCTCTCCTTCATGTTCCGTCGTGCTGAAAGAGTAGGACGCGACGTGTCCCGTCGAATCGAACTTGACGACCAGGTCCGTGGTGCTGGGCTCGCCGAACAGACGGTAGCGGTATTTGCCGTAGGTCCACGTGGTTCGCCCATCCTCTATGCCCACCCGCCATGGAGGCCCGAACGTTTCGCGGATCTGTGCCTGCGTCGTCTCGTCGATCTGGATGTCAATCACGCTGTCTACCGGAAAGTCCCGCCCCACGGTGGCGCACGCCCCGACCACGAGCGACACGCAAACCACGAGGGCGGCGAGAACGCCTTGCCTGATACGGTCGATCATGGTCTGAACCCTCCGACGAGAGCCGTGGATTGTTGTCTGCCCTGCTTCCGCTCCGGCTCATGAAACGCGTTTCAGTTGTGGGCGTCAAGCCCCGTGCGCAGTCGCGATGTGACCTTCCGAGTCTCGCTCCAGCAGATTGCCGCTCGAATCAATGATCCAATGATCGCCGCTTGCTGAACCCTCAATAGGATCGAACCGGCGCCCCAGCGAGGACGATGTCTCTCGGACCACGTTGTCCCAGACACTCCCATCTTTGAAAGCGAACGAGACGTGCAGAGCTCCGTTCTCACGGTACAGCGTGATGCGGCTCGCCACGTACGGTCTGTCGTCAATCCACTCACCGAGGACCTCGCGCCCACTCTTCGGTGAGGCCTTCTTGAGGACAGTCTCCTCCCCCGATGTGAGCCCCAGGATCTTCACATCGAGCGTCGGATTGAAGTGAGTGGTCGCCCAGGCACCAGCACCCAGATCCATGCCCGGGAGGTAGTATACGATGAAGGTCCGATCGAACGACCTGCTGTCGCGTCCTCTGAGTTCCAGTGCTATGGCACGCAGGACCGCCTCCGACACCTTCTTGTTGAGGCGAACCGTCAAGCTTCGCTTCACGCCGGGCAAGACGTCGGTCTCCGAAATCGTGTACGACACGTCCGCCGGGATGGACGGCTGCGCCTTGACCTCTTGCTGCTTCACCTCATCGTCTACCTGCTGGACGATAGGCGAATCGCTCTCTGGAGTGGACGCCTGAGGAGACTCCTCCGAGACAGTGCACCCCAACGTTGCCAGCAGGCAAACCAGCACGACAGCCAGAAGTGTCTTCATTCCTCTCCTCCTTTGACGTCTAGCGAACCGCGTTTCAGCAGCGAGCGTGACAAGCCAGTCCGACAACTGCAAACGCCTGCTAGGGGGTGCTGCCCAATGTGATGCCCAGAGCCTCTGCCAACGGATGCAGAAGGCCGCCGCAGATTGCCACGAAGATGAACACGAAGTGCACAAGCATGTACAGCGCGGAGAAGCCACGGTACGCGTTCACCTGCTTGTAGCTGACGTTTGCGTTCGGCTCGAGGTCGAGCCCCTGAAGATGGTCCGGTGACATCTGCCACAGAATCGTCATGCATACACCGAGAACCGTCCCGATCACCGCTGTCGACTGCATCGTCAGCTTAGTGAACTCAAGCACCAACACGCGCGACGAGAGTATCGACTCGAAGCCCTGAACGTAGTAGAGAGCGCCGAAGAACCCTCCGTAGATGATCGACCAGCTGAGTGGGATGACCCGCAGCCGAGGCAGATCCACGCACCCGACGGCGACCAATACACTGAAGCCAACAACGAACGACCTCGTGAAGTGATCGCGGATGTCGAAAACGCTGGTTCCGCACAGTAGCAGCCAGACGAGAGCAACGGCGCCGAGCCGCCCAACGATGCCTCTGAGCAACGGGCCAGTCTCATCCCGCAAACCATCAGTTGCCTTCCTGCCGCGGGTCACTGCACGTCCGGCGACGACACCCATGGTCCACACTACATGAGCGATCACGGCGCCAATCAAGGCCCACGTGATGAGTGCATCACTGGTGAAGATATCCAAGCTCAATGTAGCGTCCCCCTAATGAATCGCGTTTCAGCCGCGGGCGCCAGCCAGGTGACGCGCGAACCGGGCAGTTCCGGGGCGACGAGAGCGACGTCAGGCTCACTTGTCAAACTTGAGCTCACACTGCGTCGCTCGCAGTTCCTTCGGCACCGCTCCATCCACATCTTTGAAGTCGAGTGTTCGCACAGTCAGACTGTCCGCAAACAGCATCCTGATGGTGTACGTAGCATCTGGCTCCGTCTTGGTGGTGACGTGAGCGTTGACGTCCGAGTGTCTGCAGAACATCTCGAACGGGTTCCAATCCATGCACAGCCTCCTCTGCTGCTAGGCGTTGCGAATCCCGTAGTACAAGCGTTCGAAGTAGTGATAGAGTGCGTCTGCGAAGGCCTTGAGGAAGTCGCAGTATGCGGACATCTGACTTCGCTGGAAGGCCGATGTGGACTCCGAATCGGCGCACAGGAAGCCCAGAAGCTCGAACCCGCCATCATCGAGCTGATCACCAAGGGCGGCGTTGCTGATTCGGATGGGAACGACAATCCTCGCCCTGTACAAGTCCTTCCACTCCAGAACGGAATTCCTATATGGTCTCCCTGTTCCTCTGACTGCCTCTTGGTACTCCACGAGATCCTGGGCGCAGAAGTCCGCACTGCGTTCCACCATGATCTGATGGAACTCAGTGTTGTCGCCCACGCGGTACAGCAAATCAGACGGCCGCCGCGGGTCGGAATTGGAGCTCCTGCACAGCGTCTTCACGTAGAAGTCATCCGGATTGGTGGGGCCATCATGATCACCTGGTTTCTGTTGAGGGAAGTACTTGATCGACACGCACACGTCATACCCGGTCGACGCAGTGAGTGCTTCTGAGATGAGATCGATGGTGCGCTGCGCTGTCAGTTCAGCCATCCCTCTCAGGTGTTCCTCAGAGATGTTGGTCTTTCGGCATGCGCGTCCCAGCACTGTGTACGCATCACGGATCATGTGCGAGAAAGCATGGAAGGTTCTGGAGAACACGAGGAGCCTGTCCAGCGAGAATGCCCGCAGCTTCCGAGCCTTGTTGAAGATATACCCCAAGGCTCCCAGAAGCAGCGCGAAACCGGATATCGTGATCCAGCTGGCTTGGTCGGCGAAGAAGCTCCAGATAGTGAGAACCGCAGCTGCGAAGGTGAGCGCGGCCATCACGAGTTCCATGAAGTCGAACACCTGATACTTCGCCGGCTGGTATCCTCCCCGCATTGGCTAGTCCTCCGGTTTGATACGACGCGTCACCTTGTATATTGCCCCACTCGCTGATCCAGGCTTCGTATACTGACTGTGGTGCTC
>CAZNHF010000134.1:0-7156 GCA_964572375.1 uncultured bacterium | reverse complement strand
TCGTCGTCCTTGTCGATGATCAGGTTCGTCACGGTGCCCGTCACGCCGTCGATGGTCCGGAGCTGGTTGAGCGTGAGATCGAGGAGCTCATCGAAACTGTCCGAGCAGACCAGGGCGATGATGTCCTGGTCGCCGCTCGTCAGGTCCGCCGACTGAACCTCTGGCCGCTTCATGAGCGCGTCTCTGACGGCGCGCTCCTTCCCGGCTGCCGCGTTGATCTTGACATAGGCTCTCGCCACGATGAGCCCTCCTTGAAGGGGTTCGATACTCCCCGCCCGGCCGCTCGCGGTCGGAACACGGATCAAATCTGCTGCACGAGAAGGATGACCGATGTGACGCCCGTTGTCAACTCCGCTCGGCCGGTGTCTCTCCCCCGCGGTCGAATACGGTCTCATGCCTCTCGTAGACGCGGAGCTGCCCGCCCTGAACGTCGCCGGCGATGACGCGGTCGAGGGTCGATGGGGCCGCGCGCAGCAGCTCTCGCGCGATCGTTTCCGCAAGATCGCCCGGTGCTCCCCCCGCTCTGTTCAGGAGCGGGCGAACGAACGCGCCGGGCGGCACATGTCGCATTCCCCCGGTCTCCGAGGCAAGGAGCGTCACGATCATCGCGGGGGTTACGGTCTGACCGGTCCCGAGGCTTGCGAAGAGCCTCGGGCGATGCACGCTGCCCTCGACGATGGGCCGATCGAGCGCGTTCATCCCGACCACGGGTACGACGATGTCCGAGCTGCCGGGAATCACGGGTTCATGCCGGTCGGGCATCTTGATGGGGAGACCACGGGCCCCGTCTCCCTCGACGAGGATGCAGTCCGCCGCGCGGAGCGCGGTGAGCGTGTCGAGCAGTCCTGGCGGCACGCCTGCGAACTTGCCGTCCTCTCTCCTCCCCGCATGGAGGAACACGACCCCGGTCTCGCGGAGTTGCGCCACGAGCCGGTCGGCCACCGCCGCGTGGGAGACCGCTCCGCCGCGCACGACCTCGTGAACCCCGCACGACGCAAGCCTATCCCCGACGAGTGTGGTCGTCGTCGCAATGACGGTGCGTCCTCGTGACGTCTGTTCGCCGGCAGCACGCAGGATCGCGCTCGTCTTGCCGCCGGCTCCGACGAACGTCACCATGCGCGCGTCCGCCGCACCGAGTGCGTCGAGCAGACTGAGCGTGGTGATCATGTTTTGAGAGTGTCCTCCCAGAAGACGACGCGGTTCTTGCCGCCGCGCTTCGCTTCGTAGAGGCCGATGCGGTCCGCACGGTCCATCAGTTCGCTCTTCGTGTTCGCGTCGAGAGGGTAGAGGGCGCCTCCGACGCTGATGGTCAATCCGCGAAGCGGCTCGGGAGCTATGCCCGTGATGAACTCGTGCGCGGCGACGCTGGAGCGCATTCGTTCGGCCACGGTCAGGGCGCTTTCCCGGGTGACTCGCGGCAGGATGACGGCGAACTCCTCACCTCCGTAGCGGGCAACGATGTCCACCGCGCGAGCGTTTTCGAGCAGAAGACGGGCCACCTGTCTCAGGACGCTATCGCCGGCCGCATGTCCGTATGAGTCATTCACCTGTTTGAAGTCGTCCAGGTCGATCATGAGAAGCGACATCGGGTGCCCCGTGCGCTTGCTCCGCTCGAGTTCCCGGATGAGCTGTTCATCGAAGTAGCGCCGGTTGTGGATCTGCGTCGTCTGGTCGACGGAGATGAGTTCCTCGATCTCGAGGCGTCTCCTGATGAGACCACCGGCGAATTCCGCCACGAAGGCCACCGTCGCGACGTCACCACGGGTGAACGCTTCAGAGCGGCGGCTCCAGACCTCGAGCGTCCCGTACACATAGGCCTCTGCCTTGAGCGGCGCAACGATGATGGAACCTCTCGGAGCCTCCGTCCCATGGCCAATGAACCGGTCGTCACTCGCGATGTTTCCGGCGTGGAGTGCAGTCGCGTCGCGCTCGACGCGTTCGCGCAGAGCGGGCGGACAGACCGTCTCGTCATCGGATGTTGCGATAATGTCCTCGATGTCCACGAGGCTGTTCGCCTGGGACGCCATGAGGTTGTCGGAGAGGCGGAGTTTGACGTGATCGCCGTGGAGAGTCTCGTCGAGGAACTCGTGGAGATACCCGAGCGGGCCGGCGAGGTCCACTCTGCGACTGGACGCCGTGATCGTCTCAAGGATGGACAGGGGGATGGCTCCCTCGTCGACCGGCGTAGTCGGTGTCCGGGGAGTGGAGTTTGCTTCTGTCGTGCGGCCGCCTTCGTCGCCGACACGGTCCGCGTGGTCCTCGGTATCGGCCGTGTTCGCATCGCGCGGCGGCTGGGCGGCGACAGCCGCAGGTGTCGAGAGGGTCAGCGTGTCGAGCGACACGAGATTGCGGTAGGTGGATCTGACGACCCCGCCGACCACATCGCGGTTGACGAGCTTCATGTACCCGAGGTCGCAGAGCCGATCGAGGAGATCCGAGGCCGCGCGTTGACGTTCCTCGGTGCCGCGGCTCGCAGCAAGCCGCCGGTAGAGCTCGAGTCCCGTCTCATCGAGATATCGCACCGGTATCAGGCGATGCACGAGTTCGTCGTAGGATAGCTTTGCGCGCCGCATCATCGTCGCCTCGGGGTTTGCGGAGACTATTCCCGAACATCAAAATAATAGACTATAGTCAAGGAACAGTCAACGGCGGGCTCTGTAGACTTCCCATCAAACGAATCCGGGTTGCGCAGGTTTCCGCTTGCGTGAGCGTGGCTCTGAGGATATCCTGTCCGACCATGAGACAACTAACCCTGCTCCTCATAGGTCTTGTGATTCTCGCGTCCGGCTGCGCCTTCACGGCCCCCGACGCCGGGACCGACCCTGGTCGGTCCGCGCCATCCTCAACACAGCCTCTCTCTGCCGATTCACTGGCTGTCGCCGAGCAGCTCTATCGCCGCGCGCTCTCGCACTACGTCGAGGACGACTGGGATGAGGCCGGAACCCTTCTCGACCGGACGGCGGCCGTGCTCGGAAACGGAACTCGAGCAGAATCGGACGAACTCGAGTCCTGGCGGGCGTCGCTGGCCTCCCGGGCGGATCACTTCCTTGAGATCCTCAGTCGGCGCGGTTATGTGCGAGCTCCTGTCGTGGATGTTGCTCCTCCCCCTCCCGCGGCGAGCGCTCACCGCGATACTATGGTGGTCAGAAGAACACTGAGTGAGTCTCGCGAGTCCGCCGTCGCAGCACAGCAGATTCCCGTTGAGATGAACAGCCGGGTTCAGAAGTGGCTCGACTACTTCCAGGGCCGCGGGCGTCCCGTCATGGCTCGCTGGCTTTCCCGAGAGCCGAAGTATCGACCCATGGTGGAGCGAATCCTCGCTGAGAACGAGCTTCCCAGCGAGTTGTTCTGTCTGGCCATGATCGAGAGCGGTCTCAACCCGAAGGCCTACTCACGCGCGCACGCGGTCGGGATGTGGCAGTTCATCTCGAGCAGGGCGAAGATCCACGATCTGCGAGTCGACTGGTGGGTCGACGAGCGTCGTGACCCTGAGAAAGCGACGTACGCCGCGGCGGACTACCTCAGCATGCTCTATGAAATGTTCGGATCGTGGGAGCTTGCGCTGGCCGGTTACAACGCCGGTGAGGGGCGCGTCTCCAGGGCGCAGAGGAAGACTCCCTCTTGTCCCGACTACTGGTGTCTCGATCTTCCGCGCGAGACCGAGGACTTCGTACCGAAGTTCATGGCCGCCGTGCTCATTGTTCGCGACCCGACAGCGTACGGATTCGAGCGGTGCTCGGGGGACGAACTGGCATACGACAGCATCGAGGTCTCGGACGCTACGGACCTCGGCGTGATTGCCGATGCCGCCGGCGTGAGTACCGAGACCATCCGGGAGATGAACCCGGCCATCCGCCGGTGGTGCACGCCGCCGTCGGCTGGTTCCACCACGGTCCGCATCCCCGTGGGAACTGCTTCGGCTTGCGTCGCCGCCATCGAGAGCATTCCTCCCGAGGAGCGCGTGACGTGGACCCGCCACAAAGTGACCCGCGGCGAGACTCTCTCGGGTATTGCGCGCGCCTATGGCACGAGCGTCAGCGCCGTCATGGGTGTCAACGATATCACCAACGTGCATCGCATCTACCCCGGCGACTACGTGATCATCCCCATCGGTCCTGAGGACGCCATCGGCGAGCACCGATCCTCCGAGAACTATACGTACTACCGCGTGCGGAGAGGCGACACCGTGTCGTCTATCGCGCGCCGCCACGGCAGGAGCACGAGAATGGTTCTCAGCGCCAACGGTCTTGGATGGCATTCGAGGATCTACCCCGGTGACACGATCAAGATACCGATGTAGGATCGAAACCCGGTCAGTCAGGGCAGCGCGCTGAGATTCGGCTCCTCCCGGGATTGACGCAGAACATCTGGAGCGCAACAGAAAGCCCCCCGACCCTTCGCAGGTCGGGGGGCTTCTTCTCTTACAGCACGCTGCTTCGTTCTGCCGCTGCTATTCGGTGCGGTGGTAGATCTCACCCACACGGATGGTCGCAGTGCGGGCCTCAGCAATCGCCGGGATATCGGAGACGATCGCTTCGATCATCACGTCCGATGTATCCAGGAGCTCCCACGGCGGGTACCAGGGCAACCGCCAGGAGGTGAAGTCGACCTCGCCCACTGTTGCGTCGACACCGATCGGCGGGTTGTTCCTGTTCTCCCATTCGAGACCGACGAAGAAGTACTTGTTCGGGAAGTGCGCGTTGCTGCTGATGTCGACCGCGTTCGGGAGCATCAGTACGAGCCAGTCCATCTCCGGATACTGCGCGCCGGAGTTCATGCCGTCGTTGGCCAGTACACCCGGGCGCGGGGTCGCATCGATGGTCGGACGCCACACCCATGCCGTGAACGGCTTCGTCGTCGGGGTCTGCGGATTGATCGGGTCGGTCAATCCATCGTTGCCGATGAAGTAGCGGATGCCGATGACGTAGTTGGCCCAGACGGGAGCCTGGTAGCCGACAGCGACCATCATACCCGACTGTCCCACTATGTAGTCCTGGAACGACAGCGGCTCATCGATGACGATGTGGGTCAATACCGTGTCCTTGCCCTCAGCGTTCCAGTAGATGTCCACGGGGACACCGGACACGTTGCCCGCGTAGTCGAAGGCTTCGACGGCGTAGGTTATCTCGCTGTCCGGGTTCGCCGACGTCAACGTAGGAGACGTCATGGGGACCCAGAAGCGAAGCGAGTCCGGCAACCCGGCACCCGCAGGGAAAGCGTAGGTGGAATCCGGTGAGAAAGCGTTGATGCCGTAGCGCACTCTCGCGCCGGCAGCCAGCGTGTCGGTTCGACCCACGAGCCGCACGCGAGGCACTCCCGTCTCCCAGCGGTCCTCATCCGGGTTATAGATGATGTCTGCCGGAGGATTGATCGTCTCGAACGCGATCGGGGGCGGCGTCGTGTCGAGTTCGATCGAAACCAGGACGGGATCGTCCGCGACGTTCCCGTAGAGGTCGGTAGCGACGACGCGCAGCGTCTTCACTCCCTCGACTCCGAGATCGACCCTCTCGACCGTGTACCGTCCAAGCCCACCGTCGTACGGTACGGCCGTGGCAGCGACTGTCGTGCCGGCGTACACATCGTTGACGTAGACCTTGACCTCCGCACCGACCTCCGCACGTCCCCGGACGTTGATCACAGCGCTGTTCAGGGCTGAGCCGTCCACAGGATTGGAAACGCTCGTGCCTGTTGGCGGCGTGTCGTCAAGTCCCATCCGCTCGACACCGTCGCAACCGGTTCCGAGTCCGAGGCACAGCAGTGCGAGAGCCGTCAGCACGATGGGCCACGCCCGTCTGCCCGTTCTCAGCATCTGTCGCTTCTCCTTTCCGAGGGGCTTCCTCGAGTGGCCTCCGTCGCGCCACCGGTCTGGCGCATGTGACGGGAGCCTATGGACGCGGCACCGGGTTCACGAGGTCGCTAGAATTCGTACGACGCCGAGACCCTGTGGCTCGAGTCCAGATACTCATGCCTTCCATATGCGTAGTCTATAACAAACCCGCCTATCCCGACGCCGGCCCCGGCAGTCAGTTCTCCCATGGCCAGCCCGGCGCGCACCGCCACCGCATCGCGGTAGACGAACTCGATGCCGTAGTGCGTGTCGACGGTCACGTCACCCACATGGTACTCGTCGGCCATCCAGCGCTTCTCGAAGCGGACATCCGCATCTGCGGCCGCGATGACGCGTCCACCGAGCGAGGCGACATCGCGCACGTACGCCATGCCCAGCTTGGCGGTCGGCCAGATGCGCTCCTTCTCCTTCGTATCCCACGCTAGATAGGTCGTTGTCGCGTCCTGGATGTTGGCTCCCAGTGTCACGCTGTTCCAGATGTCGTACTTCGCGCCGAGATCGAATCCGAGACCATAGCATGAGAATTCGCCGATGCTCTTCCGTATCATCTTGAGACTCGCTCCGAGCCTGAGCTGGGGCGAGACCGTTCTGGCGTATGTCACGAAGAGGGCCGACTCTGAGTCGCTTTCCCAGGAGATGCGCGCTGCGTCGTAGTAGATGCGGTCCTCGTCCTCTTCAAAGTCCGTGAACGGTATGTCATCCACGGCCAGACGCACGTAGGTCAGGGCGACAGCGCTGCCTTCCTCGAGCGGATGAACATACGCCCCGGTGTCGTAGTTCACGACATCCCCGAACGTCTCGGAGTGCATGAACTGCACTGCGCGCGTGCTGATGTCGGCAACGCCGGCGGGGTTCCAGTAGCCGGCGGTCACATCGTCCGCGACTGCAACGAAGGCGCTGCCCATCCCCAGGGCTCGAGCGCCGACGCCGTGCGTGAGGAACTCCCCGGCGTACTTGTCCGCGGCCCGCACATCCTCGGCCGAAACCATGAGCAGCAGCGCGGCCACGAGGAGCGCAAGTGCGGGTGTCACGTTGCGGGACATGTCCCTCCAATAGAGATAAACGAATCCGACTTGCCCGCCAGCCAGTTGTCCGGGGAGCGCATCCGAGCCGATTCGATTCACTTTTAGCACGTCTCCCCCTGCTTGTAAAGCGAAATCCCACCGCCTGTTGCGAACGTCAGCCATCTTCTGGAGTTCTTGAGACCAGCTCGCTCCTGAGCAGGTCCGTCTCTCCGGATACCCGCCTGACGTTCCTGCCTACTCTGCTGAGACGCTCAGAGAGGCGCATGGCTTCATACAGGTCGGC
>CAZNHF010000133.1:0-7194 GCA_964572375.1 uncultured bacterium | reverse complement strand
CTGATGAGCAGGAAGCCGGGGATGATGATACTCCCGAAGATGTCGATGTGCGGGAGGGGGTTCAGAGTCAGACGACCCGCCTGTCGCGCGGTCGGATCCCCCATCCTCTCCGCGGCCAGTCCGTGAGCGACCTCGTGGATGATGATGGCGAAGAGCAGCGTGACGATGCGGATGACCCAGGCGAGCGGCGTTGGGACACCCGCGATGGCCTGGCCGACGGCGAGTGTCGCAACGGCTGTCCCGGCTATGCCGCCAACCATGAAGGACGATCGATTCATGATCCTCTCCGGCGTGACCTGGAGTGAGCGCGGTACTATCGTCGCGGACCGTACCGCCTAAGATGGTTCAGGAGCAGCAACGGAGTCAAGCAGACAGCGCATCGACGATGTCGAGCACATCCGCGAACCGCTTCATCATAGCACAGTCCGCGTCATCGTAGGCGCCGTACGGATCGAAGAGCGCCGCGTGCATTCCGACCCCCCTCGCTCCCACAACGTCCACCTCATAGTAGTCGCCGATGTAGATGACCTCATCGGGTGGGAGCTGTGCGAGCTCGAGGGCCGCCTCGAAGATGCGGGCATCCGGCTTGCTGACGCCGACATCCCCGCTGTCTATGAGGAAGGAGAAGCGGTCGCGGATGCCAATCTGCTGCATGCGCCGGTCGAGCCTGCCGTCCGAGTTCGAGATGATGCCGGTCACGATACCGCGCCGGTCGAGCTCGTCCATGACCCCATCGAAGCCTTCAACGGGGATCTTCCAGATGCCGGGGTCTGTGTCATTGAACGCACGCGTGTTCCCGATGGCCGTTTCCACCGTGTCGCCCTCGAGCCCGAGGTGTCTGTAGAACGGCTGATAGAAGACCGGCCAGAACTCGTGGACATTCCTGTCCGGCGCGCGCAACACGGCGTCGTCAAACGCGGCACGCGCGTACGCCTCAGCGGCGACGACATCATCAAGAGACGCATCGCCACCCAGTTCGGCGACGATGCGTCTGTAGATCTCGTAGTCAGGAAAGAGGATCGTGTTGCCGGCGTCGAAGAAGACCCCACGGATCATCAGGCGCCCGCCTCCCGGAGCGCTCTCTGTGCCGCGGCGCCCGCGTTCAGCGCGTGGATCCACGCGTTCTTGTACGCGATGAGAGCCTTGTTCTCCGAGCAGTACCCGCTCATTTGCTTCGCAACACCGTCCGCGTACCACTCTCGCGCCAACCTCGCCGATGCGAGCGCGGTCTGAAGCTCCAGATTCGTTCTGAGGAGCACGTCGACCTGCTCGAGCGCGCTCTGGCGGTCGCGGTCGCTCAGCGTTTCCGCATATCCGACCACGGTGCGGTACGATGCGACGATGCGGTCCTCGTGCAGCGCGACCTGCGTGGTCGCATACTCGACCGCCCGCTCCGCCAGCAGCCGATTCGCCTCGACGACCGGCTGGAGAAGCGCCTTCATCTCGTCGAGCGCCTCCTGAGGATAGACGCCCTCGGCAGGACCGAACACGTCGAGCTTCAGAGGCTCGACGATCGAGACATCGGTTCGCATCGCGTCCCACGGAAGATGCCGCATGCCCCGGCCGTCCTCCGGGAGCGCCTCGATCATGTCAGCGTGGTCCGACATCGCGTCGACCGCGTACATGAGTCCAACGAATGTGGAGTTGGCGCCCTGGAGCGTGCCGACTGCAGGAACGATGCGCGAGGACAGTCTCCGAACCTCCGAAGTCGCCGACTGCACCTTCTCCCACTCCTGGTCGACGCGCGAACCCTTCGTGATGTTGCGGCCGTCACGGATCGTCCAGACGATACTCTCGAGTTCGACCGCCGCGCTCTCCGCATCTGCGGCTGCGAGTTCCAGCTCCGCGATCGCATTCATTACGCTGGCCGTGTTCTCCGCCACGCGCACGTAATCGATCCCGCCTCCCGCGTTGACAGGAACCGTCCCACGATCGATGTCGCGTCCCGTGCGGAGCGAGCGATTTCCGAGATCGCCGAGCGCACGTACAATACGCTCGAGGTCGGTCGCCATGTCCCGGCTCTTCCCGGTGACAGTCTCGTGCCAGACGACGAGTCCGAAGAGAGTGTCGCGGATGGCGCCCTGCGCGGGCATGAGCGGCGTCATACCATCGATGCCGAACGTCGGGTCGTACTCGCTGATGACCTCGATGCTCGCCGAGATGCGGTTGGCGACCGCAGAAAGCTCCCCGGCAGCCCCTACCACCGTCTCAGCGTTCTGCATGCCGTGCTCGCTCGCAACCTCGACCGCCGATGACGCGATGCCGCTGACGAACTGCATCTTGAGTTCGACGACGTCGTGCACCAGACAGTGGTCGAGCGGAATGTCGAACGTCAGCTCGCCCTCAGGGGGCGCGCTCGGCGTCGCGAGTTCGGCGCTCGCGACGGTTGCGCTGACGACCAACAGTATTGCCACTATAGTAGCTATGTAGCGGCATGGAGTTCGTATTGTACTCGCAGTGGTTGGCATCGCTCACACACCTCGTTTTCTATGTAACAGGACGGTTTTCAGGCATCAGCTGCCGAGTGCCGACAGGACGGGCCTGTCGGTTGACGATCCTCGGAAGCCTGCCCGGATGGTAGCACAAATCCGACGGAGAAAGCCACGCGGCGCTCCTCTCAGTATTGAGTGCATCGCGTATGCCAGCCCCTCTTGCCCGCGTGCCCCCGAGCCGTCATAATAAGGGTTCGGTCCGGGACGGCAGTCCCCTGCGCAGCAGGACGACAGCACCCCGGCCACTGCCGAATCCGCATATAAAACGGGGAACCATTCCCCTCCGCACACAGGAAAGGAGCCGCCATGCGCCGCGCAACACCGCTTCTCGCTGGTATGATTCTCTGTCTCCTCTGGGTCCAGGCCGTCGCACTCGACGCGCCGGAGCCGCTGACGCTCGATGATGCGACAAGTCTGCTCGCAAGCGCCGGGGACATAAGCGACTACCCGAACGCGAACGAGATCGTCGTGTTCATGCACAAGACGATCGAGTACGAACCCGACGGTTCGTACGTCCAGTACGACCACGAACTCACGAAGATCATCACCGAGGAAGGCGTTGACGACAACGGGTATATGTCATTCACATACCACCGTCGCTACACCGAGCACGACATCCTCCTCATCCGAATCATCAAGGCCAACGGGACCGAGATCGTCGTTGGCGAGGACATGATCACGGATGGAACGCCGCCTCAGATCACGGCGATGAACATCTTCGAGTCCGATTTCCGGGAGAAGACGGTCGTCTTCCCCGGGCTCGAGGTCGGCGACGCCATCGAGAGCATCACGGTCGAGACGAGCGCCCCCCTGTTGGAGAATGCGTACGGCGGCATCTTCTTCATGCAGTACACGGCGCCCATCCTCAACGTTTCGGTCAGCGTGACCGGTCCGTCCGACATGCCGCTCGTCCACGCGGTCAAGAACGGCGAACTCGATTTCGAGGAGTCCGAGGCCGACGGGCGCACGACGTACCGGTGGAGCATGGCGAACACCGAACAGCTCGAGCCCGAGATCGGCATGGTGCCGTTCCGCCAGGTCGCGACGCGCGTGCTCGTCTCCTCGATCCACACGTGGCCCGAACTCTCGAGATTCGGCTACAACCTCCTCGGCACCAAGTGCGTCTCCGAGGACTCCGTCAGGGAGCTCACCGCCGAACTCACCGCGGGACTCGAGACGACGGAGGAGAAGGTCACGGCCATCCACTACTGGATTATGGAGAACGTGCGATACCTCGGTCTGGCGATGGACCGCGGCGCGTTCCTCGAGCCGCACTTCGCCGCGTACACGCTCGAGAAGGAGTACGGCATCTGCCGCGACAAGGCGGTGCTCATGGTGACGATGCTCGGCGAGATCGGCGTCCAGGCGTGGGTCGTCATGATCAATCCGAGCTTCAAAACTGACACCGAGATCCCCTCCGTCTATTTTGAGCACGGCATCGTCGCGATCGAGGATGACGAAGGCGGCTATCGGTACTTCGATCCGACGATCGAACACCATCGTGAGATCGACGCGAGCTACGCCGGCGACCGATGGGTGCTCCACCTCACGCCTGAGGGCGAGGAGCTCCGCCAGGTCCCGCATCGGCCGGCCGCGGTCAACTCCGGCGACATCGCGGAGACGGGCGTCCTCGACGACACGGGCGGTATCGAAGGCGAGGCTGTCATCACAGGGCGGGGCATCTACGAGATGATCCTCAGGCGGATCGCCGACACGACGAACGAGGAGCAGATGAAGCAGATCTGGACCGAGTCCGTGCAGGGCATCTACCCGGGCGCAGAGCTCACGAGGTTCACCCTCAGCGACGAGGCGAATCTCTACGAGCCGTGGACGGCGACCGTCGGCTACCGCATCGAGGACTACGCACTTGAAGCCGATCCGTATCTGCTGTTCCGGATCCCGTCCGCGACCGGCGCGTTCGACTTCCTTTCGGGGATCCTGGTCGGACGCCTGACACAGCTCCCCGAGCGCGAGCATGCGCTCGCCATCGGAACATCGATCGGGCTGATGGAGCGCGGAAGCATCGAAGTGCCGGGCGGCTATGTGGTTGAGAGCCTGCCGGACGCGGTCGACTACGAGCAGGGTCCGATCAGCCTCTCGATCGCGTACGAGTTCGTGCCGGCCGTGGAGAACAACGGTGTGGCGGTCGTGAACTACATGAAGGTTTTCGGAGTGGACGCGCTGGAGATCTCACCGGTCGAGTACCGGGCGATGAAGGAAGCGTCCAGACTCGCAAGCCGCTCCATGCGCGGCGAGGTCGTTCTTAAGAGAGAGGAGGGCTAGATGAAGCGCCTGACCATCATTCTCGCCGCACTTGCCCTCATGACGACGGCCGCGTGTGGCAGCCAGTGGATCGACACGGATGTCGAGGGACTCATCGAAGATGCGCCCGGACTCGAGGAGTACCCGGACGCATCAGCGCTCTTCCTCAAGATCCAGAAGCTCATCGATATCAGCGAAGACGGTGCGGTCAGCGTCAAACGGAACACATTGACGAAGGTCCTCACGCTCATGGGGCGTGAGGAGTACAGCAATATGTCCTACATCTACGACAGCGACGCCGAGCGGATATCGCTCGTGAAGGGCGTCACGGTTCGGAGCACCGGGCGCGCCGTTGAGGTCGAAGAGGACGCGGTCAACGACGTCACGCCGGCCTTCCTCGAGGGCGCGTCGATCTACGCGAATGTTCTTCAGAAGGTCGTTTCGTTCCCTGTGGCCGGTCGCGACGCGACGATGGAGCTCCAGCTTCTGGAGGAGCGTGACCCCACTGTCGACGGGCGCGTCTCCGGCATCGAGTACTTCGCCGCCGCGGACCCGATCGCCCACAAAGAGGTCCGCATCAACGCCCCGCGCGACACAAAGCTTCAGACGGAGCTCGTGCCGGGTTGGGTCGGGTTCCAGGGTGACGTCCGCGAACGCGGCGATCGCTGGGAGGTCCGCGACGTTCCGGGCGTAACGCTCGAGGAGCATACGCTGGCGGCGACCGAGCTCTACCCGAAGCTTCTCTACAGCTCGTACGAGTCGTGGGGCGATGTGGCCGCGTTCTTCGCGGGGCAGTTCTACCCGCACGTCGAGACGACAGGCCCGGTGGCTGACCGCGCGGCGGAGGTCGTCGCGGGACTCACCGATGACGAGGACAAAACGCGCGAACTCTTCCTCGACGTCGCGACGAACATCCGGTACATCCCGCTCCAGCTCGGCCTCGGTGGATACGAGCCGAACGACGCAAGCGCGGTGCTTGCGAACCTGTACGGTGACACGCGCGATCAGGTGGTCCTGTTCGTCAGCATGCTCCGCTCGCAGGGCATCGACGCCTATCCGGCCGCCGTCAAGGCTCTCCGATCGACGCTTGTCGAGGGGATCCCGACGCTTGCGCAGTTCGACAAGCTCATCGTCGCGCTCCCGACCGAGGACGGATATCGCTTCCTCGACCCGAGACTCGACGACGCGGCATACAAGTTCATGTTGTACGGCCGCGGCAACATGGCGTTTGTCGTGCTCGACGACGGCACGGGCGAACTCGTCCGCATCCCGGACTTCGAACCGGACGATAACCTCGCGAGAGAGTATCTGTCCATCCAGCTCAACGACGACGGGTCGGCCCAGGTCCGCGTGACCTGCCAGCTCCACGGCTACTACGACAGGGAGGCGCGGCGCGCTCTCAAGGACGCCACGCCGTCGGAGGAGGAGAAGTACTTCGAGCAAACTGCGGGCGTTCTCTCACAGGGCGCCGAGTCGGTCGATTACTCACACTCCGCCCTGACGAATCTGATGGAGGAGGTCAGCATCCGGCAGACGGTCATCGCGCCCGACTTCGCGGTCGTCCAGGGCGACATGATGATCCTGCGTGTGCCGGAGTATCCATACGCCTTCGCAACAACCGCGGTCTATCCGTCGCTCAGAGAGCGCAATCTCCCGTTCGACACCCAGTGCGCGACGAAGATCGAGTTCGAAGCGAAGATCCTCGTACCTGGAACCCTCCAGATCGAGCGTCTGCCTGAGCCGATCTCGATCGAGGGCGAGTACGCGGACTTCGAGATCTCCTGCATCTGGGACGAGTCACTGCACGCGATCTACTGGCGACGGACGATCGTCATCAAGGAGATGGTCGTTCCCGTGGAGGCGTACGACGAGTTCAAGCGTGCGTACGACACGATCTCGTCACCTAAGAACTCGCTTATTCTGCTCAAGGAAGTGGTCTACACGCTTTCGCCCGTCCAGAACTAGCGTCACCTGCGCGAGGCTTCCCGGGGCAGACGGCCCCGGGAGGACCTCCGCGGAAGAACCTTCACTGAGGGATCCGATGGAGTACAAGACTCTCGCCGAGATCGCCGGAACGAGCGGACGCAGACGCGTCCAATTCTCCTCGCTCATGCAGAAGAGGGTGCACAACATCCTTCTCGTCTCGAGCCTCTACGACTCGTTCACGTTCCAGGAGGATGGCAACCTCGGGGAGATGCTCTTCTCCGAATACCAGGAGCTCAATCTCTCCTCGGCGCCGGCATTCTCGCGCGTCTCGACCGCGGAGGAGGCGATTGCGGTCGTCAAGCGTGAGCCACCCGACCTCGTTATCACGATGCCGCGCGTCGGCGAGATGGATGTCTTCGACTTCGGCCGCACGCTCAAGGAGATCGTGCCGGAGCTCCCAATCGTTCTCCTCGCCTACGACACGCGCGAACTCGCGCTGCTCGAGGCGCGTGAC
>CAZNHF010000132.1:0-7228 GCA_964572375.1 uncultured bacterium | reverse complement strand
CGAAGCAGTGGTCGAGGTGGTGGTGGGTGAGGATGAGGTAGACCATCTCTCTGTGTGGCGCCGCCATCTGTGCGAAGTCCCAGAGCGCGCGCGCCTGCGGCTGTTCTTGCTTCCCACATCGCATCCTAACCATCGCCATGGCGCGGCACGGCTTGCCAAACTGGCCGGGGCGTGGTATAATGCGTCTGCGTTTCCGCGGTCTCATTAGCCGCCTTGAGACTGCTGTCCGGTGAGTTCTCTTGACTGAGGAGGAGCGGCCATGAGTCGACTGATTGGATTGACGCTGCTCGGGATGGTCCTGCTGCTCGCCACCGCCAGTCCGGTTCTTGGCACGGTCTACTGGACCCCGGCGCACGAGCTGGCGCCGGTAGGGTGGGGAGGTAGGATGACTGCAGCCGACTTCGATATGGATGGCGACATTGACATCTCTGTACTGGGTCTCTCACCAGCACACCAGTACTGGAATGCTGGTTCCGCATCCTCGCCTGAGTGGCTGCTCGATACGACTGAGTTCGGCGACGTGCCATGGTGCGTGGAGCGAGACGGAGACCTGGCCGACTTGGACGCGGACGGCGATCTCGATCTTGCGGTCGTCTGTTGGTATGACGATTTCGTTCGCTTCTACAGGAACACGGGTGTGCCAGGTAGTGCCGTCTGGGAAGAGGAGTCCTCCGTGTTCGAGGGCATACCACATTGGGGCACTGAGGGGCATCCTCGGCTGGTTGACATGGATGCGGATGGCGACTTGGACCTGTTGCTCGGATCATCTGGTGGGACCGTGAGTCTTGCACGCAATGTTGGGACAGCGTCGGAACCGGAGTTCATCTATGAGGGGTGGATCAGTGGCATTGGATTCACTGCCAGCGGACCGACCTTCGGCGTCGGCGATGTCGACTCGGACGGAGATCTGGATCTAGTTCGCGTGTCGTGGGATACATCTCCCGAGTGTTTCGAGAACATCGGCACTGTCCAGGAGTTCGTCTTCGCGGAGAACCCAGATCTTCTTGCCGGTGTAAGCTGCCCCGGCGGCGCCTATGGAATGGAGCTATTCGACATCGATGGCGATGGCGACCCGGACATGCTGCTCTACGTTGGAGGAACAAGCGGGAACGACTATCTGCTATTCCTGAACGGTGGTGCGACGCCGGTGGAGACGACGAGCTGGGGCTTGATCAAGGCCCTGTACCGCGGCTAAGTACGCTCTTGGGAGGCCGCTCTTCGGAGTGTCGTTTCTGCGTTGCCAGGAGCTTGGATGGACGCACCCCGGACTGGGGGCATTCGCCCAACTGAGACTCCACTCGGCGCGACGTCGTGCCAGGACGTGAAAGGAGATACTGCGTGCCTCTGACCTCTCGTGGCCCCCTAATGCCCCAACTTGCTTCATTGCCTCTCACGCCTGTCTTCCTGGTCTTGCTTCTCACAACTGCTCTGTCCCCGGCGTCCGGGGCGACTCTCATCGAAGGCTGGGTGTCCTTCGATGGAACCACACAGGAGCCGTCACCCCCGCGCGTTGAGCTGATCTCGCAGAGCACGACGGGGGTTGTGCTGAGAGTGACGACACCCGGGGCCGTGTGCGAGAAAGTCGAGGTAGACGGTTCGGACTACTTTCGACTGAGTCTTCCCGAGTACTTCCACACCCTTGTGGAAGGAGCGGCGGAGCTCCCGGCGATCCGTCAGCTACTTGCAGTACCCCAGGGATGCGAGGTGAGTGTCAACGTGGCTGCCTCGGACACGATTCGCTTCGCCGATTGCGTTGTCTATCCTGTTGAGCAGGTCGTGACACGATACACCGACGAGGGGTGGTCCTATCTCGACACGGAGTTCATGAGAGACCAGCAGGCGTACTCCCGGGGCGGGAGCTACCCCGCTGAGGCTGTCGACGTGGACAGTGTGGGCAACTTCCGGGGTCAGGGAGTGCTTCCAGTTACCGTCTACCCTGTGCGGTTCGATGCGCAGGTGGAACAGGTATACGTCTGCCCCGACATACTCGTGACGATAGAGTTGACTGGAGGGACTGGCTCGTTCTCCGATGACGTGGGTCCGTTCTCGGGCATCGCTGAGAGACTCCTTCTTGGCTACGCGGGACAGGGGCATGTCGCGTTGCGGGGCGCGGGAGAGCCCGGGGACCACTGGGTGGCGTCGACTGTAGAAGACTGCGCCGGGGCGGACTATCTCATGGTCGTCGAAGGATCGTTGATGGGGAACCCGAGCCTCGGGACTCTGGCGCAGCACAGGGCGACCTACAACGGCTTCAATGTGGCGATCGTGTCCGATACGACGGTGATAGCGGAGTGCGGCGATCCCGGGATCAGCGACAATGCGATTCGGTGCTTCGTGTCGGAGTTGTACGAGGATGCGAATGCGGAGCACATGCCGGATGGCCGACTTGGTTATGCACTCCTCGTCGGCAATGCCTCGGAGTCTGCGCAGACAAGCCTGATCCCCGCCCATGAGCAGGACGGTTCAACGACCGACCATTGGTATGCATGCATAGACCCTCCCGGCGAAGTCGACTGGTTCCCGGACCTCATGATCGGGCGGCTCTGCGCCAGCGACACGACCGAGCTTCGCCGCGAGGTGCAGAAGTTCGTCGGCTATGAAGCGGATGCGGATTCGTCGGAAGCCTGGCGCTCGCACATTCTGCTCACGAGCGCGTTCTGTGGAGAGGATAGCTCGACGGGAGAGAGCGTGCGGAGTGTGTACGACACGGTTCGGACGCTGATCACGAGCGTCGAACACGACATCAGCGAGATTCATGCGCTCGACTGGGAGGGCTATCCCCCGGGCGCCCAGCGGGACAGTGTGTGCGTTGCCACATGCCGAGCCATCAACGACACAACGCAGGGAGTGTTCGCGTGGGAGACGTGCTCGCACGGCGGAGTGGATATGTGCCAGGCCTTCCGGTGGGCCGATGTCGAGTCCCTTCGGAATGTGGGGGGACAGCTGCCCTTCACGATGAACTACGCCTGCCACACGGGAGCCTACGATCTCTACAACAGCGTTTACCAGACTGACGACTGCCTTGGTGAAGCCCTGATGCACGCCCACGAGATTGCCGGCGAGCCGACGGGCGCGCTGGCGTACTTCGGTGCAAGTGAGGCAAGTCTGCCTGCATGGGATGACATCGGGATGTACGTCTGGGAGGGGCTCTTCGACGCCGGCGAGCACCAGATCGGGGGCTTCATCGCGTACGCGAAGATGAAGTACCTTGCGCGAACAGGCCTCAATGCGAAAGCCCTGCAGTTCAACCTCCTCGGCGACCCTGCCATCGACATCATGCTGACCAACACGGGGGGCTCCGGATACGCATCCGCCCCGGACTTCGTGGTGACAGCCGACAGCCTCTGGATCAGTTCCTCCTATCCGACAGGCGGCGACAACGTGACGCTTGCGGCGCGTGTCGAGAACCGCAGCAACTACGACCCGGACGATCCGGTGAGTGTCTCCCTGGAGGTCTGGGAGCGAGATGGCTCCGCGTGCGTGTTCGCGGAGACGGTTTCGGTGTCGATGACCGAGTGGTCTGCTGCTGTGGCGGACACCGTCTGGCAGACCAGCGTGGACAGCCTTGGACACTGGCTGCTACGAGCCAAGGCCGACCCGGGGTCGCTCGTGACGGAGCTCTCGGAGGGCAACAACGATGCGGAGCTTCCGTTCGGACTCGGGTTCGAGCGGTCTGGGTTCCCGGTGCAGTTGGGGGGCGATCAGGGCCTGTCGGTCATGGTAGCGGATGTGGACGGCACGCTGCCCAGGGAGGTCGTCGCCAGCGTGCAGATGCCGGGCGCGGTCATGATCTACTCGGCACATGGATAGAGCCTCAGGGGCTTGGCTGTTCCCGGCGATGCCGAACTGCGGGGACCGCCGGCGGTGGCGGATGTGAACGCTGACGGAACCCCGGACATTGTCCTTTGCTACGGGGACAACGTGACCGTCGTGGACGGCGTGTCGATGACGAGCCTCCCGGGATTCCCCTGCTATGTCGAGGGGCTCGATTCAGCGTCTGTCGTTGGTGATTTGGCGGGCGGGGATGGGCTTCTCGAGATGGCCGCGAGGGCAGTGAGTATGGTCGAGATTCCACAGCAACCCGACACGCGAGCAGAGCATCTCGTGGCCATCGATGCGGATGGGAGTCAAGTTTGGTCGACCGATCTCATACCGGATGCTGACTTCATGCTCGCCGAGTCCGCTCCGGCGTGTGCGGACCTGGATTCAGACGGGCTTCCCGACCTCATCAGAAGCGTAGCGTGTGGGAGCCCCGATTCGCTCAAGGCTGTCTCCGGTGCAGATGGTGGACGACTGTGGGGCACCGCGATGCCCGGGCTCACGAACATCGAACCGGCTCAGCCCGTTGTTGTCGAGCTTGAGAGTCAGCAGGCCGGCCTGGAGATCGTATGTGGAAGTGAGCGGGTCGAGGTCTTCCGTGCTGACGGACGGAGCCACTGCTACCTCCCTATTGATGGATATCTCACTGGCCTTGCCATCGTAGACGTCGATGGCACCGCTCCGCCGGAGATTCTTGCAGTGAGTGCGGGTACGGACGCCGATCTCGCTGCCACGTGCGGGGCGCTGTACATCATCCAGTACTCACAAGGCGTCCTTGCTGCAGTGGCGTCGGAGAGCCTCGAGTATCGCCCATACGGTCCTCCCGTCGTGGGGTACCTCGACAACGACGGAGATGTCGAGGTGGTTGTAAGTTCCTCAAGTGAGTACATCCAGGAGTTCCTCCGCCGCGGGCTCACACACCTGGATGTCTTCACAGCAACATCATTCGGCCTCGAGCGCTTCGACCGTATCGACAGGCCGCTCATGTTCTGGGGCGAGCCGGCGTCGACTCCGGCGGTCGTCGATGCCGATGAGGACGGGCACCTCGAGATCTGGTTCGTGGACGGGGAGGCGAGGCTGCACTGCCTCGACACCGAGGAGATCGGCCTCTCTGGTTCCGAGGAGCGTTGGAGCATGTTCCAGCGGGACGCACGACACACGGGCGTCTATGAGCACGTAGTACAGGGCACGTATCCCCAGGATACGGCCATCTCATGGTGGGGCGACTACCTTCTGACTGGTGACACTGTCGCGGACACGCTGTCCACGTTCCTGATCCAGCCCGGCACGAGGGTGTGTGCAGTGGCCGACACGGACGCGCTCGGCGCCGGCACCGACCCCGACAGGACGGAGCTGATCGTGGAGGGCACCGCGACATTCACGGCGGAAGGCACAGCTGCCGCCCCCATATCGTTCAGCTCGGCGGCAGCGGCACCCGCGGACGACGACTGGTACGGGGTCAGACTGAGGCCCCTGTCGGTGGCGCACCTCACCGATGTGTCGGTGAGCGACGCGTTCATCGGCATCGCCGCCGATCGCACGGACACCGTGTCGATCAGGGACTGCCGGATCGAGAACTGCGACCTGTATGGGATCAAGGTGAACGGACGGCACGATGCGGGCCAGAGCATGGTGGATATCAGACACAACGAGATCATTGGTCCGCAGGTCGGCATGTACATGTATCACTGCGAGGCCACGGTGGACAGCAACACGATCACCAACTGCACCAGCCACGGGATGAAGGTGTACGCGGACTGCGGTTCGACGATCAGCAACAACGACATGTCGTTCGAGAGCTTCGGCCAGTTCCTGGGGAACTTCACCGGGATGTACATCCAGGGGCCGGAGGAGGACATGACCGTCTCGAGCAACGAGATCACGGACTCGGGGACCTGCGGCATTCTGTACGAGCTTCACAACGGAAGCTGGGGCTCGATTCTCGAGCACAACGTCGTGACCGATGACGGCAGCAGGCCGAGTCCGTCCAAGGGGATCGCGTTCTACGATGCCACAGCCGTGGTTCGCTGGAACACGATCAGCGGGAAGCACACGGCGTTCTGGATGGACGCCGAGTACGGGCCGGTGCCCGACCTGGGAACGGTCGTGGACACGCTGGCGTTCCCGGATACGACCGGACACAACAACGTCGACGGCGAAGACGCCACGTACTGCGTCTGGGCCGGCTCCGGATGCCAGCAGACCGTGATGGCGGAGGCGAACTACTGGGGACGACGTGAGGCGATGTGGAACTTCTACGGTAGTGTCGACTGGGAGCCGTATCTGGAATCTCCTCCGAGCAGGCAAGGCGGCGCTGATGGCGGTGACCCGGAAGGCGGTCTTCCGGCCGTCCTCCAGCTCACGCAGAACCGTCCCAACCCCTTCAACCCGGTGACCACGATCAGGTACGGACTGCCGGCCAGGGGAGCCATGGAGCTGGCGGTCTACGATGTTGCCGGCCGAGTGGTTCGCGTTCTCGCGGACGGCGAGCGAGATCCGGGGTGGTACGAGGTCGTCTGGGACGGAAGGGACACGAGCGGGCAACGCGTGGGTTCGGGCGTGTACTTCTGCCGCCTCTCGGCGGGTAGTGAGGTGTGCAGGCGCAAGGTCGTGCTGCTTAAGTAGGAGGTGTGCTGTGAGACAAGAGCACCGGATGATGATGCGACCGCTGGTCCCGGCCCTGGCGCTTCTCGCAGCTCCGCTCGCGCCTGCGCTCGCTGCTCAGATCGAGATCGAACTCGCAGATGCCGTGGCCGTGGTTGACGCTCCCGACGTCCCCGGGGACGGCTATCTGCTCCGGTTCGAGCTGCCCGAGGTGCTGGACGGTGCCGAGGTGGAGTTCGCGGTGGTTGAGTTCCGGGCGGACGTGGAGGCGGACGGCCAGGCGGAGGGTCTCACGGTTGAAGCATTCCTGGCCGCGGACGAGTGGGACTCAGAGCGCGGAGATGCCGGTGGTAGCAGTCGGAACGCTGCACTTGTTGATCGGAGCTACCACGCCATGTGGGCGGCAGAGACCGGATCATCGAGTCTTGTGAGGCTTGACGTCACCGACATGGTGAGACGGTGGCATGCCGAGCCCTCCGCGAACCATGGTCTCGTGGTCACGACGAGCGTCGGTGAGTCGGGGACTATCACCCCTGAGCTTGAAGCGGAGGGGGAGCGCGGAAGTACCGTGACGCTCACCGTGTGGTACAGCCCTGTGGGGGAGCGCTAGGGAAGCCCGGACGGCGTCACCCATCCGACCGTCTCTGTAGTGCCGCCACTTCGTCGCCGTCCCGCCGCTACTTCGCCGCCGCGGCCACCTTCTTCTTGAGCGCCTCGATGTGTTGCTCGATGATCTCGGGTCCTGAGACGTCGCCGTGGCCAGGGACCACCTTCTCGATGTCGAGCTTCCGGAGCTTCTCGAGAC
>CAZNHF010000131.1:0-7298 GCA_964572375.1 uncultured bacterium | reverse complement strand
GTCACGGTCATGACCATCTACCGCGAGATCGGCGCGCGATGGATGTGGTTCTCCCTCGCTTATCAGACCGCTCTCGCCTGGGTCGTGAGCTTCGCTGTATACCAGCTCGGCGGCCTCATGGGATTCGCATAGAACAGAGACGCCACCGCGTCACCATTGCTCCGAAGGAGGCAGATGTGTTCGATCTCCGGATTCGTCCTGTCGGTCCTCTCTGGCGCGTGCCCGCTGCGCTCGCTGCCGTGGCAGTCGCCCTCTCATGCACGACCACTGCCAGCGCCATCACTATCACCACGCGCGTTCCCCCGGCCATCCCGACACCGCCGGCGACCCGCGTCGAGACCGTCATCGACACGGTCCACGGCGTAGCGATCGCCGACCCGTACCGGTGGCTCGAGGACTTCGAAGCCGAGGAGGTGCAGGTCTGGGCGGACGCGCAGAACGCATACACCGACGCCGTGCTGGCGGCTGTCCCCGGACGTGATGCCATCGACGCCCGCCTCGAGGAGCTCTTCGAGATCCCGGCGCTCGGCACACTGTGGAGCCGCGGCGGACGACTCTTCTACACGCGGCGCGACCCCGAGAACGAGCAGATGGTGCTCTACGTACGCGACACGTTCGACGCTGAGCCGCGTGTGATCATCGATCCGGATGCGCTGGGCGACGACACGCCTGTAGGACTCGACTGGTGGTTCCCCTCACACGACGGCAGCCTGCTCGCGTACGGGACGTCGGAAGGCGGAAGCGAGATCAGCGTCCTGAGAGTTCTTAACGTCGACACGCTCGAACACCTTGAGGACGAGATCCCGAGAACGCGAGCGGCCAGCCTTGGCTGGGAACCCGACGGGAGTGGATTCTACTACTCGCGTTTCCCGATGCCCGGCGACGTCCCGGACGAGGAGCTCTTCCACCACCGCACGATCTATCACCACACGCTCGGCGACGACCATAGGGAAGACCCGCTGGTCTACGCGCACCCGGACGACATCTACGCCTGGCCGTCGGTCTCGTACTCCAACGACGGGAGGTTCGTGTTCATCTATGTCTACACGGGGGCGTCAAGAAACGACATTCTCGTGAAGGACCTCCACGGAGACGACGGCTTCGTTCCCGTCATCGCCGGCGTCGATGCACGATCGTACGGGCCGGTGGTCGGCACAGACCTGTTTCTCCTGACCAACCTCGACGCACCGAACGGACAGGTGTTCCGTGTGGACCTCACGCATCCCGACATGGACAACTGGGAGCTCATCATCCCGGAGGGGCCGCACTCCATCCGGCAGGTCGCTGACATGGGCGACCGGCTGTTCGCGCTCTTCCTCGAAAACGCGCACTCGGTCATGCGAGAGTACTCGACCAGCGGCGAGCTGCTCCGCGAGGTCCCGCTTCCGGGGCTCTCATCGGTGGGAGACTGGACCGGCGAGTGGAGCGAGGATGACGTCTTCTTCAATATGAGCTCGTTCCTCATGCCCCCCACGGTCTACCGCTACTCGATCGAGAGCGGCACGATGACCGAGTACATGACGGTGGGCGCGACGGTCGATGCGGACCCCTACATGACGGAACAAGTCTGGTACGAGTCGAAGGACGGTACGCCGATATCCATGTTCATCGTCCGCCCGAGGGATATCAAGCTCGACGGGTCGAACCCGACGATGCTCTCGGGTTACGGCGGCTTCGCCTCCCCGGTCACGCCTGAGTTCGCGAGGAACAGGTTCTTCTGGATGGAGCAGGGCGGCATCTTCGCCACACCGAACCTCCGCGGCGGAAACGAGTACGGCGAGGGTTGGCACCGCGACGGGATGCTCGCCAATAAGCAGAACACGTTCGACGATTTCATAGCGGCCGCGGAGTGGCTCGTCGCCGAAGGCTACACGAGCCCGGAGAGGCTCGCGGTCTGGGGCGGCTCGAACGGTGGGCTCCTCGTCGGCGCGTTCATCGCGCAGCGTCCGGACCTGGCGGCCGCCGCCATCTGCGACGTCCCGCTCCTCGACATGGTGCGCTACCACCAGTTCTACGGCGCGATGATCTGGACGCCCGAGTACGGCAACCCGGATGTAGCCGAGGAGTTCGAGTATATCTATGAGTACTCGCCGTATCACAACATCGACGAGACGGCAGCGCACCCGGCCGTGTTCCTCACCGCCGGAGAATCGGACATGCGCGTGCACCCGTCGCACGCGATGAAGATGACCGCGCGGCTTCAGGCGTTGAGCGCGAGGCCCATCCTCCTCAGGCTCGAGCGCCAGGCTGGACACGGACTCGCATCGAGGATGAGCCGGGTCCGCGAGCAATACGTCGACTACTACGCATTCCTCATGTCACAGTTGGGGATGATCGAATAGCGGACGGCGGAGCGATGATGCCGCGCACGGATGTGCGTGCGGCCACGTATCACGCCGCTGCTCATTCAATGGAGGTGGATATGAGCGTCAAGATCCTCCCGATGACACTCGGTGACCACGCGGAGGTCGCCGCACTCTGGGAGCGCTCCGACGGCGTCGGGCTCTCCGATTCGGACGGACCGGACGGCATCCAGCAGTTCCTCGAGCGCAATCCAGGGATGTGCTTCGTCGCCCGCGACGGCGCCGATCTGGTAGGAGCCGTTCTCTGTGGCCACGACGGGAAGCGCGGCTACATCCATCACCTGGCCGTCGCGCAATCGCACCGGCGAGGCGGTCTCGGGAGCGAACTCGCCGACCGTTGTCTTGACGAACTCCGCGAAGCCGGGATCGCCAAGTGTCACGTGTTCGTCTTCCGCAGCAGTCAGGACACGCTCGACTTCTGGCGCAGCGCAGGGTGGTTCGAACGGACCGAGCTCATACTCATGTCGAAATACACCACGTGAGCCGTGTCCGGCCCTTGCACCGCAGCGTGTTCATGCGTAGAATAGGCTGACTGTCGCTCACGGCACACAGGAGTGCGCACGTGCGCTATGCCCATGTCGTATTCGACAACATCGCACGGACACGCGGGCTGAAGACGGGATGGGGATTCGCAGCCATCGTCTTCGGCTACACCCGCCGTATCCTCTTCGACACCGGCGCGAGCCCCGACAAACTCCTCTCCAACATGCTCGCGCTCCGCGTCTCCCCCTCGGAGGTCGACGCTGTCGTCATCTCACACTTGCATGACGATCACATGGGCGGCCTCATGGGGTTCCTCAGGGCGAATCACCGTGTCGACGTATATCTCCCCGAGGGCGTCAAGCCGGAACTGGTCGAACAGGTGGAGCGGACCGGCGCCGTTCCCGTCATCGTGAGCGGAGCCGGCGAGATCGCTCCCGGTGTGGCAACGACCGGTGTCCTGGGTGGACGTAGAGCGGAGCAGGCACTCGTGTTCGACGGCGATGGTTTCTCGACGCTCCTGACCGGGTGCGCCCACCCCGGTCTCGATATCTTCGTCGAGGCGGGACGCGAGCAGTTCGGCGTGCCTGTGAGGCTCGTTATCGGCGGATTCCATCTCAAGCGCGAGAGCAAGAAGGCGGTCGGCGAGCTCGCTGAGAGGCTTCAACGGATGGGTGTTGAGCTCATGGCACCGTCGCACTGCACCGGGGAACAGAGTTCATTAGTTCTCGCCGATGCGTTCGGCGAGGGATACATCGCCAGCGGACTGGGAACGCGCATTCCGCTGGTGTAGCGACGAGAAACGATCGCGGGCACGGGCCACGCCAGTGAGCATGCGGCCCGGTCCCGTGAAACAGGACAGGGCAACGGCGGAGGGAGAGGTGGGAATGGCGAACCACGTATGCTACTTCGAGCTCATGGTGAGCAACACGGCGAAGTCGCAGGAGTTCTACGGCAAGGTCTTCGATTGGAAGTTCTCCGAGTACAAAAACATGCCTGGATACATCAACATCGACACCGGAAAGGAGCCGATGGGCGGCATGATGAAGAAGCCGGACGAGGTCCCGGCACACAGTCTTGCCGTCTACTTCTTCGTCGACAGCATCGATGAGACACTGGGGAAGGTCGCGAGCGCCGGCGGGAACGTCATGGTCCCCCGCACGGAGATTCCCGACATCGGCTGGTGGGCTCTCTTCATGGACCCGGATGGCATCCCCGTCATGATCTACGAGAGCAAGGGTTAGTCGGACTCATTGCGCAAGGGAGCCCGGCAGACCCGGGCTCCCTTGCGGCGGAAGGCGCGGAGGGGATATGATCGTCCTTGCTGTCATGGTGGGCGCCATACTCATGGCCGTCCTGGGTGAGATCCCGATCGTTGGACCGATGATCGCCGGGTTCGTCGCGGGGGTCATGGTGGGGGGCATCGGACGGGGCGCGCTCGCGGGGTTCCTGAGCGGCACATTCCTCGCGGTCCTGGCAACGATCATCCTGGCCACGTCCGGTGTCTTCATCGGCGGACTCGCCATGGGACCCACCGGTGCGGCGGCCGGCGGTCTGGCTGGCGTCGTCATGGGCGCCGGGTTCTTCATCGCCGAACTCTACTTCGGCATCCTCGGGCTCGTCGGCGGCATTATCGGAGGCGCTCTGAGAAAGCGCTAGCGCCTCCCAGGGCGGCGCGGAGTCCCGGCCGGAAGCGGGCGGGCGGCCGTACGGAGAACGGAGCATCTGCAGTGTCTGAACTGCGGCGGGAACTCTCGCTACTCAATGTCTTCTGCATCGCAGCCGGCGCAATGATCAGTTCCGGGCTCTTTGTGCTGCCCGGCATCGCGTTCGCAAGGAGCGGCCCGGCCGTCGTGCTCGCGTATCTCCTTGCCGGCGTGCTCATCATCCCGTCGATGCTGAGCAAGGCGGAGCTCGCCACGGCGATGCCGAAGGCCGGCGGCACGTATTTCTACATCGAGCGGAGCCTCGGCGGCGCCTTCGGAACGATCGGGGGCATAGCCTCGTGGCTCTCGCTCACGCTCAAGTCCGCCTTCGCGCTCGTCGGCATGGGTTCCTTCGCCGTGCTGCTGGCCCCGGACATCTCGACCTGGCAGATCAAGGCGATCGCAAGCGCGCTCTGCATCGTGTTCATGCTCATCAACCTCGTGGGCGCGCGGCACGCCGGACGATTCCAGTCTGTCCTCGTCATCGGATTGCTGGCAACCGTAGGTTACTATCTCGTGACCGGACTCCCGGAGGTGGAGGTCACGCGCTTCGCCACGTTCATGCCTCACGGTAGCCGATCCCTCTTTGCCACCGCCGGCCTGGTCTTCGTATCATACGGAGGCTTGACGAAGGTCGCCAGCGTCGCGGAGGAGGTCAAGAACCCCGGCCGCAACGTGCCGCTCGCGATGTTCCTCGCGTTCGGCATCGTCACCACGCTCTATGTCCTCGCCGTCTTCACGACCGTCGGCGTGCTTGACGCCGATACGCTCGCCGCCTCGCGGACACCGCTCTCGACAGCTGCCGCGGCGATCGCCGGGACCCCGGGCCTCATCATCCTCACCATCGCCGCGCTCATCGCCTTCACGACCACCGGCAACGCGGGCATTCTCTCGGCCTCGCGGACGCCGATGGCTATGAGCCGCGACCGCTTGCTGCCACCGGTGCTCGGCCGCATAAGCCGCCGCTTCGGCACACCGCACGTTGCCATCCTGTTGACGGGCGTATCCATGATCACCTTGATCGTCTTCCTCGACCTCGAGACGCTCATCAAGACTGCGTCGACCATGATGATCCTGCTCTTTCTGCTCGTGAACGTCGCCGTCATCATGATGCGCGAGAGCCGGGTACAGGGATATCGCCCGACATTCCGCTCGCCGCTCTATCCATGGATGCAGATCGCGGCCATCCTCGTGTACGCGTTCCTGCTGTTCGAGATGGGTACGGTGCCACTCGCGATAACCGGGGCGTTCTTCGGCGGGAGCATCCTCTGGTACTTCCTCTACACGGGGATACACGAGAACAGAGACTCGGCGCTCATCCAAATCGTACGACGCATAACTTCGAGGGAGCTCGGGACATCGACGCTCGAGACGGAGCTCAGAGAGATCCTCCAGGAGAGAGATAGCATCGTCGAGGACCGGTTCGACTCGCTCATCAAGTCGGGCACTGTCATTGACATCGATCAGCCCGAGGCGGTCGATGCGTTCTTCGGCCGCATATCGAGGATCCTCGGGCAGGAACTCGGCATGGACCCGGCGGCCGTTCACGACCTCCTGACAAGAAGAGAGGCGGAGTCGACAACCGCGCTCCGCCCTGGTCTCGCCATCCCCCACATCGTTATCGATGGGGAGGGTATCTTCAACATCCTGCTCGCGCGTTCAAGGCCCGGCATCTCGTTCGATGACGAGACGCCGCCGGTCCACGCCGTCTTCGTATTGATGGGCTCGCGCGACGAGCGGAACTACCACCTCCGCGCGCTCATGCACATAGCGCAGATCACACAGGCGCCCGATTTCGACGAGCGATGGGCAAGAGCACGCAGCCCCGAGGAACTCCGCAACATCGTCCTTCTCGGCGAACGCCGCCGGGACGATGCCCGATAGCCCTGCCCTTACTCGCCCCGGGGTGGGTCGCCCTTGCTGCCCTCCGGCCTCTTCTCGTCGGCCCGCTTCCCGTCACCCCCGCGCCTCTCACTATCGCCGCGTTTCCCGTCGTCCTTGCGTTTCCTGTCGTCCTTACGGTTCCGATCCTCTTTGGGTTTCACGTCCTCCGCACGCTTCACGTCCTCCGCACGCTTCACGTCCTTCGCACGCTTCTCGTTCTCCGTGCGGCTCCCGCCACCCTTGCGCGGCATCCTCTGGGACGGCGTCGCGCTGCTCCGGTTCTTCTCGGAGACCACGGCCCTGAGGTCCGACGCCTCTATGACACGATCGCCGTCATTCAGCGCGACACGGTTCCGGCCGCAGTGCTTCGCTTCGTACATCGCCATGTCCGCGAACGAGACGAGTTCCTCCGGCGTCGAGGCGTGGACGACCGGCCACGAAGCAGCACCGACGCTGACGGTGACGGAGAGCTGACGGCTGCCCCACTTCACCTTCGTGCTCGCCACGAGCCTTCTGACGCGCTCGGCCATCGCCGCCGCATCGTTGAGGCCCATCCCCGGAGTCACGACCAGGAACTCTTCATCGCCGTAGCGGCACGCGATGTCGCCGGAACGGATACTCTCTTCGATCACCTGACCCACTGCGACGAGGACCGCATCTCCCGCATCATGGCCGAACGTGTCGTTGAAGTCCTTGAACTTGTCGATGTCAAGCAGAAGGGCGCTCACGGGAACGCCGTGACGCACCGATCGCGAGAACTCCTCGGCGAGTCTCCGCATGCCGAAACGCCGGTTCAGCAGGTGTGTGAGTTCATCGACGGCGGCCAGCTCCTCCACTTTGTGATGCATGATGGCGGTCGAGAGAT
>CAZNHF010000130.1:0-7373 GCA_964572375.1 uncultured bacterium | reverse complement strand
AGTGATTGCGGTGACGCGGAGAACTGCATCTACCGAACCAGCGACGACGAGACATTCGAGACGGTACTGCTGCTGGATGGACTGCGGGACGCCTACATCTGGGACATGGCGGGGGACACTGAGGATTTCATCATCGCCGGAACCCGAGCGAAGCTCGTGGGCGGAAGTGCCGTTGCGCTCTACACCAGCGGCGACGGTGGCGCAACGTGGACGGTGCTCAAAGAGCTGGGCGTCCAACCACAGTGGAGCGGCGTGTCCGACATCACAAAGCTGGACTCAGAGAATCACGCATACTACACGTGCTGGGACCCAACGAGCGGCTGCTGTTCCTATCGGCTGACACTGGACCCTTCCAGTGGGGTTGCGCCCGGGTGCGGCCCTCGAGACAGAATATCGATATCATGTGCGTCGCCATGTTCGGGCACCGCGGTCATGCTGGTCCACGCAATGGATGATGTCGAACATGCGGACATCACGGTACACAATGTCACCGGCCGCCAGGTGGCCTCTCTGCTCTCGGCTCCGATTCCGGCCGGCACAACGTCGATACGCTGGGACGGGCTGGGTTCAGGAGAGCCCCCGATGCCCTCCGGGGTCTACTTCGTCCGCCTGACAGCGGACTCCGTCACGGCTCACTCCGTATTTGTTCTGGTCAGATAGCCCGCCTCCCGATCTCCATACTCCTGCGCCCCCCGTAGCCCCGGGTGGCGCAGTCGCTTTGACCCACAGACGCCCGCATGATATAGTGCGTGTCATGCACTTCAACGGGCGGTTCCCTGGAGAGTTCTCGGAGGCGGATAGATGAACGGCTGGCGCACGGCGACCCTTGTCCTTCTCAGCGCCGTACTGGTCATGCCGGCCGCGGTCCATGGCGACATCGTGACCGTCACGGACGACACATACGTCCGCATGGAGTCGCCCGACGCCAATCACGGCGCCGCGCAGCTCATGCAGGTGAGAAACCGGTACGGACACCCGACGCACGATGACAACTTCGAGTACGAGTCGCTCGTTCAGTTTCAGCTCTCGGACATCCCGTATGCGAGCGAGGTCGAGTCGGCGATCCTGCATGTGTACTACTTCAACTACAGCGGCGCCAACCCTGCGGGGCGGGATCTCACATGCCACCGGGCCACGACCCCGTGGACCGAGATGGCGGTGACGTGGGCAACGCAGCCTTCGTTCGAGTCGACGCCGACCGCATCCGCGACCGTGCCTGACACGCTCGGCGCCTGGCTCGCGTTCGACGTGACGGCGGACCTTCAGACGCTCACGGACCCGTACGGCAACTACGGCTGGGTCATCCGCGACACGACACGTTGGGGCGCCGTGAGCATCCCGACGACATCACTGCGGACGCGCGAGTACGGCGGCGCCGGACTCGCCCCCTATCTCGAGGTCGAGACAGGCGAGGCGCCCCAGTACACGGTCGCCATCGAGCTCGACGACTCGTTTCCCAGGTGGGAAGAGTGGGACTGGGGACTTTCCAACAGCGACGTCGTCCCGGACAATCCGTCACCGTTCGTCGGCGAGCCGGTCACCATCACGGCGAGCGTGCACAACTACGCTCTCTGTCAGGCGCGCAGCGCGCACGGCTGGTACTCTCCGCTCGGTCGCTCATGCTGGGGCGAGTGGGACTTCACAACGGATCGCACCGAGACGATCGACATCACGTTTCGCTGCCGCGACAACTGGGACGTCGACTGGCGCATCGAGCTCGACGGCCTCCACCTCGAGACACTGACCGTCCCTTCGCTCGGCGACACGAACCTCTGGAACATCGTGACGATCAGAGATGTGCCGGTCGCTGCGGGCTCGCACCGTATCTTCCTCGGCACGTACCAGATGGACTACGACCCCGACTACTTCCTGGACTGGATCGAGATCGGGGACACGCACATCGAGGCAGAGACCTATGACCGCACCGGTGGCAACGACCCGGACGGCGACAAGCGCGGCCTGACGATCGAACCGCGCGCATGCGACCCGCCGGACAGCTCGCGGGTGACGGTCCAGCTGTGGGAAGGCGATCCGTGGGACGGTGGCACGCTCATCGTCGAGGACTTCGTCGGACCGACGAACATCGTCGCCGACGTCGGTGATCACTACCCCGACAACTACCTCCTGGCGCACTACATCCCGAGCAACGGAAGCGCGAGCCTCACGCACCATTGGACGCCGGCGAATGCCGACACGCAGGAGTTCTACATCGTCGTCGACCCCGACTCGCTTCTGCGCGAGATCAACGAGATCAACAACGTCGCTGTACTCCGGATCGCCGCTCGTCTGACGGAGTACTCGATCTCGCAGAGCTTCCCGAACCCGGCGGGCCCGGTGCTAGAACACGGGGACGGCGGCACGCCCTTCGAGGCCGGCGCCATCACACAGCTCACATACACGATCCCTGACGACGCCGAGGTCGAACTCGTTCTCTACAATGTGCGGGGTGAACTCGTGCGGACGCTCGCGTCGGGGATGAAGGACGCCGGGAGCCACATCGTGTTCTGGAACGGCAGGAACGAGAGCGGCGAGCGGGCGGCCTCCGGGGTCTATTTCTATCGCTTCACCGCCGGCGACTATGAGGCGACCCGCAAGCTGGTCGTCGTCCGGTAGTTCAGCGACGCGCGGCGAGTGTCACGAGATGTGAGAAGACCTGTGCGGACCGCTTGCAGACCGCACTGCTGGACGACGGCACTGCTACAACGGCTTCCGCGCCACCGCGATCATCCTGGCGCTCTGGTCGGTGAACTCCGCGCCGTCGAAGTCTCCGTAGACCTTCTCGAAATCAAGCCCCGCGTACTCGAGGGCTTCTCTCACCATCGGCAGCGTGATGATCGCCGCGGTCGCACCCTCCTTATATGTGTCATATCGGGTGCGTCCCGGGATGTGTTCCTTGAACAGAAGGTCTATGGAAGCGGCCTCGTCGCCGGCATTGTACGTCTGCGCGATGAAGCGGACGACGATCCGGCCACCAGGAAGCTCCTGCCGCTCCGGACAGTAGACCTTCGTTTGCTTGAGCGCGCACGGCGACATGACGTCGAACGCGAAGACGCCGTCGGGCAGAAGATGCTCGGACGCCCGGCGGAAGATGCCGCGGATGTCGTCCGCGCTCTCCCCCTGGACGCCGCCCGACGGTGCGCAGACGAACCCAAACTCCTCCCCGAGCTCCAGGGTCAGCATGTCGCCAAGGATGAACCTCGTGCGCCCGGAGAGTTCCGGGAAGTCGTTGCGACGCTTCCGCTTCGCCTCCCTGAGCATCTCCGGGGAATTGTCGATCCCGACGCAGTCGCGCTTGAGCTTCGCCAGCTCGAACAGCACACGACCGGTGCCGACCCCGAGTTCCAGAATGTCGCCCTCCGTCTCGCGGGCGAGCTCCACATAGAAGCCGGCGTTGCCCTTCGTGTCGAAATAGTCATAGAACTGCGCGCTCTTGGCGTAGGTCACGCCGCACACTCCTGTTGGCAGAGGTTGGTCAGCCCCCGCGGGCTTTGCTGAATCCACCGTTCAGGATACCATGAGTCGGTCGGCGGCTCACGCAGCGAAGCAACACGGACGGGCCAACGAGCAAACCACATCGGAGGTATCATGACTGTCGTTCCAGGGACCATTGCGGCCTCCACGCGCGGTGACGGGGACACGATCGACCTGACGCTGGAACTCGCGCAACTCGTTGAGGAGAGCGGTCTTAGGGCTGGCGTGGCCACGCTCTTTATCGGCGGGTCGACGGCCGGGATCACGACCATCGAGTTCGAGTCAGGTGTCGTCGAAGACATCAAAGATGTTCTCGAAACGCTTGCACCGAGCGGCCGTGACTGGCGCCACCACAGGCGCTGGGGCGACCACAACGGTCACAGCCACATCAGGTCCGCGCTGGTGGGGCCGAGCCTCTCCATCCCGTTCGTGAACGGCTCGCTCACTCTCGGCACGTGGCAGCAGGTCGTGCTCATGGACTTCGATGAGTGTCCACGGACACGCGAAGTCGTGGTCCAGCTCATCGGCGAGTAGCCGGGTCTGGATCGGGTCTGGATCGGGGCGGAATCGGGCCGGCGGCGAGCCGGCCGGACAGTAGCTGGTTGCACGATATGCCTCCGCGGAGTAGCATCCGTGCTTAGAGATATCCACCAGGAGGAAGCGCATGAGGATCGCCGTCACCGGAGGCAGCGGCCTTCTCGGGCGGCGTGTCGTCGCCCGGCTCGCCCGCGATCACGACGTCGTCAACATCGATATCCGGGCTCCCCGTGACGGCTCGGCTGCCTACGTCGAGTGCAGCATCCTCGATGTCGACGGTATCCACGCGGCCGTAGACGGGTACGACGCTGTCGTGCACGCGGCCGGTCTCCCCGGCCCGCTGTTCGGCACGCCCGAGGATCTGATGAGCATCAACGCCGAGGGCTCCCTCGCGGTCGGACGCGCTTGTGTCGCCGGAGGAGTGAAGCGTCTCGTGTTCGTCTCGAGCGAAGCGGTACTTGGATTCGTCTTCTCCGGCGGAGAGATACGCCCGCGGTACTTCCCTATCGACGAGGGACACCCGCTTCTCCCCGCGGAACCGTACGGCATGAGCAAGCTCCTCGCGGAAACCTATCTTGAACAGGAGGTCGCGGCGAGCTTGCCGCTCCTCATACTACGCCCGCCGTGGATATGGGCGCCCGAGGAGTACGACCGCTACCGCGAGCTTCTGACAAACCCGACGGAGTGGAGGGACGGCCTCTGGGCGTACATCCACGTCGATGACGTCGCCGAGGCCATCGCCCGCGGCGTCGAGTCGAGCCTCCCGGTCGGCTGTCACGCGGCCTTCATGTCCGCGCCGGACAACGGGACCGTCTACCCCACGCGCGAGCTCGTCACCCGGTTCTTCCCGAAGATCGGCCTCCCCGACGAAGTCGAGGAGTTCGGGAGCCTTGTCTCCTCCGACATGCTCGACACGCTCATCGGGTTCAGACCGGGCAGGACCTGGCGGGAGTTCCTGACAACATGACGGACACGCCGCGATCCGACCCGGTCGACGTCACCGCGTCCGACCACACGCACCCCCACGACATCGCACCTGCGCGCGTTCTTCTCGACATGGACACCGGCGTCGACGACGCGGTCGCGATCGTGCTCGCCGTGAACTCTCCGGAGCTCGAGGTCGCCGCCGTCACATCGGTCGCAGGCAACGCTCCCGTCACCGAGTGCACGCGCAACAGCCTTCTTATCACCGAACTCCTCTTGGAGCACGACGCGCCACCGGTCTTTCGCGGAGCCGACACCCCGCTCGCGCGGTCGCTCGTCATCGCCCCGGAGGTGCACGGCGGGGATGGTCTCGGTGGTCTGCACCGTTCGTTGCCGGATCCGCACTACGCAGAAGCGGCGGAACCTGCGCACGAGGCCCTCGCGCGCATCGCGACTGCGGCGGTGAATGGACGACGGCCGGTACTCATCGCGACCGGGCCGCTGACGAACCTCGCGCTGGCACTCGAGCGTGACGCGCACGCGCTGGACGGGTACGGCCGCATTGTCATTATGGGGGGCGCCTTCGATGTGCCGGGGAACACGGGTCCCGTTGCGGAGTTCAACTTCTACGTCGACCCGGAGGCCGCCGGCATCGTGATGCGGTCGGGACTCGACATCACGCTCGTTCCGCTCGACGCCACGACGAGCACGGCGCTTCCGCGCCCGACGCTCGAGAGGTACGCCGCCCGCGCGATGTGGCCGGGGCATCGCGGTGGCGTTTTGCCGGGTGTCGCCGGGTGCTCGGTCGCACCGCCGACCGGCCGCGTGGCGTGGCCCGATCCGGCTGCCCGCCCCGGCCGCGACCTCGCCCGCATCCTCTACCGCGCCCTCGACTACTACATCGCCTTCCAGGAATGGGAGTCGGGGCTCTCCGGCGGGTACATGCACGACCCGTTGGCCGTCGCCGTGGTCATCGCTCCCGACATGGTCGAGACGGAAGACGTCTCAGTTGACGTGCTCACCGATGGCACCCACCGCGGCCGCAGCGTCGCACGCCGTGCCGAAGCCGGCCGCGCGGTTCATCTCGTCCGCTCCGTTGACGCGGACCGCTTCCTCGCGCTGGTCGAGACGCGTGTGCTGGCACCCGTCTTCTCACTGTAGTCTGCCGCCCGCGTGACTGGGCGCCGGAATTAGCGCAATTGGTCGCGCGGCCAAGCGCGCGAACCGCCTCCAACGCAAAGCGGGCCCCTTCTGGAGCCCGCTTCATCGTTCCGCTTTGCGCAGACCGTACAACTGCTAGCCGAGCCAGTCCTCGGTGAGGTACGTGGCCCGCCTGCAGGTCGGACACATAATGCGATAGCTGTCGCCGCGGCCGAGTTCCTTGTCGCCGCGCGGAACCGGGTCGGTCGTGATACCGAGCTCCTGCTGCAGCGAGACGGTCAGGACCGGGTTCGCAACGGCCAGCGAACCGACCTTGCGCGCGATCCAGACCAGGTGCTCCTTCGTCGACACGACGCCGCCGCACGACTCGCAGCGGACGAGCTCCTTCTCGATCTTGGTGATGGCCTGTGAGCGGTCGAAGACGGCGAGGTCGTACTTCTCGTTGGAGAGCATGATGCCCTTCTTCGTCGTGCAGTACGCCTGGCACTGACCGCAGTAGATGCAGTTGTCGTAGTGATGGATCAGGGTGCGCATGTTCCCCTCATCGATCACGTCAATCGTCCTCGCCGGACACACCTCCGCACACGCCCCACACCCAATACACTCATCTTCGTCGTACTCCGGCTGTCCTCGGAAGGCCTCCGCGGGCTTCAGTGGCGTGAAAGGGAACGTAGATGTGTACGGCCCCTTGACCACCGCGGTGATGGCCTCCTTGAGCTCGCGCAGTTTCGGCGTCCTCATGCCAGCTTCCATCCTCTCGAGTGGGTCACCCCGTGTGAGTTCTCTCTACCGGCGGACCCCGCCGGTCCGACTCTCGGGGAGTTGCATCTATCTCGACGCGCCGCACGGCCGGGAGCGCGTGCCCGTTACCGTCCGGTGTCTTCCTTGTACCGGTCGACGACCGTGCCCTTCCAGAGCGGAACGCCGGCAACATGCGCGCCTCTGGCGAGCGCGTGGCTTCCGGTCGGCGACGTCCAGAGGACGAAGATCGCGGCCAGGAGAGCCTTGATGCCCATCGCGTTCCAGCCGGAGTGGACGAGCACGCCGATGAGAATAAGCAGCGTGCCGAGCGTCACACACTTCGTTGCTGCCTGCAGGCGGTTGTAGACATCCGGCAGACGCAGGAGGCCGAGAGCCCCGACGAGATCGAAGACCACGCCGAGCGACACGAGAATGATCGTCGCAATTCCGACCTGGCTATTCATCGAAGCCCCTCCCCTCCAGGTACTTGGCGAGTGCAAGCGTGCCAATGAAGGACAGCAGCGCCCAGGCGATCGCGA
>CAZNHF010000129.1:4938-7400 GCA_964572375.1 uncultured bacterium | reverse complement strand
CCGAACATCGGCCTCTACACGAAGGCGGGTTTCGGCGTGACGTTTCCCACCATGATCATGGAGCTCTCACTCGTGAGGACCGCGGATCTCTACAACGGGCTTCCGGTCGACGAACTCCGCATGTGGAAGACGTGCGACGCGGGCGCGCGCCGCCGCGTGATGGCGGGAATCCGCGAGATCTCCGGCGCGCTCCTGCCCGGTCTTGACTACTCGTGCGAGGTCACTGCCTTCGAGGCGCACCAGCTCGGCGAGACGTTCCTCATGGAGGGCGGAGGCGGCCGGCTTGATGGTTTCGCGGTCCTCAGAACGGTGCCGTTCCGCGGGCGGGACAGTTCCGGCCGCGGCTACATTCACATTCTCGCCATCCGGCCCGGCGCTGACGAGCGGCAGGTCCTGTCTGACCTTCTCAGGCAGATCTGGTGCCGTGGGGCGGGGCTCGGATTGACCAAGATCATCACGGGTGTCAACGGGCGGTATCGCAGCGCCATCGCGTTGCTCCTCAACAGCGGGTTCCGCGGCGTGCGCGCGGCCATCCGCATGGCGTCCGAGGATTCTCTGCCCGACGTATTCAGCGTCGGCAGCGGCGTCAATCTCTCCCGGTGGGCAGGTTAGAATCACCCTGGTTCGAGCGAGCAGCACACAAAAAGGCGCCTGCCCTGTGGCAGGCGCTCTTCTGTATATGGGGTTCGACCACCGGGCCGAGACGCTAGTCCATGACGTGCAGAAGGTCGTGCAGGAGGAAGTAGAGACGTCCGATGAGGAGCGAGATACGCGCCATCAGTGTGTATCCGAACGAGGCGCCGAACGAGATCATGATGAACACGATGCCGACCCGCGCCGCGCCTCCAAGCACTCCCTTGTGAGGCTTCGAGAAGTAGAAATACAGGAGGGTCGTGACCACACCGACGACGAGGATGATGTTACTCAGCGTCACGAGGTTCCACCCGGCCATCGGGATCAGCGTCGCCTCGATCTGGGGAACGACATAGCCCTGAAGGTTGGCCGTGATGCCGAGACCCGCGCCAATGCCCACGGTGAAAGCGATCGGCCAGCGGGAGAGCCACGCCGTCTTCGGGAACCACCGCGAGAGCATGATGAGGCCGAGCGCGCCCGGGATGAGAATGATCCACTTCTCGATGCCCGTCTCGGTCCGGAACGTGTCTATGAGCATCGGCTCGACGTCAAAGAACGCCACGTAGATGAGCCAGTAGCCCGCTGAGACACCCACGTAGAGGTGCTCGGCCAGCTTGTAGAACGGGTTGTCCTTGTAGAGGAACGAGAAGATCGCGAGGGTCAGAAACCCCGCGAGCCACGTTCCGATGACCATGACGATCGGTGAACCCATTCCGTATCTCTCCGCTTCCCGACGCTACGTGTGGTTCCGTCTCGTGAAGAAGTACCCCAGGTTGCCGAGTATGATGAATCCTATGACGAGGAGGTGCGCCCACTGCTGTGCGGGCATGCCCCGCGTTCCCAGCCCCGGCCTGCCGATGAGCGTCTCGTACTCCGCTGCTCCCTTGAGTCCGCCCACCAGTCCCTCGATCTGTCCGGACTGGAGGTAGGGGTAAGCATCCGGAGCCATGACCGCCGTCGTGCCGAACGCCATCCGCTGACCAAATCTGGCCTGCGTATAGCGAACCCAGTAGTCGAGGACCGCTCCGTGCTCGAATCCGAACAGCAGGTCGATATCCTCGTAGGAGTGTACGCCCCGCATGACCTCGAGGTCATCGACGCGCAGTCCCTGATAGTCCGTATCGAAGAAATCGCGAATCTCACGGCCCATGCCGATCATGACCGCGATGTAGCCCGGACGGTAGCCGAGATCCACGTAGTCGATGCCATAGGTCTTGTTGTACTCGGCCGCCACTTCCTCGAGCGCCATGTGTCCGAGCGGCAGACCGATGGCGATGTGACCGAGCAACACGACACGAACGTCCTTCGCGAAGGCCTGCCTGAGCACCGAGCGGAGCATCGGCATGAGTTCGGGTGCCGACGTTGCGTCGAAGTCGATCGACACCATGAGCACGTCGCCGGCCTCGAGCATCGCGACGGCCTCGTGGGCTCGCTGAACGGGAGCCGTCGGGGCGATCTCACCGCCGACGTTGAGAAGGAGCGGGAGCGTCACACACACGAGAAGGATGAGGAAGATGATCCTCCTGTCGAGCGTGTTCACGATCTCCCAGAATCCTCGTCTGCCTTCAGCCGACACGTCTCTCTCCCTGCGTGGTTTCCACCTGCTACGACAGATAGCTCCGCTCGATCCCGAGGATGATGCGGAGTGACATGGAGACCGCGCCGAGCGCGGCCCCTATCTGAATACCTCGCTTCGCGGCGAGCTGGGGCACGTCCATGATCCACTCCTGTGCCGCCGGGAAGAAATCGGAGATGGCCGCGCCGATAGGGACACGGCCGAGCATCACGATGACGGCGGACACCAGGAGCAGCGTCGCGACCGTGTTCCT
>CAZNHF010000129.1:0-4838 GCA_964572375.1 uncultured bacterium | reverse complement strand
GTGAGAGCGCAGCAGGTTGTCGACGCCGAGGAGCATCGTGAAGCCGGAGACGATCGAGAACCAGATGAGGAGGCGCTGCTCGAGCGCTCCGAACGGCTCGTGGGGCACGAAGAACGAAATGACGAGGAAAAGCCCCGTCAGGAAGGTTATGGCAAGCGGTATCGATCGTTTCATACTCTGTCTACTCCTATCCGCCCGCGAACCACGTCTTCACCGCGTCGAAAGCGCGCGCCAGGAAGGAACTCCCGTCCGGCGTGATAGCATAGCCGACCGTCCCGACAGTGCAGGCCGCGACGATGAGCACGACGATCCAGAATTTGGCGAAGTCCTGGCCCTTGAGGCTCCCGAGCAGGACAGGCTCATGAGACAGATAGCTCGATGCGGCGAAAAGCTCCTCGCCGATGAGCGTATAGTCGCACGCTGCCACGAAGAACGGCAGCTGCGATGTCTCCTTCGTTCCGGAAATCTGAATGGCGCCGATCGCGTGTCCGGTCTCCGCCAGAATGAGCGACTCCGCCGCGAAGTACCCGAGCAGGAACACTGCCTCCGGTCGCTCTCGGACCATGATGCCGTCGACGCCCGCGGTGTAGCCGAACTGGTCATAGGTAATATACGTGACGCTTGCGGGGTCGTAGCGGTCGGACTGGCCGACCTCGGCGTAGGCCTGCTTGACGATCTCCTGCGCAGTCGTCATGACGATCGGGTCGGCGGTCGGGACGAGGAGCGGAGTGCCGTGCTGAGCGACCTTCTTCGCGACGTGCCCGAGAATCGTGAGCGAGGCCAGAGTGCTTATCTCGCTCACGGTCTCGATGCCGGGAACGTAGAGCACCGGGCGACCCATCTCGGTGGCGCGTCCGACCGCGTCATCGACCGCTTCGAGTCCGGGAATGCGACGGATGTAGAGTTCAGCTCCCTGCTTGGCTCGCATGATGTAGAAGAGCACCGCTCCGCAGACGAAGATCACGGCAACGAGCGAACTGAGTCTGGAGGCTGCGAACCACTGCGCGGTAGCCATGGTCCCGTCGCTTGCGATCGAGTCCGAGTAGCCCGTGGGGGAGAGGGCTCGGATGACGTACTGATACGTGACTCCGGGCTCTGCGTCACTGTCCACGAAGCGCCTGTCCGTCACCGTCGCCTCGCCGATGGTCGTCAGCTCCTCACCGGCGGCGAAGCGCAGAATCTCATAGCCGGTGATAGCCGCGGCGCCGGCCGTCTGGGCATCGGCTCCCGATGCGGCAGCATCGGCTCCCGATGCGGCAGCATCGGCCACCTCCCACGCGATCAGGATCGCTCCTCCGCCGTCGTCAGGGAGGTCGCGCGCCTCGACGTTGATCGGGCAGACCACCGTCGGCTCCGGTGTGTCGCCGGTCGTGAGCGTCAGCCCGGGCGTCGCCGGTGTCAGGAGGACGCCGCCGGGGCCGTCGATGAGACGTTCATCCGTATCAGAAAGGGCGCTCCCGCTCGTGAAAGCGAGAACGCCCAGAACTGCCAGCGCAACGACATAAGCGCGAGCGCGCCGCAGAGATGCGGCGGAGCGCTCGGTCCGTGTCGCGACGGTTGCGGTCAAGCTAGATCTCCTTCGACGCCTTCTTTATGGCTGCGAGCGCCGCGTCGATCTCGTCGGCCGTCACGTTGAGCGGCGGACGGAACCTGATTGCGATCGGACCTGCGGGAAGCGCCATGAGGCCGTATCCGCGCAGCCTGCCGAGCATGTCGTTGCGGACCTCGGATGCTGGGAGGTCGTAGGCGCACATGAGACCTCGCCCACGGACGTTCGACATCTTGCCGCCCGCATCACCGGCGATGGCGTGAAGACCACTGCGGAGGCGCTCGCCCATTGCGACCGCGTTCGCCACCAAGTCTTCCTCGTCGATGATCTCAAGATATCTCTGACAGCGGACCATGTCAATGAGATTGCCGCCCCACGTCGAGTTGATGCGGGACGAGACGACGAACACGTTGTCCTTGACCTCATCGATGCGACTGGTCGCCATGATGCCGCAGATCTGTGTCTTCTTGCCGAAGCAGACGATGTCCGGCGTCATTCCGAGCTGCTGGTAGCACCACATCGTGCCGGTGAGTCCGAGACCCGTCTGAACCTCATCGAAGACGAGCAGAACGTCGTTGTCGTCCGCTAGCTTCCTGAGAGCCTGCATGAACTCGGGACGGAAGTGGTTGTCTCCGCCTTCGCCCTGAATCGGCTCGATGATCATACATGCGATGTCGTTCGGGTTCTCACGGAGAGCCGACTCGATCTGCGCGAGCGACTCGCGCTCGATCTCCTCGGTCGCCCTAAGGTTCTCACCCTCGAGCGGGAATTTCGCCGTCGGGTTCGTCACCCGCGGCCATTCGAACTTCGGGAAGTACTGCGTCTTCCTCGGATCGAACGTGTTCGTGATGGAGAGTGTGTAGCCGGTCCTGCCGTGGAACGCCTGCTTGAAATGGAGCGCCTTCATCCCCTTGAGCTCGTTCTCGGGCGCGTCCTCGCGGTTGATGCCCGCGGCGATGTTCTTCCGGACCTTCCAGTCGAACGCCGTCTTGAGGGCGTTCTCGACCGCGAGCGCTCCCCCGGAGATGAAGAACAGATGCTTCATCTCGGAGGGCACGGCGATCCTGCCGAATGTTTCCACGAACTCGGCCATCTCGGCCGTGTAGAGATCGGAGTTCGATGGTTTGTTGACCGCCACGCGTCCCAGTCTCTCTATGAACGACGGGTCCGTGAGCTTCGGATGGTTGAACCCGATGGGCGAGGATGCGAAACACGTGAAGAAGTCGAGGTAATCCTTGCCCGACTTCGAGTCGCGAAGGTACGCACCATGGCTCTTCTCGAGATCCATAACGATGTCGAATCCATCGGCGAGCATGAGCTTGCCGATCGTCGCGTGGACCTCGTCCGGTGCGACCGCGCTGACGAACCTGTTCGTCGCCATTGCTTCCTCCATGTGACGCGGTGTCGTTGAGTACTGGGATCGCGCGCGTACAGCCAGGTGATGCACGGCGACTCCGCGCGGGCGCACTTCGGGCGCCGGACCGCGTTCAGGGGAGCACCGGTACCCTATGACGCGGACAAGATACCAATGATATCAGCGGTGGCAGGCGAGTACCACACGAATCTGTCACGGGGTTTCCGGGGCGGTTCTGGCTGAGTGCGCCCGGGGCCGGCCGTCAGCGCCGGACGGGCGCGCGTCCGGAGCCTTGACTCAGAGCCCTGATGGTGGCGTCCGGTCGAACAGGACCCTGAGAAGCGCAGGGGGCACGGGCTTCTTCGAGACGGCGGCGGAGATTTGCTCGGGATTCAGGAGCCCGTCCCCGGTCAGGATCCCGGAGACGAGTGACATCGGGACCGGCTCGAAGAGGTCGTCGCCGATGGAGACCCCGTCATGCAGTTCGTCCGCAGGATTGTTCGGACTGCCCTGACGGGCTCTCGGTTCCGCGAGCACCTCGGAGATGAAGCGCTCCGTCGTGGCCGCCGCGAGGAACGGCACGCCTGCGTCCTTCGCCGCGACCGCGGCGGCGTAAACGCCGGTCCTGCCGACGAACTCATCCTGCGAGACGCGGTCGGCGCCCACGAGAACGAGGTCCGCCTTCTCGATGAGGCCCGCGAGCGCGTCGTCCGCGACGATGTCGACCGCGATGCCGAGGGTACGCAGCCTCTCCGCCTGCGCCACGCCCTCCATGGTGGGGCAGGATTCAGCGGCCATCACGGTGAGCGACCGCCCTGAGCGCACGGCGCCCTGGAGCACGGCCATGACGCACTCGCTGGCGCTCAAGGTGGCGATCGTGGAGCAGGGGGGAAGCGCGGCGGCCCCTTCGCGCGCGAGCGACTCGACGCCATCGTCCATTTCGCTGATGAAGCTCGCGAGTTCCATCACGACGGCTCGCTTGAGCGTTTCCGCACCGACACCGGAGAGGACGAGACGCTCGGCGATCGAGAGCGCCTTGCCGGCCAGATTGATCAGAGGCGCCATCTCGCGTTGCGCGCCGACGAGCTCACGGCACGCGGTCTGAAGTTCGTTCCAGAATTCGCCGGGGTCGCCGGCTGTGGAGTCGACAAGCGCTTCGGAGAGGATCTCCGCGGCCCTGCGGGTGAGCGCGGTGGCGCCGGTGGTCGTGTCGCGTGCCAGTTCATCGAACATGTTGCCTCCACGGGGTGGTCCAGTCCGGGAGGCGTCACGCGTAGCGGGAGATGGCCTCGATCGGGTCGAGGCGGGAGGCCTTCGCGGCGGGGTAGAGCCCGAAGAGGAACCCCACGATGATCGAAAAGCCGAGTCCAAGAGCGACGCCCATGCCGGATACGGGGATGACGATGTCCTGTCCGGCCGCCTGCGCGCCGAACGTGATAAGCTTACACAGTCCGGCTCCGAGCGCAACCCCCATGAGTCCTCCGACCGTGCTGATCGTCACCGACTCGATGATGAACTGCTGGAAGATGGCCCGGTCCTCTGCCCCGACGGCCTTCCTGATGCCGATCTCGCGGAGTCTCTCGTTGACCGAGATGATGAGGACTGACAGGAGTCCGATCCCGCCGACCAGAAGCGACACTGTCGCGATGCTTCCGAGGATCATGTTCCACTGCGCGGACATCTCATCCATCTGCTGTTCGGCCTGAGCGAGCTGCTCGGCGATGTTCTCGATGTGAAAGTCCTCGATGCCGCGGTGTTCCCTCAGAAGCGTGGCATGGATGTGGTCGTACGCCGCTGTGATGTCGGAGCCCTTGTAGAGTTTTACGGCGAACGTGTCGATCTGCTTGGTCCCGGCGATGTAGTGCGTCATCGTCGTCGTCGGCGTGTAGATGCGCCGGTGCTCCTGCTCCTGGCCGGAGTTGCCGAACATCTGGC
>CAZNHF010000128.1:0-7405 GCA_964572375.1 uncultured bacterium | reverse complement strand
CTCGACCATTCCGAGTGCACTACCCGGCAATTGTCACCCCCTCGTCCGGCCCGCAAGGGGCCTCTTGGTATGCGTCGCGCACCCTCGCGAGTCAGCGACGCCGCTGGTTACCTCAGAATGCTCACCATCATCGGTCCGCGGACATCGGCGGCACCGGCGTTATCCGTATCGAGATGAAGCTCAAGCGCTCCCTCCTGTGAAACGCTGACGAGCACGTTCTCGAGGACAAGAGCCGCCGGCCCGCTGAAACGGACCCGAACGAGTTCTCCGTTGGCCACTCTGTGCTGTTCGGCGTCGCGCGGTGTCATGTGCAGATGGCGTGTCGCGCGGATACCACCTTCCTTGAGTGTGACCGCACCGTGCGGGCCCACGAGCGTCAGTGGCGCGCTTCCGGCGATATCTCCGGAGCGGCGGATCGGCGGGTCGATGCCCAGCCGGACCGCGTCGGCCCTCGACAGCTCGATCTGCGTGTAGGTCCGCTCGGGTCCCAGGATCCGGACGCCCTCGATCGCACGAAGCGAGCGGCCCACGATGGTGACCGTCTCCTCAGCAGCGAACTGACCCGGCTGCCCGAGATCGCTCTTCTTCCCAAGTGCGTAGCCCTCGCCGTAGAGACGGTCGAGGACCGTCCTCGAGACGTGCGCGTGTCGTGCGCTCACGGCCACAGGGATTGATATCCCCGGATGCCCGAGCGGCTCGGTGGCGCGGGGTGGGTTTCCGGCCTCACGCTGGAGTCGCCTCAGAACCTCATCCGCGATCCGTGTCACATCACTCACGAGCAGGCCTCCTACACGGCATGGGCCACCGGAGCGGGATACAGGTAAACACCGCCGGCATGCGCACCTGCCGCGAATGCCGGCAGTCTATCAGAGCTCTCGGATGACTGTCAACGGAAAGGGCTGGCCCCCGGTTCCAGATACGGAACCGGGGGCCAGCTCGAAATAACGTTCCCCGCTGTGGCGTGCAACAGGTGGCGTACGACTCATGACCTGGGTATTGGGGATCAGCCCACGACCTGGCGACTGCTCACGCTCACCGCAGGGAACGAATGCGGGTCCCAAGCTTTTCAGTTCCCTATGTGAAGCATAGAGCGTGCCACCAGAACTGTTACACGAGCGTCGGGATGGTCGGCAGTGGCCGACAACCGTTCGGGAGCGGAAGAAAGCCCCGGTCCACGGGCCCATGCTGCTAAGATCTCGTCCTTGCAAGGCCGGCGCGGTACTGGCAGGCGATCAGATAGGTCATTACCCGGAGTGAGAGTCCTCTGAGCCATACGGCGCGCGCGAAAGCGCGCACCGCGGTATAGAACGCTCGGTTCGTGGCCAATGCGACGAGGAGCTTCCTCAGTCTCAGCGACGTCGGGTCGCTCTCGGCCGGTGGCAGCAGGACGTCGACCATCATCTCCCCCGCCCTGTGCGGGTGCTTCGCGATGAGATGCCTCAGGGGTACCGCATTCTCGATCCGTTTGTCGAGGATGTCGTCAAACGTCTGCTGGTGAACGTGGAACGCAATCGCCTCCGCGCAGTACCACGTCGACAGGCCAGCCTTGTCTTCGAGACGGAACGCGAGCTCCGTGTCCTCGAAGCCGTAGTTCCGGAAGGCCTCGTCGAACAGACCAACGTCGAGTACGGCCTGCCGGACGACCGAACTGTTATTGGTCACGAAGTATCTCGCAGGCACTCGCTCCCCGGGACTGTGCTTGTGGACTCCCATCTCGTCGAGGTACGTCAGCGCGGTCGAGTGTCCGACATCCGGAGCCTGAAGGGCGCTACCGATGACGACGGCGCGCGGGTGCCCCGCGTGAAACGACACATGGCGCTCGATGAGGTCCGGCTCGCAGAGCATGTCGTCGTCGACAAACACGAGGAGCTCGCCGGTCGCGGCGTTGACGCCTGAGTTCCTCGCGGCGGCCCGACCACGGTTCTCCTCGTGGTGGACCACGACGAGACGCTGCGGAAGCTCAAGGCGCTCGAGATAGTCATGCGTTCCGTCGGTGGAACAATCGTTCACCACGACGATCTCGATGAGCGCGGCGGGATAGGTCTGTGGGCGCAGCGATTCGAGCGTGCGCTCCAGGACCTCCCGTTTGCAGTAGGTCGGTATCACGACGCTCACGGCGGGCCGCGAGGCGGGGTTTTGACCGACCGAGGGCAATGTCGCGCCGGGGGGATTCATCGTTCCCTCCGCTGCCGTGCGACAAGCTCCTCGCAGAGCTGCTCCATCCGCGCCATATGCTTCAAGTGGTCGGCCCCGTTGCGCACGCGTTCCACGCCGACGGCGGCGAACCGGGTCCGCATTTCGGGGTCGCGGATCAACCGGAGGACGGCGTCCTCGAGGTCGCCCTGTTCGGCGGGGCGTACGACGAGTCCGCTCTCCTCGTGGTTTACCCATTCGAGCACGGATTCGAGGTTTGAGACGACAACGGAGGTCCCACAGGCCATGGCTTCGAGCAGCGAGACTGGTGTCGCGTCGACGGACGGGACACTGAGGAACACGTCCGAAGTCGCCAGGTAGCCGGGCAGCTCGTCGTGCGGGATGCGTCCGACGAAGTGCACTCGCTCGTCGATACAGAGCGATGCGGCAAGCGCGCGGAGTGCGGAATCGTCTCCCTCGTTCCCTGCGATGATGAAGTGTGCGTTCGGTGCTTCCGCGAGCACGCGTGGGATAGAGCGGACGATGACATCAATGTTGTAGTACGCCTGCGTGAAGCTCCTGATGCTGATGACCACGGGCGAGTCCGAAGGGATGCCGAGGGCCTGACGGACGCCGGTGTCGGCGTCGGGTCGGAAACGGTCGAGATCGACACCCCACTGTACGACGTGACACACGCCGGGATCCGCGCCCATGGCGACCACGTGGCTGATGATGTCCTCGGAGTCCCCGGTGATGAGGTCCACCCGGGAGAGCACTGTTCTGGCCAGAGATCCCTTGAGCTTTGTCTCGAACGGCGTGACGTAGACGTCATCGCCCCACACGGTCATGATGAACGGGTGGAAGCCGGAGAAGGCTCCCCAGTATCCGTACCCGGTCAGAAAATGTGTGTGCAGGAGGTCGGGCGCGATGCGACGCAGGATGCGCTTGACCTTGCCGAGCGCCACCGCGTAGTGGAGAGGCTTGAACGGGATGCCGGTGCGGATGTCATGCACGGTTACGCCGTCGAGGGCACACGGCTGAACGGTGAGGAGGTGGACGTCGTGGCCTTCCCCGACGAAGTATCTGAGCCACCGCTCGGTGTGGATGTGTCCCCCGATGGAGAGATACGCGATCCGCATTCGCTTGCTCCCGTGCTTCTAGAGGACGACCGCGAGGTCGCTCGCCGCGCCCTGTTCCGTCCGCGCCACGTGGCGCCGATAGAAGCCCCACGCCACCCAGACAAAGAGCCAGACGAGCGGGACGACCTTGAAGGCGTGATTGGCTATGTGCTCGAGAGCGGTCCAGTGCACCTCGGGGCTCTTTGCTGCCGGGACGTCGTAGAGGATGAAGAATGTTGGCGCCGCGGCCAGCGCGTAGATCCACCACAGGACGCGGGCGCGCGTCTTCGCGTAGAGCAGCACGAAGAGCGGCATGAGCAGCACGTAGTGATACTCCCATATCTCGCGGAAGACGAAGAAGTAGACCATCGTCCAGAGGCTTACGGACTCCACGAGATCAAACGGACGTCTTCTGAAGGTGGCCCAGAGCGAGGCAAGTGTCGGGATGGCCATCGTTGCCAGGATGAGCACGCGCGTGATCGTCATCCTCACCGGTCCGAGCTGGAACCCTATCTCGGACGCCATCGGGAAGAGACGCTCCTTGAGGACCATCACGAGCGCAAGCGCCCCGAGGTTGCCGGAATACGGATAGAGCGTCAGATCGAAGTTGTCGTGCGTGAAATCTCCGACGCCGCTCTCACGGAACGCGAGGTAGGGCACCGCCGTGAGCCCGAGGAGGACCACGGCGACAACGACCGTTCTGTACCGCTTGAGCCGTACCATGATGGGCACGAACAGGATGGTCATGTGCTTGATGATGACGCTCGCGATCCAGAGCCAGTCGAATCGCTTCATTCGGCCACGCGCGTGCGCCAGAACGGAAGCGAAGACGAGGGCGCCCATGACGAACGACAGCTGGCCCATGTACTGCTCCATGTAGAACGGCGTGTACATGAGCCACATGCCCGCGAGCATCGCGAACAGCCAGTCATCTCGGACCGCTCGACGGGTCAGGAGGATACACCAGAGGAGCACGGCCTCGACGATGAGCACCCAGATCCAGTAGGCCGTCCAGGGAGGCACGGCGTTCGCAGCGACGCCGAGGGTGTAGGCGACGAACGGGAGATAGCGGTAGAAGTAGCCGTACGGCACGACGCGCTCAGGGTCGTCCATGGGGCGTCGGTAGATGTCATCGCCGTCGAGGACGTATCTCCCCGCCTGATAGAACGCGAAGAAATCTGCTCCCAGGCCGTCACCCTCGAGCGTATCGACGACGCTTCCACCCTCGTAGATATTGGCGATAGTGTGCACCGCCTCCGGGAAGAGCGGGTTGAGGAAGTGACCGGGCAGGACCAGCGACGCCAGAAAGACGGCGTGCACGGCGATGGCGACGATCAGAAGCGTGCGAGCTCGCGTGCTCACGTCGTGTCTCCTCCCCCGTGTCCTCGCAGACGGTTCCCGAGTCGCATCCAGACCTTCTCGAGAACGTACTCCCGATAGGGCACCCGCTCCGTGCCGAACGCAGACTTGAATCGAGCGACCGCGTCGATGCCCCCGCTCGAGCCCAGATTGTACGAGACGAGACCCCGGCGGCAGCCGTCTCTCATTCCGTGCGCGTGCAGGAGCGAATTGGGCGCAAGCCCGACCGAGTCCCGGTGGGAGACGTTGCCCCAGTTGAACACGGCGGAACCTGACAGGAAATTCAGATCTCCCGCGATGATGGCGCCCTCATGCTCGGCGAGCCACATCTGGACCGTGTCGCTCCCGCTCTCGGCCAGCGCCGCGAAGAACGCTTCCCCGAACGGATTGGCGGCCCCCCAACGCTCCGAACACTCCTCGAGCAGCCCGTGGTAGGCGAGAAAATCATCAGTGCCGACCGCCTCGCGGACCGTCACTCCCGCATTCTCGGCTTTGCGGATCTTGTTGCGGGCCGACGGCCGGAAGCCGGCCTGAACCTCGTCGTAGGGCCGGTCGAGTCTGACGACCTGTGCCTCGCCCTCGATCGCCTGGAACGCCTCGCACGCCACGCCCAGACGACCGCCGTAGTCCACCATGTGAACCCGGCCGAGGGTCGCACCGCCCGCCGCCTCGATAAGCGCGCTCACGAGTTCAGCGGCGGCGCCTTCCGGCGCCTCCGGCGAAGCGAGCATTCCACCGTGAGTTCCGAACGGCATCGATTCGAGGATACTCACCGGTCCGCGCCTGCGCCGCACGGCGGGCAGGCCTGCCACCAGGCGCTCCCCGATTCGCCCGGCGGCGAAGAGCAGCTCGTGACCGTCGAGCGTCCGGACGAGCACGTCGGACCAGAGAGGCGTCTGGAAGAAGCTCGCCTGATCATCCGACGAGACGAGCCCGTCCCATGCCCGGGAGTCGAAGCTGGAGGAAACCGAGCACTCCATGCCGGCTACCTCCTGTGGAATGTGGTCAGCTTGTCGACCGCCTCGATGACGTCGTGCACGTCGCCCTCCGTCATCGATGGGTAGATCGGAAGAGAGATGGCGCGCCCGAAGTAGTGCTCGGTTACCGGGAAGCTGCCCGGTCCGAGACCAAGGGCCCCGCGGTAGTACGGATGGTAGTGGACCGGGATGAAGTGCACGCTTACGCCGATCCCCTCTTCGAGGAGGTGCCGGATGAACTGATCCCGGTCGATGGAGAGCCCCTCGAGATCGATCCGGATCGGGTAGAGATGCCACGCGTGACATCCGTCGGCATACAGTGGGGGGGGTGTCACAAGTGCGTTCCCCGAGAACGCGGCAGTATACGCGTCGGCTATCTCGCGGCGCCGACGCTGGAATTCATCGATGCGGCCGAGCTGTGAAAGACCAAGCGCTGCCTGCATATCGCTCATGTTGTACTTGTACCCTGCCTCGAGCACCTCGTAGTACCACGGGCCGCGGTCGCTGTAGCGCTTCCAGGCGTCGCTGCTCATACCGTGAAGCCCGAGAAGGGCGATGCGCGCCGTGAGATCGGGATCGATAGACGTGACGGCTCCACCCTCGCCCGTCGTTATGCCTTTCGTCACGTAGAAGCTGAACGACGTGACGTCGGCCATGCTCCCGATCTTCCGTCCGCCGATGTCAGCGCCGATGGCATGCGCGGCATCTCCGAGGACCTTGAGACCACGGGCGCGGGCCAGACTCATGATCCCGTCCATGTCGCATGGCCGACCGGCGAAGTGGACGGGCATGAGTACGCGCGTCCTCTCCGTGATGGCCGCATCGAGGATCTCGGGTGTGACGATGAGGGTCTCGTCGTCGACGTCCACCAGAACCGGTTTGGCGCCGAGATGACAGACCGTGTTCGCGCCGGAGGCGAAGTCGAGTGTCGGGAGTATCACCTCGTCGCCCGGGCCGACGCCGAGCGCCACCATGGCCAGGTGGAGTCCGGCCGTGCAGGAGTTCAGAGCGGCTGCCGAATCTACGCCGACATAAGCCGCCACGCGGCGCTGGAATTCGTGCGTCTTCGGACCGACCGTCAGCCAGCCCGAGCGGAGCGTCTCGACCACGAGCTCGATGTCGGCCTCTTCGATGCAGGGACGTGCGAACGGGAGGAACTCGTCACGGACCGGAGTCCCGCCCTCAGCTGCCGGTGTTTTCGTCGTCATTGCCCGTCCTTACCTTCATGTCTGGGAAGATGTCGGCAAGCTCCCGGATGACGCCATCCCGGTCGCAGTGCTCAGCGAACTCCTCCAGCCGCCTCACGCGGTCCCAGAGGTCAGGAACGACGGCGTCCGACGGGGACTGGACGACCATCACTTTCTTCCTGCCCGTCTCGAGGAGGGTCTCATCCGAGTACCACAGCTCCTCGTGCAGCTTCTCGCCCGGGCGCAGGCCCCGGAACTCAATAGCAATATCCCTGCCGGGCTCGAACCCGGAGAGGCGTATCAGGTGCGCTGCGAGGTCCGCGATGCGCATGGGCTCGCCCATATCGAGCACGAATATCTCACCACCCTGTCCCGTAAGACCGGCTTCCAGAACCAGCATCGCTGCCTCACGGATCGTCATGAAGTACCGGGTGACGTCCGGGTGTGTGACGGTAACGGGGCCGCCGTGACTGATCTGCTGACGGAATAGCGGCACGACGCTGCCGCGGCTGCCGAGCACATTGCCGAACCTGACCGCGATGAGCTTCGTCCCGGAATCGCGCGATGCGCGCTCGATCATGATCGACTCCGCGACGCGCTTCGAGGCCCCCATGACGCCCCTCGGTCGGAC
>CAZNHF010000127.1:3591-7461 GCA_964572375.1 uncultured bacterium | reverse complement strand
CTTCCAGAAGCCAAACTCCCGAAACCCCGGCGTGTCGGCCACGAGCGTACCATCGTCAAGTCGGAAGATGGTCACATTCGTCGTCGTGTGCTTGCCCTTGTGTGTCTTCTCCCCTATCTCGCGAACGGCGATTCCCAGACCCGGCTCGATGGCGTTCAGGAGCGAGCTCTTCCCGGCCCCGCTGGGACCCGAGAACACGCTGAATTTGCCCCTCACGAGCGCCGCGAGTTCATCGACGCCTGTTCCGTCCACAGCCGACGTCGCGACGACGTCATATCCCGCCTGCTCGTAGGCGGCCGCAGCAGGACGCCACTCGCGCTCGTGCACGAGATCGATTTTGTTGAACACGACGACGGACCTCAGATCGGCGCTCTCGGCAATCACGAGAACGCGGTCCATCATCCGTCGATTCAGTCGCGGCGCGCCGAGCGATGCCACAGCGACGAGCTGTTCGACGTTGGCGATAATGACCTGTTCGACCTGCTTTCGCATACGCGGTCTGAGTCTCGAGAGTGAGGTCTCCCGTGGATGGACGCGCTCGATCACTGCCGCGCCGTCGTCGCGCAGCGTGACGTCGACGATATCGCCGGCGACGAGGATCTTCTCGCCCTCGGGGAGGTTGGCGAAGTACCTGGCTCGGACGCTCGCCCGCAGCGTCTCCCCGGAATCCAGGGCGACCTCCCAGTCGTCATGGAAGCAGGCGAGAACGCGTCCCGTTCGTTCGCTTGCGTCTCTAGTCATCCTGTCCACCCTCTTCCGCAATACCGTCGCGCACCATGCCCCCGGCCCGCACCTCGTCGGCGGCACACTCCACGGCGGTAATGCGCGCCGCGAGGTCGGGATGTTTCGCTCCCTCGATATCAAGTCGCCCGAAGCGCTTCCTGATGTCGTCAACGATCGAGAAGAGCGCAGGGATGATGAACAGCGTCAGCAACGTCGCGAAGGCCAGACCCCACGCCAGCGACGCGGCCATCGGTCCCCAGCTCCGCGACGACCCGCCCCATCCCATGGCGAGAGGCAGCACACCGAAGATCGTCGTTATCGAGGTCAGCAGGATCGGCCTCAATCTCTGGCATCCGGCCTGGACGACCGACTCCCAGCGGTCGGTGCCGCTCGCACGGGAGCGCTTGATGAAGTCGACCAGAACGATGGAATCGTTCACGACGACGCCCGCGAGAGCCACGATGGCCACGCCGGCGTTGAGCGTGAACGGAAAACGCATGACGACAAGTCCAACGACCACGCCAATGAACGCGAACGGGACCGTGAACATGATGATGAGCGGCTGTATGAACGACTGGAACTCGGTCCCGAGGATCGCGTAGATCAGGAGGATGGCCACCAGGAACGCAAGCAAGAGGGACGTGAACGATTCCTGCGTCTCCTGGTACTCGCCACCGAAGTCGAGGCGGTACCCCGGGTAGCGAACCGGGATGTCGTCGAACTCGCGCTGGAGCAGTCCGTTGACTTCCGTCGACGTCGTCCCACCTTCAAGCCCCGCGGTGACGGTCACGACGCGCGTCCCGTCGCGGCGATTGAGCTCGGCCTGCGCTGCGGCGATCCCGAACTCGGCCACGTTCGAGAGCGGCACGATGCCCGCCGGTGTGGCGATCGGAAGCTGCTCGAGGTCGTCCATGTCGAGCCGGTCGCTCTCCTCGAGCCTGACGATGACGTCGATCTCATCGTCTCCCTCGCCCCGGTACTTCGTCGCCTCGACACCCTCGAAGCTCATGCGGAGCGCGCCGGCGATATCGCTCACCGTAAGACCGTAGAGAGCCGCGCGGTCCTGAATGACCGACACGCGCATCTCCGACTTGCCTGGCGTCGTATCGTCATCGATCTCGACAACCCCGGGGACTTCGGCCAGCCTGCCCTTGACCAGCCCCGCGATCGTGCTGAGCACTATCGGGTCCTCGCCCTCGACCCTGACCTCCACTGGATTGCCGGACGGCGGTCCCTGCTCGGGCCGCGTAAGCGAGAGCCATGTCAGTCCGGCCACATCGTTGAGGTCATCCCGAAGAGCGTCCATGATCTCCATATCGGAGCGGCTGCGTTCCCCGGCGTCGACGAGATCGACATTGATCTGCATGTTGTGCGAGGCCAGCCGTCCGCGATGGTTCTCGATCATGAACCCGACGCGCGTCACGACGGCCTCGATCTCATCCTCCGGGAGGTCGGCGACGATGGCCTCGAGCTGCCGCGCGATACGGTCGGTCTCCTCGATCCGGGTGCCGATCCGGGTCTGAGCGCGGATCTCGAACTGGTCGATGTCCTCCTCCTCGAAGATCCTGATGTCGAGAGTCGTCGCCAAACCAATCGCGACGAACGCCATGAGGAGGATAGCCAGCATCGCGAGATAGCGCCTCCGGAGGACCAGCCTGAGGAATCGCTCGTATCCACGGGTGAGCCTGAGGAAGAGCGGCCGGTGGCGGTTCTGGGTGAGGTCAACGCGTCCGAAGTCGGCCATGTGCGACGGAAGGATGAACAGCGCCTCGACGAGCGAGACGAGCAGGGCGAACGTCACGACCTTCGGGATGACCGCCATGAACTTGCCCCAGGTGCCCGTCATCAGCAGCAGCGGCAGGAAGGCCGCCACTGTCGTAAGGACGGCCGCCGTCACCGGCGCCTGCACTTCTTTGGCTCCAAGGATGGCAGCCTCGCGGCGAGGCATCCCCTCCTCCATGTGTCGATAGATGTTCTCGATGACGATGATAGCGTCATCGACAAGCATGCCGAGGACGAGGACGAGCGAGAAGAGCGAGAGCGTGTTGACCGTGATGCCGGCCGCGTTCATGAGGATGAACGCGCCGAAGAAGCTGAACGGAATACCGATGCACGCGAGCACGGCATTCCTCGCACCGATGAACATGAACAGCGTGAGCGCGACAAGCGCTATGCCGAACGCGGCGTTCCTCTGGAGGATGCGGAGAACGTCGCGGACCTCGATGGACGCGTCGTTGCGGACCTCGAAGCTGACGTCCTCGGTCAACCGCGCATCGAAGTCGTCTATGACGTCGCGAATCCGCCGGGCGACGCTGACGATGCTCCCGGAACTCTCCTTCATCACCCACAGCGTCACGCTCCGCTCGCCGTTGAGGCGCGCGTAGGTCAGCGGATCGGCCAACGAGTCGTTGACGCTACCGACGTCCCGGATCCGGATCTGCCCGCCCTCGGGCCCTGACGCGATGACGTGGTCTTCTATCCCCTGCAGCGATTCGAACTCACCCAGCGTGCGGACAATGTACTCGGATGTGCTCAGATCGAGCGTGCCGCCGGGTACGTTGAGGTTCCTCGCTGCGAGCGACCCCACGACCTGCGCGATCGGGATGCCGTACGCGGCCAGCCGGTCCGCATCCAGCTCGATGTGGATCTCGCGTTCCCTGGTCCCGACGACATCCACGTCCCCGACATAGGCGATGTCGAGGATCTCCTCCCTGAGATCCTCCGCGATCTCGCGGAGCACGGTGTCGCTCTCCTGTCCACCGATGCTGACAGACAGGATAGGGATGACCTCGGCCAGCTTGATGGGGATGACCACGGGGTCTTCAAGGTCGTTCGGCAATCTCGCACCGGCCGCATCGACGGCGGTTCTCAGGTCAAGGACGCGCTTGTCGAAGTCGTCGTCCGAGAGTCCGGGCTTGAAGCGAACGTCGATGACGCAGCGACTCTCGGACGACGTCGACGAGACGTGTTCGACATCCTCGACGCTCTCGATCTCCTCCTCGAGCGGCTTCGTAACGAGGGTCTCGATCTCCTCGGGCGAGACACCCGGATAGGCAACCCAGACGATGGCCTCATCCAGATTGACGTTCGGCAGGAGCTCCGCCGGCATCTGGAAATACGTGAAGACGCCGACGATGAGCACGCCGA
>CAZNHF010000127.1:0-3491 GCA_964572375.1 uncultured bacterium | reverse complement strand
ACTTGATCTCGATGGGTACGCCGTCGCTCACCTGCGTGTAGCCGACGGAGATGAGCTTCTCTCCCGGCTCAAGGCCCGACCGGACCACGACCTGCCCGCCGAGTACGGCCCCGAGCTCCACCTTCCGCAAGACCGCGATCGAGTCAACGGCCACGAACACCGCGGGCTCGCCGTAGCGGTCCACGACCCAGTCGCGCTCGATGACGATGGCTTCGGGGATCGCGCGCGCGGTGACAGCGATCTGTGCGACCATCCCGGACCTGAGCCTTCCTCCCCGGTTCCGGAGCGAGACCCTGACCGGGTACGTCTTGGTCATGTCGTCCGCCCGGGGGCCGACGTACTCCACGCGCCCTGAGAATTCCTCGCCCGGCAGGGACCTGACGGTCACCTTCGCCCCGAGCCCGGCGCGGAGTTCAACGACACGGTCCTCGTTCACGCCGAAGTCGATCTCGAGACCGTCGTCGTTGATGACATGCGCGACAGGGACTCCCATCGCGACGAGCTGACCCTCTTCGACGTAGATGAAGGCCACGCGCCCGGAGATCGGCGCGCTGATCGCGGTGTTCCGGAGCTGCCGTTCCGCCGCCGCAAGCCCGGCCTCCGCCGTCGCGAACAGGGCGCGGCCGGCCGTGCCACGAGTCTGCGCAGCCTCGTAGTCCAGATCCGAGATATCACCACTCTCCCACAGGTGCTTCGCGCGTTTGAGCCCGAGCTCCGAATCCGCGCGCTCCGCCTCTGCGGTCAACAACTGCGCCCGCGCCTGCTGCACGGCGAGCTCCGCGAGTTCGGGATCCAGACTGATCAGCACATCCCCCGCCTCCACCGCATCACCGACGGATGCCGGAATGCCGACGACCCGCCCGCCTGCCTCCGCGCTCACCTGAACGTCGTCCGCGGCGCGGATGGTGCCGGTCGCGGAAATCGTTGTCGCCGCCGAGCGCGTCGCGAGCACCGTCACCTCCACGGGCACGGCCGCGACGCCGCCTGACTCCGGAGCCCCCTCATCACCGCCTGACCTCCCGCAGCCGCCCGCGGCAAGCGCGAGGGCAACAGCAAGGGCGAGCGGCATGAGCGCTGCTCTCTGATATCCGTGTCTCATCGGTTCTCTCCAGTTGATGCGTGCTGCCCCCGAGCATCGGCGGGCATGACACCGCTCACTCATGCGCGAGACCTTCCGGCGAATCGTCCCCAACGAGGCTCGTAAGCTCCGCCAGACTCACGAAGCAGTCATAGAGCGCGTTGATGTATCCCATCCGGCTCCGATCGTGAAGCACGCGAGCGTCGGCCAGATCGGTCGACTGCACCATGCCCTGCTCGTACATGTTGCCCATGCTCTGGAAGTGTTGCTGCGACTGCGCGACGAGACGGTCAGCCGCCTCAAGCCCCTTCAGACGAGAACGGAGCGTCGCGACCGTGCCGCGAAGCCCAATCACCATCATGCGCTCACCGTTGTCCCGTCTGCTGACAGCCGCGAGATGCCTCCGTCGAGCCTGCTGGTAGTCAGAGAGATTCCTGAAGCCCGTGAAGATCGGCACCTCGAGGAACGCCGTCACCGACCAGGCGACCTCGTCATCCGGTTCGATGTCGCCATCGGACTTCCAACCGTAGGAAGCCTGGGCGTTGAGGGCAGGCAGGAATGCGCCGCGGGCGATCGTCACGCCGTGGCGCTCGATATCCGCCACATCCCGCAGTGCGAGGAACCCCGGATTCGCCGCGAGGAGCGAGCGGGCCTCGAGTTCCGCCACCGGTGCCCCTTCGATCAGGTCGTGATACGGTGCGCACCGCGCCTCCAGCTCGAGCCGCGAGACGTCCTCGAGCTCGAACCCGGCGTCCAGCGACAGCCCCAGCGTCCCCGCCAGCGCGGCCCGCGCGAGCACGACCGCACTCTCGGCATCTATGAGCGCTCTCTGATCCTCGGCCAGCTGGACTTCCCACAGGAGAAGGTCGGCCCGACCTCTCAGCCCGATCTCGACCATGCGTCGTGAGGTCGCCACGCGGGCCTCGGAAGCGCGGACAGCATCCCCGGCAACACCCAGGAGAGCCTCCGCTCGCAGAACGTCGAAGAACGCCGACTTCACGTCGACGATCACGTCCAGACGAGTCGCGTCGAGACCGTGCAGCGACGCGCTCCTCGCCGCGCTCGAGAGAGCCACACTCCCCCAGAGGCGGCCGCCGTTGAAGACCGGCATCGAGGCATTGAAGGCGGTCGCGTAGGTCGTCTCGTAGAGGAACGGCTCGACCTCCCACTCTTCCGGCAGGAACTCGATGGATGCGTTTGCACGTGCGTATGTGTCGGGGTCGACGCGCCGGGCGGACGACGTGAGGGTCACGGACGGAAGAAGCGAGGCCCACGCACTGCGGGCACCCCAGCGCGCCGCCTCGTAGTCCTCGCGCGCGGCGTCGAGCGTGAGGTTGTGGTCAACGGCCAGGTCTACGGCCTGCGCGAGTGTAAGCCTCTCCGCGGCCGACGAGCAGACGGCAGCGAGGAGTGCCAGGGCGAACGCCGCCACCCGGACCGCGGCGAAGAATCGACTCATCCGCAATCTCCAGAAATGAATGTCGAATCGTGTTCCGGTTGTACGCGGTGCTTTGAGGCAGAGTCTACACTATGGATGAGACCCGCTCAAGCCGATGTTCCGAGCACGGCCAGCATCTCGTCGTGGATGCGCCCGTTACTCGCCGCGATGTCGCCCCGGCTGTGGTCCCACTCCGAACCATCGGCCAGCGTCACCGCTCCCCCCGCCTCCAGGACCAGCAGACCGCCGGCGGAGACGTCCCAGATCTTAAGACCGAGTTCCCAGTAGCCGTCGAGCCTGCCGCAGGAAACGTACGCGAGGTCGAGCTCCGCGGAGCCGCCTCGTCGTATCCCGCGGACGGAGAGGATGAACCGGTTGAGATTGCCAAGATTGTTCGTGCTCGCCTCGCTCCGGTCGTAAGGGAATCCCGTCGCCACGATCGAACTGGCCAGGAGCGATGCATCGGAGACACGTATCCGCTGGCCGTTGAGCGTCGCCCCTCCTCCGCGTTCAGCAACAAAGAGCTCGTCCCGGAGCGGGTCGTAGACCACGCCCGTCACCAGCTCCCCCGAAAGCTCGACCGCGATGGCGACGCAGTAGAACGGATAGCCGTGCGCGAAGTTGTTGGTCCCGTCGAGCGGGTCAACGATCCACGCTCTGGAGCACGTTCCCGTTCCCTCACCCGGCGCCACGGGAGCACTCTCCTCAGCTACGATGCGGTCGTCGGGATAGCGCTCACGGATGCGTCCCAGAATGAGCCTCTCGGATGCAGTATCGACCGACGTGACGAGGTCACGGCACCCCTTCATGTCGATGGCGAAGGGTCGGCTCTGACCCTCTCTCAAGATCGCGCCGGCTTCACGGGCTATGTCGGCGGCGTGCTTTGTGTGGTCCTGCAATGGCTGCTCCCTGTCTGGGAAGGAAGGGGTGACCGGTCATTCAACCACAGCACGTTGAGGGAGGCAAGCAGGTGGG
>CAZNHF010000126.1:0-7473 GCA_964572375.1 uncultured bacterium | reverse complement strand
GGCTCTTGGCGCTGCTCACCGGCACTCGGTAGTCCGTGATGGAGACGTTCTGCGCTGCAGCACACGAGGCGAGCAGCACCACCACTGTGGTTATGGTGAGTATCCTCTTCATTACCCCCTACCTCCCTACGGTCAGGCCTTCCGGCCATTGACATCCCGACAGCTCATGTACGGACACTGGTTAACCGACAGTGACCCTAGAAGTAGATCCTCGCTCCAAGCCCTCCGCTGACATCGAATTCGGTATCCGGGACCAAGTTGAGGACCGGAGCCACCTCGATGAAGAAGTCGAAGCGCTGATCGCCCGTGATGAAGTCCAGTCCCAGTGGCAATCTGATACCCACCCTGGAGTCATGACCATCGCGCAGGAGGACGCGCCCCCCCACGCCGAAGTAGTATGGAAGAGAGCCTCGCACGTCCACGTCGAGATCGTAGCGATGCCAGAGGTAGTCCGAGTGCACGTAGACCCAGTCACCACTGCCCAGCGACCACCCCGCCGCCACATCGAACGCCGTTCGGCTGCCCGACCAGGCCTTCAGACTGAACCCCGTCGGCTCCCCCACCATGAACCCCAACCCCACACTACCAGCAAGGGCACTTGCCGACATTGCCAGCAGGATTAGCGCTGTGATCAACACCGTCCAACGCATTGGCACCTCCGAAGTGTGCCCCCGGCGAAGGCGGGCGGTTGACCGTCCAACGAACCGCGTGAATGCGGCGAAGAACGCCGCCGACGAAGCAGTGGCGGCAGCTACGACTTCTTAATCAGGCCCACTATGAAGAGAAGCACGACGGCACCGACCAGGGCCATGGCCAGCGAGCCGAGCAGGCTGCCGCTTGACAAGCCGAACAGGCCGAACAGGAAGCCACCCAGCAACCCGCCGATGATCCCGACGACGATGTTGCCCAGAAAGCCAAACCCACGCCCCTTCATGATCAGACCGGCAAGCCATCCCGCCACACCGCCGACCACCAGAAACATGACTATTCCCATTTTCCCATCTCCTCTCGGGCTACATCAGTCCCCGCTGGTGCCAGATGCGTCTTGTACCGATTATCCTTACCGCAATCGTTCTGATACTAATTATCGTCTTCCGTGAAGTCAAGGCCTTTCTCGAACAGCCGGGCCGAATCCGCCGGCGGGGACTCTGCCTTCTCTGACCAGGCCCGCCCTCCGGAGAACGCCCCCGCTACCAAATCAGAACCGCCCGGGCCTTCTGGCTCGGGCGGTTCGCATAGCATGGCCTCCGGGACTGATCCCAGGGACTTCTTCACATCATCCGCGCAGGCTGAACCTGATCGGAACGGTGTACCAGACAGGCACGGGCACATCGCGCTGCATGGCCGGCAGGAACCGCCACTGGTAGATCACATCAAGAGCCGCCTCGTCCAGGCCGGGCACCGAATCAAGGATGTGCGCTTCCCGGACCTGACCGAACTCGTCGATTCCCACCTTCAGCAGAACAACGCCCTCCAATTCGGCCTGCCGGGCCATCTCCGGATAGACCGGGTACACCCACTTGACCACCAGGGGTGGTTGATCAAAGACGTCGAAGAAGCCTGAGCGTTCCTCGGAGACGACCGCGATGGGGATGTTCTTGGGATCCAGAACGGTGGATGCCATGGTCTCTGCGGCTCCGGGGTCGGTGCTCGGCACCATGGCGGTCACGATATCCCGCTTGGGAATCTCCTCGGGCGGAGGAGGAATGACGAACTCCGGAGACGCGCTCACCAGCTGCGTCACGGTCCGCTCATGAAGCTGGTAGGGCTGGAAGTGAGGATGGGGAAGCGTGAGGAAGAGCATCACGTGGATGCCTATGGCGACCAGGAAGCCCAACTGCAGGCGGCGGAGATGTCCGGCTTCGAACTGTCGTTCGGCGGTTATGACATTGGTTGACATGGTGCAGCCCCCTCTCGATGTTGATGTTCGGGGGGAGCGTCCGGGGCTCGCTGCAGCTAATCGGCTATGTCTGCCTCCTTCTTGGTTGGTCAATTACGATGCCGTACATCTCCATAGTACACCTCTCTCGCCTTTCTGCACTCCCTATCTCATGACGCCTTGGATCCGCTGCTTCTTTCTATCTCAGCACCGAGAGCTTCCCTGTTGCGTACTCGCCATCGATGCTGCATCGGTAGAAGTATGTTCCGCTCGCCAGACCTGTGAGGTCCATGTCCATATCGTGCACTCCGGCATCCCGCCGGCCATCGAGGAACACCGCAACCCTGCGGCCACTCAGGTCGAACACCTCAACTCGCACGTGCGCCGGCTGCGGCAGCGTCAACTCAAACGATGCGCTCCGTCGCGAAGGATTCGGCCACGGGCCGGCAAGCGCGAGCATCTTCGGAGTCCCCGGGACACCCGTTCCGAAACCACCGCTCCCGCTGAGTTCAACCGTCGCAGGTTCATCGTTGCTGACGATGCTCAACGTCCCGAAGACAGCGCCCGTGTCAGACGGCGCGAACGCAATTGTGAGAAGGAGGCTATCTCCTGGAGCGACAAGACTATCGGCAGGGACGAAGTCGGAGGCGAAACACGTCGGTTCACATGGCACCGAATGGATCACGAGGTCGGCCATACCGGCGTTACGAATCGCCAGTGTTCCCTCAGTCTCGCTGCCGATGACCACCTCGCCGAAGTCGATCGCTGTCGGTGAGACGACGATGTCGGGGCGCCTCTGATCGAACCACAGAGCACCCATATCAACCGCCGTGCCGTCCGAGTCGAGTGGATGCTCCGGATCGCCCGCGTCGATGCATGGAGATTCGGCGCGCAGGTGAAGATCCCAGCACGTCCCACTGGTCGACCCGACGTACAGCGGGTCCATGAAGATATTGCCGAATACGTCACTTGCATCGCCGTTGCCATTGGTCTCCACCAGCTCACCAAAGCCCGCCGGAGCGCCACCCAGAATATTCCCCGTGTTACCGAAGAAGTCACAGTACTCGACGGACAAGGTCCCGTAGTTGTCAATCGCCGACGTCGACCACATGCCGTGGTCGGTCATGATACAGTTGGTGAAATTCGCCGTGCAGCCCTGCTGCACACAGATATCGGCCAGATCGTAGTTGGAGTTGCCGCAGTCAAACGTGCACCGGTCAATCGCGGCCGTGCTGTGAATGCCAACGTACAAGCTCGACCCGTTCCGCACCGAGGAGTTGCCGTGCATGACGCAGCCCGAGATGGTGCCGGTCGCGTACCGGAGACCTATCGCGCCACCTCCGCCCGTTACGGAAAACGTGTACCCGCAGCGGTTGTCGACGAACGTGCAGTCGCAGATATCAACCGTGCTTCCGTAGCTGCTCACTGCACCGGCGAAGCCGTACGCGGTGTTGTCGGCTTCATTGCCCTCGAACACGCAGCTCCGCAGCGTCAGTGCCCCATGCTCGCTTGTGACGCCGCCGCCCCCCATGCCGCCGTTGAAGTTGTCCTTGAACAGGCAGTTGATGATGGTCACGGACGTATCGTCACCGCACTCCACGCCCCCGTACGGGTCGTTGCCGTAGAACCGGCAATCTGACAGAGTCATGGTCGCAGCAACATCCTTCACGTAGACTCCGAGTCGCCCGTGTCGGAATGAACAACGGGCAACGGTCGGATTGCTCTTGATCTTCAGCAACGGGTAGGCGCGACCGGTGAGATAGCAGTACTCCATGGCACCCGCATCAGCACCGGACTCGAAGGTCACGCCGGTCCAGCTGCCGCTCGAATTGAAGCGAACCGAATCCGACGCAACTCCGACGGCCTCCAGAGTTCCGAAGACCTTCAAGCCCTCGTTCACCATGAAGACAACACTCACACCGGGCCCGATGCGAAGCGTGTCGCCCGCCTCCACCCTGATCTCGCCATACACGTGATAGGGAGATCCAATCGCCGCCCACGAACCGGAGACCGCTCCGCCCGGGACATCCGTCTGAGCCGTCACGACGGACGCCATCAGCGCAAGCGTCAGCGCTGTCGCGACCGCAATGCTCTGAGCGTTCACCAAGCTCCCCCTTCGTATGCGGCTCAACATGAGATACCGTCTGTTCGAGTGCTCGTTGAGCGAACCATCGTCTCCCCCAACAACCTGTCTTGCGGTCAACGGATGAGGAGCAGCTTGCCCACGCTCTCGTCGTTCCTGGTGGTGAACCTGAGGAAGTACACGCCTGACGCAACCTCAGAACCGCGCGAGTCCCGCCCATCCCAGCAAGCGACATGACGTCCCCGCTCCACGGGTCCGCTCACAAGCTCCTTCACGAGACGCCCCGCGACGTCGTGGACCCGCAGGCTCACGCAGCCCGCATTGCCCGGGATGTCAAACACGACTCGTGTCTCATCCGTGAACGGATTGGGATTGGCCGCATGGAGCACCGTGGAGAGCTTCCCGCCTGTGGTGACCGACACCATCTGGGCCCCCACAGGCACCTCAACGCCATCCGTCTGCACGCCTCTCAGTTGATACCAGAACGTGGTCTCAGGCCAGACGGTCACATCCTCGAACACGCCGGTCTCGAGCGTGGGTACTATTCCCTCATTGACTCGAGCGAACGGCCCCTCCTGAGACGCGGAGCGATAGAGATTGAAGCCGATGATCGCGCTGCAGGGTTCGATCACCCATCGGAGAGTGACCGTGGCGTGCTGGGTCGCGACCGCATAGAAGGACTCCTCGACGGGAGTCGGCGGGTCGGTGAGGTTGATGAGAACGCAGATGAAGCCCCCCAGCGGGGTCGCAACAGCAAGGTCCTGGTCGCCATCGCCGTCCAGATCGGCGACGGCAACGCCCTTGGCGATGCTGCTCGCGGCGTAGTGCACTGCCTCCTGGAATGTCCCATCGCCGTTCCCCAGGAAGACCGACACGTTGGCCGACGCGTGATTGGCAACGACCAGGTCCTCCACGCCGTCACCATCCAGATCCGACACCTTGATGCAGTGCGGATCCCGATCAGCATCATACTGCGATGTCAGCTGGAACGTTCCGTCACCGTTGCCGAGGAAGATCCTGACATCACGGCTGCCGAGGTGCGCCACGGCGAGGTCCCAGTCGCCATCGTCATCCAGATCCGCGATCGCGACGCCCTTGGGTCGATCACCTGTACCATACTCCACCAGCGGTGCGAACGTCCCATCGCCCTTCCCAAGAAGTATCGACATGCTGTCCAAGGCGTAGTCCATGAGCACCAGATCCTGGCATCCGTCGCCATTGAGATCGGCGATTCCGATAGACTGGCAGACCTCCAGCAGTCCGTACCGCACCGGCGCCTGGAACGTGCCGTCGCCGTTGCTAAGGAACACGCATGCCTTGCGGTCGACGCCATTCATGTAACCGTTACCGACGACGAGGTCATCACAACCGTCACCGTTCAGGTCAGCGGCGGCGACACACTGGGGATTATCTCCCACCTCGTGGAGCACATGCTCACAGAACGTCCCGTCACCATTGCCCAGCAGGACGGCCGCCGTGGTCGAGAAGTTGTCCGCCACGGCTAGGTCCACCGCCCCATCGCCATCGAAGTCCGCGATGGCCACGGAGTGCGGCCCCTGGCCCGCGCTGTACTCGACGTGCGGATGGAACGTCGCATCACCCTTCCCAATGAGAATCGAGACATTGGCCGAGTTGACGTTCACGCCTACAAGATCCTGAATACCATCCTGATCGAAGTCCGCCGCCCCCACGAACTCCGTCCCCCAACCTGCACCGTACTGCACAGGTGCCTGGAGTGTTCCGTCTCCGTTGCCCTGGAAGACCGAGACGCTTGAGGACGAGTTGTTCGCGACAACGAGGTCCCGGTGCCCGTTGCCGTCCAGGTCTGCAGCGGTGATCCCATACGGACGATCGCCCGTGCTGTAGTGCACCGCCGGCTGGAACGAGCCGTCGCCCTCACCGAAGAGGATGGAGATGTTGTCCGCCACAGAATCAACGACCACCAGATCTTGATGCCCGTCCTCATTCAAGTCGACAGTCGTGACGTTGCAAGGCCAGTCGCCGACGTCGTAGCACACGGGCGGCCAGAATGTTCCACCTCCGTTGCCCAGCATCACGCACACCTTATCGTCACCTGTCACGACGACAACGTCCGGACTGCCATCGCCGTTCAGATCGTCGATCGCGACTGAGTTGGGGCAACAGCTGACATCGTGCGGCGAGGCCGGTTGGAACGTCCCGTCCCCATTGCCGAGTATGAAGAATATGCGGTCACAGAGCGTACCCGCCGCCACGAGATCCAGGTGTCCGTCCTCGTTCAAGTCTCCGACCGCGACCGAGAGGACCCCGTCGCCGACCGGGTAGTCGACAGGAAGCTGGAAGGTCCCGTCTCCGTTGCCAAGGAACACCCACACATCATCGGACGCGCGGTTCACAACGACGAGATCGGCGCTGGTATCTCCATCGAAGTCGGCGATCACAACAAAGACAGGCTGCCACCCGGCAGCGTACTGCACTGAGGGCCGGAATGTCCCGTCGGGATTGCCGAGGAGAACGGAGATGCTGTCATCGTCCTTGTTCGCAACGACGAGGTCTTCGTGTGTGTCTCCGTCAAGATCGGCGACTGCGACGCACCTGGCATCGTCGCCGGCAGTGTACAGAACAGGTGAAAGGAACCCTCCGTCGCCGCTGCCGAGGAGTATCGACACGCAATCATCATCGTTGCACGCGACGGCAAGATCCTCAATGCCGTCGCCGTCGAAATCGGACACCGCGACTGACACAGCCTCGCCGCCGGCCGGGAAATCGGTCCGAGTCAGGAATAGCTGGTCGGTCTGCGCCCCGGCGTGTGTACAGAGAACGGTCAGTGTTCCTGTGAGGATTATCGCTTGTAGCACTGGTCTCATGACGCACCTGCCCAGCAGAAGTCCGGTGTCAATGGAGCTCCGAGGATTCTTCACCGTCGGACTCAGGTCGCACACGCCCTTCAAATGGAACTCCATTATACCACAGACGGCCACAAGCATCAAGGTGGGCGCCCAGAAATCCCGTGGCACGGTAGTCCATGCCCCATGTGGAACGGGACGCGGGTCTTGCTTTGGATGTGGTAGGTGGCTCCGGGAGTGGCCACTGGCCGGCTTGGACTCCTGCGCCCGGCTCGCGCAAGGAGCCAGGACCTCACTAGCCTCTCGCGCATCGCGTCGCGAATAACCTTGGTAGCAGGCCATCCGCTACCAAGAGGAACCGCCCGGGCCAGGAGGCTCGGGCGGTTCGCCATTGTGTCACGGTCCAAGCGCTGGATCGTCCCAGTGTCGGCGGTCTCCCCGTCCCGACATCACTACCTCAGACTGGGCCGTCACGGGACGGAGCCGCAGACTGTCACCGCGTCTCGTCACTCCACCGATACGCCGCTCGTGGCGATCGCGAAACGCCACTGAGTCAGTGGGGATGTCCTGTAGAAGGTCGTCTTTGTGCCGTTGTCGAACTCGTAGGTCACCTGACCCGACGTCGCCGACAGCATCTCCCCAACGGCGGTCTTGAGCGACTCGCTGCCCAACTCGCGGGGATCCAG
>CAZNHF010000125.1:0-7527 GCA_964572375.1 uncultured bacterium | reverse complement strand
TACCGTATGCGGATTGGTATGCATCACGTCCTCCGCGAGGAAGAGAGCAGGCTCGATCTCCCCCATCGTCTGCGCCTCGATGGAGCTCAGATCATCCAGGAACGCCAGATCGTCGAACATCGAGAGGTAGTGCGGCAGAAAGACGTTGATGAGTTCCTCGTGCGTCACGACGCCAAGCAGTCGACCGTCGTCATCCACCACGGGCACGCCTGTGATGTTGTGCTCGCGAAGCAGCCGGGCAATCTCCGCGATGTTCGTGGACCGGCTGACCGTGATGACCTCGCGGGTCATGTAGTTGCGCGCCTTCACTCTCGCGATGCTCCTCCGCCTGACCTGGCCCTCTATTTTACGGAATCGAAAATGCGCAACACGTCCGCCACGGACCCGGCCGCGAGAAGCGCCGCGCGGTTCGTCTCGTCCTTCATGAGAAACGAGAGTCGCGCCATGAGATTCAGGTAGACCCTCGACGGCTCCTGCTCTTTGGGAGCGCCAATGAGAAAGACCAGCCTGACGGGAGCACCATCGAGCGCCCCGAAATCCAGGTCGCCGCTCGTCCGACCGAAGGCGAAGGTCACGGTCTTCACCGCAGCACTCTTCGCGTGCGGGAACGCGACTCCGTACCCCACGCCCGTCGTCACAAGCTCTTCGCGGTCGAGCACGTCCCTGAGGAACGTCTCACGGTTCGTTACGCTCGGCGACGCGGCGAGAAGGTCCACCATCGCCGCGAGCGCCTCCTGTTTGCTCCCAACATCCAGTTCCAGATTCACGTAGCGCTTGTCAGTGAACGCGCTCAGCTTCATGAGTGGTGCTCCTATGTCTCCCTGTACATCCCCATCGCCATGAACTTCTCGAGGCGGCGCTCCACAAGTTCGGCGGGCGGTATCGCTTCAAGCTCCGTGAGGTGGCGGTCGATCACCTTCTCCAGCGTCTTCGCTGCACGCTGGGGATCGCGATGCGCGCCACCGATCGGTTCGGTCACGATCTCATCGATCACACCCAGCTCCATGAGATCGGGCGCGGTGACCTTCATCGCCTCCGCCGCCTGCGGCGCCTTGGCCGCGTCGCGGTACAGGATGGATGCACAGCCCTCTGGGGATATGACCGAGTAGATGGAGTACTGCATCATCAGGATACGGTCGCAGACGGCGACCGCCAGAGCGCCGCCGCTGCCGCCCTCACCGATGACCGTCGAGATGATGGGCACGGGGAGCCGCGCCATCTCAAGCAGATTCAGCGCGATCGCCTCCGCCTGTCCCCTCTCCTCCGCCCCGATGCCGGGATATGCACCCGGAGTGTCGACGAATGTGATGATGGGACGGTTGAACCTCGCGGCCAGGTGCATGAGTCTCAGCGCCTTCCGATAGCCCTCGGGGTGCGCCATGCCGAAGTTACGCCGGATGTTCTCCTTCGTGTCGCGGCCCTTCTGGTGACCGATGATAACGACCTTCCGTCCCGCCCAGAAACCGATTCCGCCAACGATGGCCTCATCGTCACCGTAGCGGCGATCACCGTGGAGCTCCGTGAAATCGATCCCGAAATGCTTGATGTAGTCGAGAGTGTACGGACGCTTCGGGTGGCGAGCGATCTGCGTGACCTGCCAGCGCGAGAGCTTGCCGTAGATCTCCTGACGGAGCCCCTCGGCCTTGCCCTCGAGTCGCTTGAGCTCGCGCGCGACGTCGATATTCTGGCTGTCGGCAAAGCTGCGGAGTTCGTCGATCCTCTGCTCGAGTTCGACAAGCGGCTTCTCGAATACCAGCCAGCCTACCATGATGCCCTCCTGACGCGGTGCACTCGTCGGTGCTGCGCGCTGCATCAGCGCGTTAGAAGCTGTCATAGAAGACGAAACCGATGGCCCTGCTGTTCAGTTCCGGCGACCCGCTCGGTCCGACGAGGTTCCGGAAATAGAGGTCGATCTCGATCTGATCCGCGAAGACCCACGTGAGCCCGAGATTCAGGTATCCGCTCGATCCCGACGGTTCATCCGAATCCCGCTCCAGACCCCACTCATACTCGAGTATGGTCGTGAACTCCTGCGAGAACCGGACCGTAGCTCCGATCATCAGATCGGGCTTTGCACGGTCGTGGTCAAGGGTCCTCGAGAGCCCGACGTGGAGCTTGTAGTACTCCGAGAAGGGCATCGTCTTCGCAGCCGTGATGTAGAACCCCGGTGATGCCTTCTGGTACTCGCCATTCTCGAGCTGACGCCCGTATCCGCGCGAATCGAAGCCGATGGCCATCGTTGGGATAGCCGTCGCCTCCTCAGCGATGCGCAGCTTCACATCGAATTCAATGCGGTCATCCCAGTCCGGTTCGCCGCTACCCACGACATTGCCCGCGCCATAGCTGACCCCCATCAGGAGGTAGTCCGTAACGCCGATCTTGATCCCGGCAATGACGCCACCCGCAGGCACGACGCGCATGCCCAGAGAGTACACGCCCCGCGGCAGCCCGTAGGCGGTCGGAAAGTCCACAAGCCGGACAGGAAAATCCGACTGCGCCCGGCCCGTCAACGGAACGGCCACCAATAGGACTGAGAGAGCCGCGACAGCCCAGATCCTCAGCATCGAACGGCCCCCCAACTGCGCGAAACATCACGATTTGGAGAGAATATAGCAATGGCTCAAGGGGGTGTCAATCAGAAAGCCGGTTCAGGAACTCCCTCGCGCTGAACGGCCCCCACAAGGTGTACGGCGGCCTCCCCGACGAGCGGTTCGAGTTCATCCATGAGGGCCGGCGAGGGCTCGATGCGGATCGAACCGACCCGAATCTTCCGGTCCTCGCCCTTTTCTGAACGGAGCACAAGTTCGACCGGACACCGTCCGGGATGTCGGAGAAGCGCGGTTTTGAGGTTCTCAAGGAGCTCGTCCTCGAGGCCGGCCGTCGCGAGTTCGATCGAGACCCGTTCGACGAATCGCTGCATCGCGTGTGCAAGCGGGACGACGCCGTTGACGATGATCTTCGCGTCGTCCTCCCCCTTCATCGAGATCCTGCCGTCGATGATGACCGCCGCTTCGCGTCGGATCGCCTCATGGTGCTCCGCGTAGCAGCCTGAGAACACGACCGCCTCGACCGAGCCCGTGAAGTCTTCGAGCATGACGAACGCCATCCGCTTGCCCTTGCGGTCGTCGGTCGTCTTGATCTCGGTGATGATGCCGCCGACCCGGACCTGCTCCTTGTTCTCCATCTCGCGGAGCCCGGCCACCGACGCCGTGGCGAAGGCCTTGAGTTCGCGCCCATACCGTGCGAGCGGATGCCCGGTGACGTAGAACCCGAGCACATCCTTCTCCCTGGCGAGCGCCACGCTGTCGGACCACGGCTCGGCCTCCGGCAGTTTCCGCGGCTGAGCGACGGTCGTCTCATCATCGCCGCCGCCTCCGAAGAGCGATGTCTGTCCGGAATCGCGCTCGCGCTGCATCCGCTGTCCAAGCTCGACGGCCGCCGGCGCCGCCGCGGCCAGCTGTGCCCTGTGACCGTGAAGATCGTCCAGGGCCCCGGCGAACGCGAGGCTTTCGATAACCCGCTTGTTGACAAGTCTCAGATCGACCCGTGAGGCGAGATCGAAGATATCCTCGAATTCACCGTGTTCGCGCCGCGCGTCGATGATCGACTGGATCGCCGAGCGGCCGACGTTCTTGATGGCCCCGAGCCCGAACTGGACGTCATTCCTCGGCGTCGCGCGGAACTCGATGTGCCCTTCGTTAACGTTCGGCGGGAGCACGGGGATCCCCATCCGCTTGCACTCATTGATGAGGATGACGATGCGGTCGGTGTTGTCCATCTCACTGGTCATGTTCGCCGCCATGAATTCGGCGGGGTAGTGCGCCTTGAGGTATGCGGTCCGCACCGCGAGCACCGCGTACGATGCGCTGTGCGCCTTGTTGAACCCGTACTCGGCGAAATTCGCCATCTGGTCGAACACGGCCTCGGCCGTCTTCTTCTCGACCCCCCGGCCGACCGCGCCCGCGACGAAGTCTTCGCGCTGCTGCGCCATCACGTCGGCGACCTTCTTCCGCATCGCGTTGAGGAGGACGTCGGCCTGTCCCATCGAGAACCCGGCCAGGGCGCTCGATACCTGCATGACCTGCTCCTGATAGGCGATGACGCCGTACGTCTCTTCGAGCACGGGCTTGAGCTCGTCATGGAGATATCTCACCTTCTGCTTCCCGTGCTTCCGCTTGACGTAGTCATCGACCATCCCCGAACGGAGCGGTCCGGGTCGGAAGAGCGCGTTCGTCGCGATGATGTCCTCGAGGCGTTCCGGACGCATCTTCCGTACGAGGTCGCGCATGCCGGACGACTCGAGCTGGAAGACGCCGACAGTGTGCCCGGTACCGAGGAGCTCGAACGTCCCTTCGTCGTCGAGCGGAATATCCTGCGGCAGGATCTCCACACCGTGGTTCTCGCGGATCATCGCCAGCGTATCGTGAACGACCGTGAGCGTTCTCAGTCCCAGGAAATCGAACTTGAGGAGCCCGATCTTTGCGAGCGACTTCATCGCGTACTGGGTCGTGATATCGTCGCGGTTCGTTTTGAAGAGGGGCGCCCAGTCCGTGATCTTCCCGGGCGCGATGATGACACCGGCGGCGTGTGTCGACGCGTGCCGCGTGAGACCCTCCAGTGTCTTCGAGTACTTGATGAGCTTTGCGTGCAGCTCATCCGACGCCGCAAGCGCCTTGAGCTCCGGGACGCGCGCCAGGGCGTCGTCGAGCGTGATGTTGAGCTCGCGGGGGATCATCTTGGCGATGCGGTCGACCTCGCCGTACGGGATCTGAAGGACGCGCCCCACGTCACGGACGACGGCTCTCGCCTGCATCGTCCCGAATGTGATGACCTGGGCGACCGACTCGCGGCCGTACTGTCGCGTGACGTAGTCGATGATCTCGTCGCGGCGGACGTAGCAGAAGTCGATATCGAAATCCGGCATGCTCTTCCGGGCCGGATTGAGAAACCGCTCGAAGACGAGCCCGAACCGCAAGGGGTCGAGCTCCGTGATGCCGAGTCCGTAGCTGACGATGCTCGCGGCCGCTGACCCGCGGCCCGGGCCGACCGGAATGCCCCGCTCGCGCGCCTCGCGGATGAAATCGTGGACGATGAGGAAGTACCCGGAGAAGCCCATCTCGTCGATCATCGAGAGCTCTTTCTCGAGCCGGTCTTTGATCTCGGGCGTGACCTCCTTGTATCGCTCGCGTATTCCCTCGCCGGCCAGTGAGGCAAGATAGGACGAGGCGTCACGGTACCCCTCGGGGATCGGGAAGCGCGGCATGTGGACGCTCCCGAAGTCGAGCGTCAGATTGCACTTCTCGGCGATCTCGACGGTGTTCGCGTAGGCCTCGGGGACATCGGCGAAGAGCTCCCGCATCTCATCGGGCGTCTTGAAGTAGAACTGGTCGTTCGGCATCCTGAGCCGGTTCGGCTCGTCGATCACCTTGCCGGTCTGGATACAGAGGAGCACGTCGTGCGCGGCCGCGTCCTCGCGGTTGAGATAGTGGCAATCGTTCGCGGCCACGAGGGGCACGCCGAGCTCGCGCGAGAGCTCCCGGAACCCCGCGATGACCCGCTCCTCCTCTTCCATCCCGTGGCGATGGATCTCGAGGTAGAGGTGCTCCTTCCCGAACACCTCCAGAAGCTCGATGACGGCCTCGCGCGCGCCGTCCATGTCCCCGGCGAGCACGCGCTGAGCTGGCGCGGACGCGAGGCAGGCGGTCGTCGCGAGGAGTCCCTCGCTGTGTTCGCGAAGGAGCTCCATGTCGAGACGCGGCTTGTAGTAGAAGCCCTCCACATAGCCGGCCGTCGAGAGCTTCATGAGGTTGTGGTAGCCGGCGCTGTTCCTCGCGAGCAGGACGAGATGGTTGTACTTCTCCCGGACCCGTCCCTCCGGTCGCTCCCGGTGGCCGCGACGGTCGACGTACGCCTCCATGCCGATGAGCGGCTTGACGCCCTGCTTCATCGCCTCGGCATAGAACTCGACGGCGCCGAACATCCCGCCGTGGTCGGTAATGGCCACGGCCGGCATGCGGAAGTCATGCGCCCGCCCGACGAGCTGCTTGATCTTCAGGGCCCCATCGAGAAGGCTGTATTCACTGTGGTTATGGATGTGTACGAAGTCAGCGTGCTTCATCGGTTCCTTGCGCCTGCCTCGTCCTCGTCATGCTCATCTGCGCCCCCCATGAGCTCCGGGAGACGCCCGTCGATCCAGTCGGCGAGCTCGGCCAGGTTGCCGTGTCCGGAGGACTCGAAGCTTCGTCGCATCTCTCTCAGGGTCTCCGAGAGGTTGCGCTCCCAGCCGTCCGCGTCGCAGGAGACACGGACGAACACCGAGCAGACCGCGCCATCGATTTCACCATCCTCGGGCACGCGTTCGAGGTCCCAGATCTCCCTCGTCAGACAGGATCTGACGTAGACCCTGTCGAGAGAGCTCGAACGCTCCATCGCCTCCGGGTAGAGAGCAAGTCCCATCTCCTTGAAGTCGAGTCGGTCGATCGCCGTCGTCGTCACGCCGCTCTCTCGAGGAGACAGTCCGAACACATCCATGAACCCGCTCCGCGCCGCAGACGTGATCTGCAGTCTGGCGTCCCCTCGCGCCGTCTCGATACCCTCCGCAGCCGTCAGCGCCATGGTGCACCCGCCCACGAACAGGCTCCGACCGTCCTCCTCCACGGGGACGATGAGTACCCAGTCCGGCAGCCTCCGTAGATCAGGAGCGCCCCCGGCCGAGGTCTCGGCGACAGCTCCGCACCCGCCCAGAGCGACCGCGACGAGCATCATCAGCATCAATACCAGCTTGGTCAAGGAATCACCTCTCGCTCTTATCGTGAACGCGCCGCGTCCGGACGCCGTCGAGTCCATCACGCCGTCGAGTCCATCCCTCGTCTCCGCATTATGCCACACAAGAAGCCGTGCTCAAAAGGAGCTTCGCAGACCCGACCGAATACACTGTCCCCGGCACGGTTCCAGGGCAACAAAAAGAGAACCCCCCTCGCCTTTCGGCGAAGGGGGTCCGTACGTTTCGGCAGCGTCCTACTCTCCCGCAAGGTCGCCCGAGCAGTACCATCGGCGCAGGAGGGCTTAACTACTGTGTTCGAAATGGTAACAGGTGTGACCCCTCCGCCATTGCCACCGAAACAATTCTGAGTCGCTCATCAAAGCGGCTGGCCGCTCTGCAGCGGCGCGAAAGTGGCACCCGGCATGAGGAGAGGCGCGAACCTTCCTCAATCAGTCATTCGCGATCGCATCGCCGACTAGTACGCCAGGTGCGCATTCACGCGACAATTCAATAGGATCGGGCACTCCGAAACACCGTTGTTTGCTTAATAAGGTCAAGTCTCACGGCTTATTAGTACCGGTCGGCTGAATGCATTACTGCACTTACACCTCCGGCCTATCAACGTTGTAATCTTCAACGAGCCTTTAGGGGGCATAGCCCCGGGATACCTAGTCTTGGAGGAGGCTTCGCGCTTAGATGCTTTCAGCGCTTATCCTTTCCGAACATAGCTACCCAGCAATGCCGTTGGCACGACAACTGGTACA
>CAZNHF010000124.1:0-7538 GCA_964572375.1 uncultured bacterium | reverse complement strand
ACCCGAGATCATCGAGCAACACATCGAGGCGCTCAAGAAGAAGGTGGCCGCGGCGAAGTAGCGGCGGGCGACAGAAGGCCGCAATCGACGCTCGACGCATGCTGAGATGCCGCGAGCCCGGAGACTCCTCCGGGCTCGCGTTCGTTCATCCCTCACAGATAAGCCACGCCGCCGGCATGGCTCGTCCCGCCGGCGGCGTGCTTCAGGCTGATCAGAGCTCCGACTATCTGTACAGGGCCTTCAGGAGACCCCAACTCGTCTGCTCGACCGCCGTCACCGGACCGTCGTTGCGGTAGCACCGGACCTCGGACTCCAGATCAGCAGTGATCACGAACATCACGAGATCTGGCCGGTTGTCACAGTCCAAGTCAGTCAGCACTCCCCCGTGGTGTGCGTAGACAGACTCGATCCCGTGAAGCAGTCCAGGATTGCTGCTCCAGACCGGGCTCACTGCCGTGCCAATGTTCTCGTACACATTCGGTGGCACGTTCTCCATCTCGACGGGAAGAGCGACTAGGTCGAGGTCACCGTCCTGGTCTATGTCCGCGAAGTTCGGATCGACAGATATGCCCGCCGGAGCTATCGAAGAGAAGAAATCTCTGTCTTCCAGCCAAGAAGGCTCCTGTGGCGTGCCTTCGTTCCAGTACACAATCAGATGTGACGTTCCGGCTGACACACCCGCAACGATGTCAAGATCTCCATCCGCGTCCAGATCTACTGCCGCCGGAGCTCGGAAGCCTGACCAATTCGTGTAGAAATACGCATCGTTTCGCGTCCACACGGGCACCGAGGGACTCCCTTCGTTCTCATAGAAGCGAACCGACCCATAGTAGCAGCCGATGAGTACATCGCAGTCGCCATCCTTGTCGAGGTCCGCAACCTCCAGCCTGGGATATGCGCAGCTGGCGGTCGAGGGCAGCCCGTCACCCCAAGAGGTCATGCTGACCCAAGGTGTCACAGCGCACCCGCCGTCGTTGCGAAGTCCCTCATACGGTAGGCTAACCAACAAGTCAGTATCGCCGTCACCGTCGAGGTCGCCTGCGCCGGGGTATGCGCCGCCAATCGGTGGCGCCCAGTCCGGCATCAGCGTCCAGCCAATGGTCTCCGCTTGCGCCGCGCGTGGCGCAGGCAGACAGCATGCGGCAACCAGCATGGCGGCAACTATGCTCGCAGTCCTCATTGTATCCTCCTCAGACTTCTCCGTGCCACGTTCAGTCCACGACTGAGTAGTCCAGGAAGATCGTGCCACCTGTTGCTGCGACATCACTTGGCATCACGAACGCATCCAGATCGGACAGCACAACGATGCAGAAATCGACAGCTCGGGATCTGGCACTTGCGTCGAGCAACTCGCTAACGTCCAGCACCAACGCGGGCGTCCTCCCGAATCGCACGACTCCGCCACTCATTCTGCTATCGTCCCAGCTCCCTTGTCCCGTGGCCCACTCCGTGTCCCACGTGACCGTCTCGGGATCCCACTCGCGCGTCACAACGTGCGCCTCAACCGGCACTGGAGCCGCGCCCTGCTGCGATGTCACGATCTCCAGTCTGGCGACCGCCATGTCCACTACACCGTGGCCAAGCTCTTCGGGCATCCGGAAGCGTAGAAGAACTCTGGCTCGCCCGGGGCACTCCGGATCCCGGATCGTGGCGGTCTCGGCCAGCTCCACAGACGTTGGAATCGCCAAGACACTCGCTGCCAGACCCAGCAGGAATGCAAGAACGACTCCAGTACGGGCGATGCCGTGAATCGACGTGTGCACAGTCATTGTCGCACCTCTTCTTGACAGACGCAAGCGTTTGTCTGACTCCAAGCTGACTCGCCACCTGCTACTTGAGCAGAACGACCTTCGTCTCTCGCGTTCCTGCTCCTGTTTCGAGGCGACAGAAGTAGACCCCTGACGCGACCCGGTGCCCCTCGTCGTCTCGTCCTTCCCAGACGACTCGGTGCTCTCCCGCCTCCAATCGAGACGCCAGCAGCTCCCTCACGCACCTCCCGGCGACGTCGTACACCGCCACGCGCACATCCCCGGCCTCTGGGATGCCGAAGGCAATCGTCGTTGTCGGGTTGAAGGGGTTCGGAGACGCTTGCGCCAGGGAGAGAACATCTCCCGCATGCGACCCGACAGGGCGGCCGCCTCGCCCACGCGGGTCGACATCAAGATAGGGCTCCCAGTAGAGCTCGACACCGGTAGCGCTGAACTTGCTCTCGCTGGGCGAACTTGTTCCCCACCAGTTATTCTGGGCGCAGATGGGCACGGACGGAGTAGTGCTGAAGGCGTAGATGTTGAGCGCACTCAGGTCGTCGGTGCAGTTGAGGCCCGGCGACCCAACATCGTCCCCCATGTCAACCACATGATAGCCCTTCTTGGTGATGTAGTATGCCGTCGAGAACCCTGAGAGCTCGTTCGCCCGTAGCGTTGCGGAGGCCTTCGTCAACCTCATCCCTGTACCACTGCGCCACCCACTCAGCACATTCGCGCTGATGCTCATTGCATCCGGAACCGAATTCGCCCAGATCCCGATGCTACCGGCATCGGTGATCCGGACCTCGTTCCCGGTGAGCTCGGTCGCTACCGGGCTCTCCGGAGAGAGGACATAGATCCCTGCACACCAGCCTGCGGGCATTGACTCCTCATCCAGCGAGATTGCGTTGCCGGTCACGTTGGAGCCGAGGTCATCCACGAGCTTGACGCCGTAGTTGTGAACATCGGCGATCGTGTTCTGTGCTATCTCAACCAGTGACTCGGCCGCGAGCACGCCAACTACGCAATCCGAGATGTGGCACGAGTCAATCCTGGCGATACCATCGCACCCGGTCAGCTGCACACCAAACAAGTCGTGGTTGCTCAGGACTGACTCCTGGAGCACAAGGGGATCGGTCTCGGTCGCCCAGACTGACTTGTACGCGTCGCGAATCGACACAGTTCTCAGCGAACACGCGCTGCCGCTCTTGAAGACGAGTCCGTACCAGGATCCGGGACTTCCGCTGGACTCAATCGTCGTGGCAGCGCTTCCGCTGCCACCGACAGCATCCATGCGTCCGTCTACGACGAGTTCGCAAAGCGTGGAGTCCGCCCCACCGGACTCTGAATCACAACCAGACGCGCAGACGACACGCACGCCGGGCTGTAGATGAAGTGTGTTCCCCGCCTGCACAGTGACATCACCCGTGACATCCACGTCGCCAACCCAGGTTGCGCTCTCAGCGAGTGTGCCGGACACGGGACAACTGTGGACACCCGTACGCTGCGGGTCGTGCCGGTACATCGGCCAGTCGAAGCGGCCTGTGCTCTGCTCCCAGTACTCGAGGTTGTAGAGAGAACCATCGTCCGTTGTGAACACAATCTCGGCGTAGCCGTCAGCGTCGAGGTCGCAGATCGCCCCGGTCGCGTAACTGCCCGGGAGCCAGATCGGCGGTGTCACGAGTTCGAGCGTATCGGCGACCGCGGATGGCTTGAGAATCCAGAGCCTGTGGTCACCGCTCACCATGGTCGCTACCACTATCTCCGCGTCCGAGCCACCATCGACGTCGCCGATCAGCGGCTGAGTCCCCACCATCATGCAATCCGGCAATGTCTTCGACCACTCCGGTGTCGAGAAGAGCCCTGTCGATGCATTGAATACGTCAATGCGGTCACCCCCTGCCACAACGATGTCCAGCTCTCCGTCACCGTCGACATCGCCGAGGACTGCACTCGCATCCGTCCCAACGCCGCCCGCAGCAGATGAGCCAATGACGTTGCCTGTCTCGGCGCTGTGTACGCAGAGCTGCGGCATCAGCGACAGAACCGAGACGGCATCCAGGCTTCCGTCACCGTCCAGATCCCCTGCGGCGGACCCGTAGCCGGGCCACGCGATAGGATCTCCTGAGATGTCATCCCACCAGTCTGGCAGCCCGTCCGCTCCTACGCAAACGAGACGCGCCGGATCCTCGGCGGACGTCCATGTCACAACTTCTCCCGGCGAACCCGTGAAGTTGACCAGCGTCAACGGATGTTCGCCGTCTCTGATAAAGATCCCCCGATCGTACGACCAGTCGTAGGTCGCCGGGCCTCCAGCCACGTCCCAAGCACGGACAGCCCCGCCAGAGCCATCATCTGCGGCAAGCAAGATCTCGGGGTGACCGTCCAGGGGATTGACATCTGCCACCAGGGGCACCGCCTCGCCCGTCCCCACGTGAAATCTCGTGTGAACGCGGCCAGGCACGGGACCAGGGTTTGCACGACCGTTGAGCACGAAGCACGTGTCGCTCATGACTTCTGCGCCATGCAGTACGACAACTACCTCCTGCATTCCATCTCCATCTATGTCAGCCACGGCCGGCGCAAGACGGATGCCGGTGATGCCTGGGTGCGAGAAGCTCCAGAGCTCCTCGCCACCGCTTGTACGTGCTTCCACGATCTGCATACTGGTATCTCGGATCCGGTAAATCAGCAAGATCTCATCCCCGGGACTGTCGCCGTCGACTTCGGCTATGGTCAGTTGGGAGAACGTGAAACCGTCACTGAGCCGCTTCGGGAACCCCACCTTGGCGAAGTTGACCGAAAGAGGCAGCGATGCGCCGGATGTGTTGTTCTCCTCGCGGAACTCGTCAATCGTGCCGTCAGGATCGACCACGGCTGTGACCTCGTAGTCTCCCAGGTCCGTCTCACTGGCACCCCATTTGACTTCTGCAGTCCACGCCCCCCATCCCGCCAGTTCGTCAGTCGAGTTCCGTAGCTGGAAGCTGGATTGACCATCCTTAGCTGTGATCACGAACTCAACCTCAACACTCGTGCCCGGTGGGATATCCGCGGCGCTCGCGTTTGTGACTTCGCAACGCAACAGAATGGTATCGCGGAAGCCAGCCGACCGCGGCACCTCCATGTCTCCCGAACGAGTGACAAGGTCGGGCAGCGTTGCATATCCGTCGTCCTCGGCAAGCAACAGATCGAGCGCCGGATCGCCCGTGAGGTTGTACTCGTGGACGGCAAGCGCGTAGTAGTTCCACGTGCCGGCGCCGAGTAGCGATGCCTTGGCTGCACCGACAGCCACGCCGAGCATCGGTCTATGCTGCTCGAAAATCGAGCGGACCACCCACGTGGCCAGGGTCTTGTTGAGGGCGTTCTCAGTGGAGCCGAGGAACGCGACGACACCCGTCTCTCCGCTCCCGTCGAGGTGAAGAAGCCGTTCGGCGAGGCTGTCGGTGTTGCCGTGGTTGTCAAACTCAGACGTGTTATCAACAGCACCTGACTTGCATGCTTGCGCGAAGAACAGCGTAGGCATCCCCGAGTTCGAGAGGCTATCCGTCTCCATCCAGCGGAATGTCTCATGGCCGATTGCCCAGCCGTGGTCATGGAACACCGCGACGAACTGGCCTGTGTTGAAAGCGTCGACATTCGCCTGCCTCATGGCTATGAGCTGGTGGCCAGCGTCGCCCGGGAGCAGGTGGCAGTATTCCGCGGTAACAAGATAGCCTTCATCCTGCCGACCGAGAATCGCCGACAAGCTATCGATTTGTACCAGGGCACCCTCATGGCCAGCGATGTGGTCCACATCGAACCCGCTGGACAGGTACACTCTCGACCGCCACACCTGACTAGGATCAACCGGCTCGTACCTGACCGTCTTGGAGGCATCCGTCACCAGCTCGTCAGCATCACCTGGAGCAAGACGCCCGATCGCAACGTCGGACACGCGGTCGGTATCAGCGACGCAGGAGTACAGGTGGTCTGTCGACGTATGGTACCCGAAGTCCTCGCTCTCATAACCGAAGCAGTGCGGAATATCATACATCGGAACGCCAACATCCGTCTGCCCCGCCTGCGGGTCGCCCACAAGCAGCACGAATCCGAGATGACCGTCTCCCATGTGCGCGGCCGTCTCGCTTCCATACAGATCGCCGATGGTGTTCCTGATCCGCGCGTCGCGCGCGCCCGTCCCCGGCAGTCCGCTGACGGGGAGCAGCGCGACATTGAAGCCATCATACCATGCCCGCTTGTTCGCGAGCCGCCCAAGCCATTTCTTGCCCTCGTGCGTCATTGTGTCCGCTGACGTCGGGCAGATGTCATCATCGTAGATGACGAGATAATCGGGACTACTCGCGAGGCACGCGTCGTAGTCTGCTGCCCAGACGACAGTCCCGGGGGCATCTCTCCCTCCCCGACTGCCGCCAGCCTCAGACAGTCGATCGTATCCGAGGAGTGTCGACGCAGCCATTTCGGTGAACGGTCCGACATCACATGTGCGTTCCCCTCGCGACTGCGCGTGCTCAACGACGATGCGCAGGCGCGTGTAGACCTTCAGAACCCCTGTCGCTGGCTCGTACTGGAACGGATGGAGTTCCACGCGGCTGAACGCCTGGTCGCGCAGGTGCCCGCGCCCGTCACCGTAGATGGGCACCCCTGGGAAGAAGGGTCCGCTCTCAGTTCGGCCGTAGAACGTCTGGTTCGGAGCAAACACGGCTTGCAGGAACGGATGACCCTCTGGCGTGTACTCAACCTCCCACTCGGGCGCCGACATCGGCAGGATGTCTGTGAGTTCGATCGAGTCGAGCACGGTCACAGACACATGAAGAGAATCGCTCTCCGGAACCGCCAGCACGACCGGCACGACGGGAAGCTCAGGGAATCCTGCCTCTGACAGCTCACCGTAGCCAGGAACGCTCACGCGCGAGTAGTCGGTGCCACCTTCAGACACTGTCTCAAGGAGCATCCCGGGAATGTCGACCATGACAACGGACTCGGCGAGCTCGCCGGTCACGAGCACGACGGCGGGAGGTGCAGGGAGATCGCTGCCGCCCGGGAGCTGATACCAGCCTTCGGGTGGAGACCCGGCTGAGACCTCCGCACTCAGCGCGATGCAGACAAGACCGATGGCGAGCACGATCACCAGGCTGAGAGCATGACGGCTTTGATCCATAACCACCTCCGGGGACGCAAGCATCGTTGTTGGCTGGCCTACATGGTCTATCCAGTCCGACCTGCTGAGTGGCTATCACGCGTCAAGTATACGCTGCCCCCCCCCCCCCGATTCTGTCAAGTGCAACTCATCCACCATAACGAGTCTCTATCTCTCCAGCTGCTTCGCTGCTCCGAATTGGGGCTTCACATCCCTCGAAGACATTACGCGAGCCCGAGGCAACCCCCGGGCTCGCGTTCGTTCATCCCTCACAGATAAGCCACGCCGCCGGCATGGCTCGTCCCGCCGACGGCGTGCTTCAGGCAGGTCCATCGCGGGCCCCCCTGTACCTCGCTGATCCCTCTAGCCAGGTCGAACATCTCGGCCGCTTCCCCCGGACGGCGCAGCATGCTCGCCCGGGTGCGTCCGCACTTCAGGAGTCCCTCCGGGACTCCGACTCCTCTAGAACACCGAACCGAACTCCGCGGACAGGCTGGCGCCGAACGTCAGATCATCGCCGTGCAGGAGGCCGGTGACATCGATGCCGAGACCCCACGGACTGAAGCGATAGCCGCCGCCCGTCATAATCTCACCGTTGGGGCGGTCGTATCCGGCGGCCATGTGCCAGCCGCTCCTCCACTCGTAGCCGGCGTACG
>CAZNHF010000123.1:0-7616 GCA_964572375.1 uncultured bacterium | reverse complement strand
GGTAGCTCGTTGGGCTCATAACCCAAAGGTCGCAGGTTCAAATCCTGCCCCCGCTACCAACTTGAAAGAACTCCCAGTGCTGCGCGATCTCGCCACTGGGAGTTTCTTTGTCCAGAGTTCTCCGCTCTGTGACGACCCGCGAATCGTCAGGGCCTCGACGCACGCCTGGGTGAGTCGCTTCCGCTCCTTCACCGCTTCTTATCGTTCCGTGATGTGGAGTCGATACTGTATAATGGCAGTGCTTTAGTCATTTTGAATGGCGCACTCTTGGCTGACACTATCGCCGTCGATACTGGGAAAGCACCAGCACATCCGAGCGCTCAGGCTGGCGCTCACTCAAGGTGGGAGCGATTATGTCCAGATGGAGATCGGAATCGCCGCGTCACCACTTGGTGGCGAGTCTCATTATCTTAGTAGCAGCTGTGGTCCTCTGTATACCAGCGACCGCGCTCGCTGATCTCACCGACGACATCGTCTCGGCTTTCGATGAGTTCGTCAATGGCTTGACAGGCGACGAGATCGAAAGCCTGGTTGTGGAGGGAGACCTGGCCTGCCTCGTGCCGCCAACCTTCTTGAGGCACTGGGAAGCCACAGTCGTAGGAGTCGCTTTCTGCAGCCCTCCGGAACCATTTGCAGATCCCGTGTTGATCCCCGTGCCACCTCACAACATCTACGGATGTACGGATGCAGCGACATTCGACATTGTACCAGACGGGACCACTGCGGACGTTGTCATGAGCATCGACCCTCTCTACGTGGACCTTGAATTCGAACGCGAGGAGGGTCTGTGCTGGACGCCGCTCTTCCCCCCAGAAGGCCAGGGACCCGAACCGCCTCACTACAGTGATGGCTATATCCTGATGGACGTCACGCTGTCACTGACCCTCGAACTTGTAGAGGAAGGCGGTTGCTTCCGGGCGGGCATCGCACCCGGTTCGGTTGATGTCGCATTGGGAGATCATGAACGCGAGCTGACTGTCGACAGTGATGATGATGCTTGCTTCGCCGGGTACGTCAACACATTCGGCGACGCGCTCTTCGCACTGCTCCTCCCGCAAATGGAGACCGCCCTCGAATTGCTCATCGAGGGTATGATGCCAGATATCAGCGACATGCTCTGTGATCTGACTCCCGTCTCGAGCAGCACGTGGGGCGGCGTGAAGGCCATCTACCGTACCGCTCCTGAGGGTGAGAGGCGGTAGCAGTAGACCTACCCGCGATCTGGCAGGCACCGGGCGTCACGAAGGGAGCGGCCATGCGCACGACTCGCGTATATCTGGCGGTGGTTCTTCTCATGGGATTGACGGCCATCGGTCATCCGGCGGCGGCCGAGTCGGCAAGCATCCGGGGCAGGGTCTGGCTCCAGCCGGCGTTCGGCCTGGCGACCGGGGATGACAGCGTGACCGCCGTTGTCCCCACGGACGTCAGCGTGACGGGTATCCCGCTCATTGGATCCGTCGATGTCTCGCTGCCAGTGACCGCCGAGGTCGGGTTCGAGAACCCCGTGGGCTTTCTGTTCGGCGGCGAGGTCATCTTTCGGCGCGTCGGGATCGAGGTCAACGGCATCTACGTTCCCAGGGCGGCCGTCGCGGGTGGTGGACTGAAGGTGCGCGGCGGGCTCTTGACCGAGCAGGAGTGCGACACACTTGAGGCCTTCGGAATCCCTGTCAATGACATGATGGTTATCGAAGAAGACATCGCGAACCTGGTGGTCACTCTGGGAGTCAACTATCACTTCGTCGATGGCGGAAGATGGGACATCTGGGCCGGGCCGATGGCCGTCTGGACGGCCTGGGGAAAGTACGACCTGGCGGACGCCCGGCTCGAGCTCAGACAGTCGCTGGAAGACCTGCTTCACGGCAGTGTCGACGAGTTCGAGCTGTCCGACAACCCGGCCATCGCGCCGGAGGACGCGCTCTCCTTCGGAGCCAGCGCCGGGGTGAGCTACGAGTTCACAAACAGCTGGAGCATCGTCGGAAACGTGCGCTACTTCGTCGGAGACGATGTCGAGCTACCGGACGCCAGCGGGAGCTACGGAGTGATGTCGTTCTCGATGGGCGTGGCGCGAAGCTTCGGGCACTAGGGCCGCGCGCCGGACCGAACAGGCTCTGCAGCGGACCGCACGCGGCCGAATACGAAGCCGCCGGCAGCAATGCCGGCGGCTTCGCCACGTGAGAATCTCGAGTCAGGATGACGCTACTCCAACAGCGTGATCTTGAGGGCTCCCTCGAACCCGGGAGCCTCCATCCGGCACATGTAGACCCCGGAAGCCGCACGGCCCCCGTGGTCGGTTCGGCCGTCCCAGTAGATCGACTGGCGACCCGGGGTGCACGCTCTCTCACAGAGAGACACCACCCGGCGCCCGGCGAGATCGTATACCGAGAGCGTCACACGGCCACCCGGCTCCGGCACGTCGAAGAAGATGGACGTGCTCGGATTGAACGGGTTCGGCACGGCACCCACCAGGGCGTATCGTCGCGGTGCCCGTTCCGGCACATCGACACAAAGCGGCCCCGCGAATGAGCCGCTCCCGCCAATGCTGACCTCGTAGCAGCACCGCTCCCCCGGAACCGCAGTCTCGTCCACGTAGCGGTACGTTCCATCGCCATCCGAGTGGATCGATTCGAGCAGGACATACTCCGCGTCCATGCTGCCGAGAGCGCGGTAGACCTCGTACGTGACCCCGTATCCGGCCCCACCGTACCACTCCACGTCAACACCACTCTCTCCGGCCGTCGCTGAGAGCAACGTGATCTCCACCGGGGTGTTGTGCCAGTAGATGAAGGTACTGTCGCTCGGCCCGCAACCGGTGCGGACGATCACGGGGCCCGACTGAGCAGCCATGGGAACGTTCAGCCGTATCAGGCTATCCGTCCATTCCAGGCACTCCATCGGCAGCACGGGTATCCTCGGCCCCTCTCCTTCGCCGATGAACACCACGCGGAACTCCGCGGTGTCGAGCGTGTCCGGCCCGTCGTGGAACCGCGAGCCCTGAATGCTCATCTCGTCACCGGGATCGCAGCCGCCCGGAGGATCCAGGGTAGCGACTGCCGGGGCGCAGGTTACGTACTCGACGTCACCGTTCTCGAGGCTCACACCGACGATGCTCACGTCCCCCAGGGCGGCGTTGCACAGAGCCGCGCGGCTTTCGGGAACGAGCGTGGCGTAGACCTCGTAGCCTCCGAGTGATGTCAGCTGCTGTGGCCCCGGTCCTCCGAAGAGCGGGTCTGTGAGGTATCCGCCGGTCATGAGATCTACAAGAAAGCCCGCGTCTGAACTCATCCCCAGCTGTGGGTTGTCCTGTGGCGTTGGCTCCAGGCTCATGAAGAGCAGCATGTCGAAGCCATCGTAGTCGACGTCGTAGCCAGCAGGTCCGATATCGAATCGCGCCAGGGTGCCGCCGGCGCCATGAGGAGCATCATCGAGAATCGTGCCGATGTCCGCGGCCGTCACACCCTCGAGAAGGCCGAATACCTCGGCGCCGCCTGCGAGATCGGGGATGTACGGCGTGTCGCAAGTCGGGTCGATGAAGGGGTTGGTCTCGGTCGGGCCTGGATAGGTCTCGATCTGAGGGCCCACGATCGGCCCCCAGGAACCGCTGGTGTCGTGGCTGCAAATGACGAATCGGCCAGGATCACCCGCCAGGGCTCCGACGCCGCCGAGCCCGCCACGGGCGTGGACAGAAGCGAGCCCCGCATCTATCAGCGAGCCCGTGAGCATGACCGTGCCACCGGCGCCTCCACCACCGCTCCCGCCATCGCCACCGAGGCCACCGAATTCGCCGTCGCCCCCATCACCGCCGTCTGCTCCGTTCTGGGCGATATACGGAGGGATGCACGATTGGCCCTCACCGCCGGACTCACCAGGTGAGCCCGGTTCTCGAGTTGGATCCCCGAGAGTGCGATCCGCTCCTGCACCGCCACCTGCATGGAGGTCCCCACCAACGTGAAGAACACCTCGTGCGGCAATCGCCACAGCGCCGCCGCCGCCACCGCCCGCGGCTCCGATACCACTCGAGCCACCGTCGCCACCTCTCCCACCATCACCGCCGTAGCCGCCTTGGCCTCCCCAAGAAACGACGTAGCCAACGCAGGTTGCATAGCCGCCACCGCCACCGCCGCCACCGCCGCCACCGCCACCGCCACCAGCACCGCTTCCGCCGCCACCACCGCCGCCACCACCACCACCTGAAAGGAGCTCCCCGACGCCGACGTTCTGACCCGGCGTGCCGGGATCTCCGTCACCGCCATCGGGCCCCCAGGCGCCGGCAGGGCCCCACGGGTAGCCTTGACCATCGGCTCCAGAATTCGGAGGATCGATCGGGACACCTGCATGCCCGTCACCTCCGTCCCCACCGGCCCCTCCGAAAAACTCGCACCCGCCGATCACCCAGACAGTGGCTGCCTCTCCCGCAACGCCACCCGCACCTCCAGCCGCACTCGGTCCAATCCCAGGAAATCCATCGAGTCCCGGAGACCCCTGTGTCTCCGCTATAGGGATACCAAACGTAGGACAGTCCCGTTCCGGCGGCGTGCCGTCCTCCCCATCTTCTGCTGGCTCGAGGCCGACAGGATCCAAGGGATCACACCATCCAAAGTCTCCTCCCCACCCACCGACGCCTCCTGGATGCCCATCCTGTCCATGCGCCCCACCGCCACCGGCACCTCCAGTTCCTCCGCCGGGACAAGACATTTCACCATTCCCAGAGAATGCGAAGCCAGCGGTCGGGTCGACCGTCGTGTTGTTCAGTGCGACCAGTGAGACGCCATTGGGCCCGCTGGCCATGACCACCTCGCTCGGACCGATCTCGAGATCTCCCTGGAAGACAAACTCGGCGACACCTCCGTCAATCGATGCGACAAACGGCACGCCGTTGAACTGACCGCCATCGCCGTCTATCGTGAGCAGTTCCGTGTCTACGGTCACCAACCCGTAGTCGAATGCCTGCACACGGTTGGCCTGGGAATCTGACACCCACACTGTGGCGCTGGCAGCGTCGTGGGCACCGATTGCTGCGGCCAGCCCTGCGGGCGCCGTGAACTGTCCGTCGCCGCTTCTCGGCGAGCCCCACGTTGCCAGGAAGTCGCCTTCCTGAGTGAACTTCTGGATGCGGGCGTTGCCGGTGTCGGCAACGTATACGAAGCCCCATTCGTCGATGGAGATGCCGGTCGGCTGGTTGAACTCGCCCTCTCCGGAGCCGGAAGCGCCCCACTTGGCGAGGAAGTCCCCGCTCACGGAGAACTTCTGCACTCTGTCGTTGCCCGTATCAACAACGTAGACGTTTCCGGACGCATCGCACGCGATCCCGGTGGGACTCTGGAACTCCCCGTCGCCGGAACCCGTCGTGCCCCATTGAAGCCGGTAATCCCCACTGCCATCGAGTAGCTGGACGCGGTTGTTGCCGGAATCAACCACATGGATGTTCGCCCAGACGGGATAGGGCTGCTCCGAATAGCAGATCCCCTCCGGCGAATCGAACTGCCCCTCGCCGGTCCCGAATCCTCCGAAGTCGAACTCGACAACCCATCCGGGCAACCATTCGACGTAGAAACGGTTCTCGACCTTGTGGTTCGCCTTGTCGACTACGAACACGCCGCCATACTCATCGTCAGTGAGTCCCGCCGGGACGAACGCTGAGACGCCGTCCGCCGCAGCGAACTGCCCTTGATAGACACCGTCGGAGTCGAATACCTGGACTCTCTGATTCAGTTCGTCCGACACGAGCAGCCAGCTTAGAGAATCTGAGTACAACATGTGCGTCGGAGAGTCGAGCTGCCCGTCTCCTGCGCCTGGCTCGCCGAACTCCGAGTGGAAGGATGGAATGGAGCCCGCTTGGACTCCCGCTGGGAAGACCATCACGGACAGCAGCAGCACAAAGGACACGACGTTGAGCGCTCGCCTCCGCATACCTGCCTACCTTTCCCTGAAGCGAGAGCCCTCGGGCTCGACGCGCACCTGTGCGCGGCCGGCGTGACGCGCCCGCCTCCTGGAGGAAATGGTGGTTTCTTCTAGATTCAGCTGGAAGTGCAGATACGAGTATAGCACGGCAGCGGGCTCTTGGAGACGATTGACAATGTCTACGATTGGTTTACTGGGGGACCGTCCTGCCGGCGGACCTCCCGACACTGGCTCCCCGCGGCAAACGGCATTCGAACTCGTGGATGGGTAGCGGCTCCCGGCGGCGCATCTCTGGCGAGATTGGCTGGCGTCGGCCGCTACGCGTCCGCGCCACCCTTGCCTGATGCGGCGGCTTCGCCGCGGCTGTCATGGGCGTTGGCCGACTCAGGGTATTCCTCCGCATTCAGCTCGAAGAGCCCGACTGCTGCCTCCAGCTTGCCCTCCCTGATCATCTGGTATCCCAGGTCATTGAGCTGGCCTTCGTCAAAGATGAAGCTGTCTCTCGAGGAACTCGAGATGATACGTCCGTAAGCCTCAACAGCCTTGTCCACATGCTGGAACATCAAGATATCATACAGATAGCGACCGATAGGCACGGGCTCGATCATGGAGTAGGGGATGTATCCCTCCCACTCCCAGGGTGTGTAGACATCCCCGATGACCTCCTCCAGCAGGTCCTTGAATATCTTCTCGCCGTTGTCGCTGTTGGTCATGATGATGATCGCTGTCCCCTGATCGAGGAAGTTGACATTGTAGTTCTGCCACCCGGGGCCATGTCCCTCCTTGAAGAACGCCCTGCCGTACTCCGACGTGAAGAGACCCCAGCCCAGTCCGTATGAGAGCTCGATCGAATCGTACGCATCTGTTGTTTCACTCGAAAGCGTTGGGAACTGATGTCTCGATCGGATCCTGATTGATGGAGACAGCATGGACTCCCGCGTAGATTCATCCAGCCCTGTCCCCTGCATCATGGCCTGAACGAATTCCGCGTAGTCAGCAATGCACGTGAGCAGCGATCCGCCGGCGACCGCTCTGGGCCACCTGCCTATGTGGTCCATCGGGTGCTCAGTGATGTCGTGCCCGTCGGCGAAGTTGTCCTCGAAGCTGTCCCTCCAAACGAAGCTGGTGCGACTCATGCCCAGGGGTGTGAACACTCTCTCCAGGGCGAGTTCTTCTAGCTCTCTGCCTGTGACCTGCTCGACCACGAACTGCAGTAGCCCGATTCCCTCACCCGAATAGGCGTATCTTGTTCCGGGGTCGAAGAAGAACCTCAATTCACCACGCCGGCCATTCGGGAGTCCCGTAGTGTGACTCAGACAAGTACGCACCGTGAGGAGCTTCCATCGATCATCATCCGCAAGGTCTCTGTAGCCGTCGTACTCGGGCAGGGGCTTCTCGAGATAGGTATAGAGAGGCGCATCGAGTTCCAGAACACCCTCCTCCACCAACTGCATCACTATGTATGCAAAGACGACCTTGCTGAACGAAGCGCCGAGGATGATGCTGTTCTCGTCGAGGAGTTCGTCCTTCTCCTTGTTCTTGTAGCCAAAGGTATTGAGGTAGACCACGTCGCTCTCGTTCAAGACAGCCATGCACAGGCCCGTGACATTGGCTGAGTCCATCAGTGCTTCTACTACTTCGTCGATATGGCTGCTGCTGATCGCGGCGCCATCCAGCTTCGTGACTTGAGCGTCTGGTGCACAAGCCGAGATCATCAG
>CAZNHF010000122.1:0-7628 GCA_964572375.1 uncultured bacterium | reverse complement strand
GATCTGGGGGCGCGGCTGAATGAGCTTAAGAAGGGCAGCGGACGCTAACCGCGGCCGAGCGAACGAAAGGGACACGACCAATGCTGCGAAGGATAACAGTAGTACTGGTTCTCCTGGTCGCTCTCGCGCTCGTGACCGGCTGTGGCTCCGGTGTTCAGCGGACAGCCGATCCGAGAGAAGGCGACTTCTATACAGAAGAGGAGTACCAGAAGCTCTCAAAGGACCAGCGCGAGGCCTACTGTGCCGAGCTGCTGGGTGAGTACGAGGACATGCAGGACAGCGCCGCTCAGGCTCGCGACAACATCGCGGCCGAGGGTCGTGCGATCGGTGACCTCGAGACCGAGATGGCCCGCCTGCAGCCCGAACTCATGGGACTCAGGGGTGAGGTCGAGGCGCTCGAGGGCGAGATCGCATGGTACGAGGGTCTGCCTCGCGTCTACGTCGTTCAGAAGGGCGATTTCCTCTACAAGATCGCCGAGATGGACGAGATCTACGCCGATCCGCTCAAGTGGAAGCGCATCTACCGCGCGAACCGCGCGCTGATCCAGGATCCGAACCTGATCTACCCGGACTGGGAGCTCACCATTCCGCGCGACTGGCCGCACAGCTACACGGTCGGCAGAGGTGAGAGCCTCTGGCGGATCGCCGGCTACTGGGAGATCTACGGCAACTCGAAGATGTGGTCGGTCATTTACGAGGCGAACAAGGACCAGATCAAGAACCCGGATATGATCCAGCCGGGGATGGTCCTGATGATCCCGCGATAGAATCGGGATCACGCCGGTTGGCTCCGCCTCCGCTGGTCGATCGGGTGTCAGTGTGGGGTGAGGCGACCTCGGATGGAGGGCCGCCCGGCTGCCAGGTGATGACGACAGAAACCGGCTCCTGGTTCCCGGCATACCGGGGCCAGGAGCCAATTTACATTCATGAGAAGTAGCGTCCGGGCGCTGATGTCGCGCGCGGAGCTTGACGGGCAGGGGGCTCGCCGCGTTGAGTGCGAGAGCCGTTACGAGAGGGCAATGTGAAACGCAAGATATCGATAGCGGACATCGATTCGTTGCATCTCTACGGGCAGCATGACGCCAACCTGCGTTTGCTGCGCGACTCGTTCGATGCGAAGGTGGTTGCCCGCGGTGATGAGATCACAATCGAGGGCGAGGCCGACGACGTGCAGCAGATCGAGACCATCATCAACGAGATGGCAAAGCTCGTGCGCCGTGGCCGGTCCGTGCGGCGCGCCGACGTGGAGTACGCCATGGGGATGGTGGGTTCGGACCGCGCGGAGGAACTCGCGCGCTTCTACGATGCGGAGAAGCCGCTCTCCGGTCTGAACAAGCCTGTGCAGGCGAGAACCGTCGGACAGGAGAACTACGTAGAGGCGATGCTCAACAACGACATCGTCGTCTCCATCGGTCCGGCCGGGACGGGCAAGACCTATCTCGCTGTCGCGATGGCAGTATCCGCTCTCCGCCAGAAGGAGGTTGAGCGCATCGCGCTCGTCAGACCGGCCGTTGAGGCCGGCGAGAGCCTCGGGTATCTCCCCGGCGACTATCAGGAGAAGATCGCGCCGTATCTCCGCCCGCTCTACGACGCGCTCCGCGACATGATGGACCCCGAGCGCGTGAAGCAGCTCATCGAAGTCGGGACGATCGAGGTCATTCCGCTCGCATACATGCGCGGGAGGACCTTGAACGACGCGTTTGTCATTCTCGACGAGGCGCAGAACAGCACGATGCCCCAGATGAAGATGTTTCTCACGCGGCTCGGCTTCAACTCGCGGGCCGTCGTCACGGGTGACGTCACGCAGATAGATCTCGCGAACAAGGAGATGTCGGGTCTGGTGCGGATCCAAGACGTTCTGGCGGGGATCGACGGGATCGCGTTTTCGTATCTGACGGAGAGTGACGTTGTGCGCCACCGGCTCGTCCGTGAGATCGTGAAGGCTTTCGACCGCTACTCGCGTGCGAAGGAGACCGCGCCGCAGAACAGCGGCAGTTCGACGGCGCCGTACGTCGGGACGCCGTGCGAAGGCGCCGCGCGCGTGGCAGGGAACGATGTCCGTGAGGGAGGTGACAAGTGATGCGACGTCTGTTCGGCAAACGGACGGAGACGCGCCGGCGCGCGGGTCGCGTGAGGCACGTCGCCGCACCCTCCGGAGCCGGGCCCGTTCAGCCGTGGCGTCGGAGGGAGGTCCTCTATGGGATCCTCCTGTCGCTCGCGTTCATCATCGTGCTCGAACTGCTCTTCCCCCGCGCTCTTCCCGAGACGGGAGTCGAGCTCCAGGTCGGTCAGGTCGCCCGCGAAGAGATCGTCGCGCCGTACGATTTTGACGTGCTCAAGGCCGAGGACAAGCTCGAGCAGGAGCGTACGGCGGCGGCCGAACAGGTCGTCCCGGTGTTCCGGCTCGACGAAACCGTGCAGACGGCAAGCCGAACGAGCTTCGGCGACTTCCTGACACGCGTCTATGAGATTCGCGGCGGTCCCGAGCCTCGCCAGCAGAGGCGCGATATGCTCGGGCAGCTCGGCGTCGTTCTCAGCGAGTCGACGCGAGAGATCCTTCTGAGCGAATCGCGCGCGCAGGTGGTCGAAGAACGGGCGCGGGAAATTCTCTTCCTTCTCTACGACGCAGGCATCCTGCGTGAGCGGGGGACACCCGAGATCACCACGGACGCCACCGTGACACTGCTCAGAGGTGACGAGGAGAGCATCGTCCAACTTCGGTCGTTCTTTCCCGAGCGGTTGATTGTTGAGACGGTGCAGCAGGAGGCCAGCCGCACCTTTGGCGATCCCGAGCCGACAATCGCGGTCAAAGAGATCCTCACGCACTTCATCAATGGCAACATCGTCTACGATGCAGAAGAGACGGCCCGCCGGCGTACGGTCGCGAGCGAGAACATCTCCGAGTTCGCGGGACGTGACTTCAAGCAGGACGAGATCGTGATCGCGCGAGGCGAGCGCGTGACTGAGGACCACGTTACTATCCTGCGGTCGATGGAGCGGAAGCGGCAGGAGATGCTCATGGAGACCGCGGGCATCACGCGCTTCTTCCCGCAGTTCGGGCGCGTGCTTCAGGCGGCGCTCCTGCTGTTCGTGTTCACGCTCTACGTCGCCGTCAGAAAACCGAGACTCATCAACGAGCTCAGATACATTGTGCTGTTCGCCGTGCTCGTGACCGTCGTCATGGTTGCGGCTGCCGCCGTCGTGCGCGTCCCCGATGCGTCACCGTACCTCGTGCCGATCGCGCTTCTGGCGATGCTCGGCTCGCTGCTCTTCGATTTCGAGACGTCGGTGTTCTCGGCGCTCATCGTCATACTCATCGCCTCGATCTACACCGGGTTCGGGATGACGTTCACGTTTGTGTCCGTCGTGGCAGCCATCGTGTCCGCGCACTCGGTGCGGCGCGTGAGGCACCGCGAGGACTTCTACTGGGCGGCCATCCGTGTCGTCGGCGCGTACGCGGTCGCCATCGCGATCGCCGACATCGTCATGGTCGAGGTCGATGCCGGGACACTCTCACGCATGGGCTGGGGCGGGCTGAACGCGGTCGTCAGCATGGGGATCGTTATCGTGACGCTGCCGCTGTTCGAGCGCGGCTTCCGCGTAACGACCGACATCACGCTCCTCGAGCTGGGCGACATGAACAAGCCGCTCCTCCGCAAAATGGCGATGACCGCACCGGGCACCTATCACCACAGCATCGTCGTCGGGAACCTGGGCGAGGCGGCGGCGGAAGCGATCGGCGCCAACGGGCTTCTGACACGCGTCGGGGCCTACTACCACGACATCGGCAAGCTCGTGAACCCCGGCTACTTCATCGAGAACCAGCAGGGCCTCGAAGCCGGGTCGAGCAAACACACGGGGCTCAAGCCGAAAGTCTCGAGCCTCGTCATACGGGCTCACGTGAAGGACGGCATCGAACTCGCGCACAAGGAGAACCTTCCGGGGTCGCTCATCGATCTCATCCGTGAGCACCACGGCACGAGCCTGATGGAGTATTTCTACAACCAGGCGCGCAAAGAGGCCGCGGACGCGACCGAAGTGAGCGAGTCCGACTACTGTTATCCGGGACCGCGCCCGAGGAGCAAGGAATCCGCGATCCTGATGCTTGCGGATGTTCTCGAGGCGCGCACGAGATCGATCGGCGACTCGGCGAGCCCGAAGCGCATCGAAAGCGAGGTCGAGGAGGCCATCGAGAAACGGTGGAAGGCGCACCAGCTCGACGATGCCGAACTCACGCTTTCGGACCTTACGAAGATCCGCGAGGCGTTCTTCCGCGTCCTCGTCGGGATGTACCACCAGCGCGTGAAGTATCCCGACCAGGTGGACGGCGAGGGCGGCGGCAGCGGTGAGGTTGCCGGGGACGGAACAGCCACCGGCGAGGGCGACGGCGGCACGGGCGCGCCCGATGAGGGCACCGGCGCCGGTCCGGCGGAGTAATCCCATGTCGCTGATGATCATAAACAGGCAGAAGACGGTAGCGCTCGACCGCAAGACAATAAGAGCGCTCGTTAGCGCGCTTCTCGCGGAGCATGACGCGGCAGGTTCGGACCTGTCGCTAACCTTCGCCGCCGACGCTTACGTACACGCACTGAACCGCGACTACCGCGGCATCGACAAGCCAACGGATGTTCTATCCTTCGCCATGCGAGACGGCGGTGACAGCCGCGCCGAGGGCGAGGAGATCGTTCTCGGTGACGTCGTCATCTCGGTCGACCGCGCGGCCGTGCAGGCTCGCCGGTTCAAGCGGACGGTCGAGCGGGAGCTGCTGAAGCTCGTGGCGCACGGTGTGCTTCACCTTCTGGGATACGACCATCCGACCGAGAAGCGGCGCATCGAGATGCGCCGGATCGAGAACCGCCACGTCCGCGGCGCAGTCGAAGGACGATAGCCGCCGCGCGTACCGCGATGACCGGACCCGCGGCAGGCGGGCCGCGGACCGCCACCGGCACTGAGGGACAGAGATGGACTACTTTGTTGTCATAGCTCTCGGGTTCTCCGTGCTGCTCTATCTATCGGCGATCTTCTCCGGTTCCGAGACGGCGTTCTTCTCGCTCTCGCGTCTCGAGATCAGTGAGATGGACGACAAGAGCAGTATCAAACGTCTTGTGCGCACGCCGGACCGTCTGCTCATCACTATCCTGCTCGGCAACACGCTGGTCAACGTCGCGGCGAGTTCTCTCGGCGCGGTCGTCGCGCTCTCCGTCCTCCATAAGTTCGGTCTGTCGGATGCGGCGAGCATCGCGATCGAGGTTAGTGTCATCACGTTCGCCATTCTCGTCGTCGGCGAGGTGGCGCCCAAGATGTACGCGATGCAGCACAATCTTCGATTCGCACACCGCTCGGCGCCGGTTCTTGTCGTGGTCGGGCGGCTGCTCGCTCCGGTGGTCGCAGTCGTGCACTCGATGGTTTCGCGAATGGGCCGCCTCGACGAGGGGGAGGCTCCGTTCGTTACCGCAGACGAACTCCGGACGATGGTCGCGATCTCCGAGCACGACGGCACGCTGGAAGAGGACGAGCGCGACATGATCGACAGCGTGATGGAGTTCGGGGACGCCGTTGTCCGCGAACTCATGGTTCCGCGCGTCGATATGGAGTGTCTCGCTGATACGGTGACGGTGGCCGACGCGATCGCCGGGTTCCGCGGTGGAGGCTTCTCCCGCATGCCTGTGTATCACGACGACATCGACCATATCGTCGGCGTGCTCTACGCGAAGGACCTGCTGAAGCTTGATCCGGAGCTGGCCCAGGGTGAGTTGATACGCGGACTCGTTCGCGAGACGACCTTCACGCCCGAGAGCAAGAGCGCCGGTGATCTTCTGCGTGAGTTCCAGCACCGCCGCACCCATATGGCCATCGTTGTTGACGAGTACGGCGGTACCGCAGGCGTCGTCACGATGGAGGATCTGATCGAGGAGATCGTCGGTGAGATCCGCGACGAGCACGACGATGAAGAACGTCCCATGTTCCGCATCCTCGACAGCAGGACACTCGTGGCCGACGGCGCCATCAGACTTGACCTGCTCGCCGCCGAACTCGATGTTCCCGAGTTCGAGGACGAGGGCATCGAGACGCTCGGCGGCTATCTCATGAACGCGTTCGGACGCATCCCCTCCGTCGGCGAGAAGCTCGAGCGCGACGGGCTCGAATTCACGGTCGAACTGCTCGACGAGCAGCGCATCACGAGCGTCACCATCGTCAAGCTCGACGACGCCGGACATCCCGAGGACGGGGAGGAGGGTGGACGACGATGACGGTCGGCATTCTGGTCGCCCTGGGGTTCGCGCTCGCCGCGTTCTTCTCCGGTTCCGAGACGGCGCTCGTCTCAATGAACTGGATTCGTCTTGAACACTGGCTCGAGAAGGGACGGCGGGGAGCCAAGACGCTCGAGAAGTTCGTCTCCGACCCGGAGAAGCTCCTCGGAACGACGCTCGTCGGCACGAACCTCGCGATCGTGATGACATCGTCCCTCGTGTCGTGGCTCTTCCTGCGCCATCTGCCCCGCTGGTCGCCGGCAGCTGTCGCCGTTCTCTCGACGGCGGTTGTGACGCCGACGCTTCTGATCTTCGGAGAGGTGCTGCCGAAGATCGTGGGTCGCAGGCAGAGCGACGAGATCGTACTCCGGGTCGTGCACCCGCTGCGCATCTGCTACTGGGTGCTCTCCCCGGTCATCTGGTTGGCGACGAGCCTGGCGCGCGCAATCCTCCTGATGTTCGGTGTTCGCGTCGTTGAGTGGCGCAAGCGACTGACGAAAGACCAGCTTCAGCGGCTCCTGACGAGCGAAGGTGAGATTGCCGGCGCCGTCGACAGGGAAGAAACGGAGCTCATTACGCGCGTCTTCGAATTCGGTGAGAAGTCGATCGGCGGTGTGATGGTGCCGAGGACGGATATCGTCGGTCTCCCGGAAGATGCGACGGTAGGAGATGCGGTTGAGCTCGTCCGCCGCTACGGGTTCTCGCGTCTGCCGGTCATTTCAGGGGACCGCGAGCACATCGAGAACATGATCCACTCGCGCGATCTTCTGGGCGTATCGAGGGAACTGCCGATCGTCGAGCTCATGCGGCCCGTGCCGCACGTGCCGGAGACGAAGACGTGCGATGACCTCTTCCGTGAGCTTCAGGCGCGCCGGCAGCATCTGGCCGTCGTCATCGACGAGCACGGCAGCCTTTCGGGCATCGTGACGCTGGAGGACCTGCTCGAGGAACTCGTCGGCGAGATCGAAGACGAGTACGATGCTCGGGAGATGCTCATCCGCGCGATTGACAGCGACCTCTTCATGGTCGACGGGAGAGCGGAGATCGATGCGGTCGAGGACGTGCTGGGGGTGGAACTTCCGGAGGGCGAATACAACACCGTCGCGGGGCTTCTGCTCAAGATGTTCGGGCGTATCCCCGAGCCCGGTGAGGAGGTCGTGGTCTCAGGTCTCGACCTGAGGGTCATCTCCGCGAGCCCGACCCGCATCGGCAAGGTAAGGATCAGGAAGCGATGACCGACGAGACACGCAGGCCGGAGATGGCGCCCGAGGACGAGTGCGCGAAGGCGACCGCGCCGGGGACCGGGCATGATGCAGCCGAGACCACGGCGGCCGAAGCCGCCACAGCCACGGCGGCCGAAGCCGCCACAGCCACGGC
>CAZNHF010000121.1:0-7764 GCA_964572375.1 uncultured bacterium | reverse complement strand
CTCGTTCTCACCGGCGTCTACCAGGTGGCCGTCATCACGGGGTATGCCGTGACGAGCCCCGAGTTCTCCGACGGCTTCCTCGCCGCGCTCGCTGCGAACCTCTTCTTTCCATATGTTCACATCATCTGGAACACGGTGCTTTTCGCCGTGCTCGTCCCGCTGCTTGTTCCACGCATCCGCCGTCTCGCAGAGCATGCCGCGCGGAGCGTCGTCGCGACGCTTCTCACGCTTGCGTTCCTGATGGTTCCCCTCGCCGGCGCCGGAGTGGCGCAGGAGGTGGTTCCCGAAGGAGTCGCCACAGGGGAACCGCCGGCCGATATCTCAGATGATGCGGCGGTCGGCGTCCCGCTGGAGGTTGCGGATGACGCGGACGCCGGCGCCGTGCCCCCGGGGCTCGAGCCGGAGCCAGGAGGGAGCCCGGCGCGGCGCACGGTTGCGCTTCCGGGGACGCTGTCGTTCGAAGGGTGGCGGAGCCCACTCGCGGTTCGCAGGACCGTCGGGCTCGACACGGGGGTCGCGCACGACGCGGCGGCCGTGCTCGGTGGACTCCCCGCGCTTCGTGCCATCTCGTCCCGGTGGCCCGGGCAGCACGCATCGCTGACACGCGGCGGGCTTCCCGCGGCGCTTTCGACCGTCTCCGTCGGTGGACGATACGCGGGGAGCTGGCTTCTCGATGGACTCGGTCTTCCGGAGGCGTTTGTCGTCGGCGACGGTGTGCTCGTGCCGTCGGGTCCGGACCTCTCCATGTATTCGCTCTTCGGCAGCGGTGTTGTCGCGGCTGCTCCGGGAGGCCCCACGCAGGGAGTCGCCGCCGGGACCGGCGCGGCCGCGCTGCAGTATCATTCAGGTCGTCGCTTCGCCGGCACGCCGTTCTCGCGCGTCGGGATGGGGAGCGGTGATGCGGGTCTTCGCTGGCGCGTGCTCGAGTTCGGAAGCGGTCTCGGAGAGCGGGGGGACGTCACCGGCTTCTTCGAGGGACGCGACGGTCGCGGTCCCGACACAGGCGGGGAGTACGAGCGCGACAGCTTCGGAGCATCCGCTGGATTCGGTCTTGCGAGCGGTTGGCGAGTCGAGATGTCAGGTTCGCGCGTGACAGCGTCGCGCAGCGTTCCCGGGGCAGTGGGCGGGTCCGGCGCGGACCTTGGTCTCTCGTCCGGGGCCGCCGATCTCGTTCTCACGAATGGTCGAGCGCGGATCGGCGTCTTTCACGCGGCATCGAGTCTCGACGATCTTCGCGACAACACCACTGCGTCCTGCGCGAGCGAACGGACGGGCATCGTTGTCGACGTGCCCGCGAAGCTCAGCTTCCTACGGCGCGTGCGTGCGCACGCCTCCGGGCTCTCCGCGAACGGAGATCTCCTGACGGGCGGTCTGCGGGCGGTGGCGCTCGGTGTGTCCGTCGATGGCGAGATCCGGAACGGGGATTGGGTGACCCGCGTCGCCGCCGGCGCATCGCGCCAGCGGGATGAGATGATCCCCGAACTCTCCTGTCTCGTGTCGCGACCCGGCCGTACCGGGGGGCCGTGGCTCACGGTTGACGCAGGCGGTCGATTCCCGACGGCTCTGGAACTCGCGGGAGTCGAGCGGTTGGTCATCGGTGATGACGAGCGTCTGATCGGTGGGCAGGACGGCCTCGAGTCCGAGCGAGCCGCAACGTTCGCTCTGGGGTGGGCGCTTCGCTCCGGTCGACTCGATGCGGGCGTGACCGGAGAGGTCACGCGCGTTCTCTCTCCCGTGATCCTCGAACAGGATGCGGAGAGCGTGCTGCGTCCAGCATCCGGCGAGGATGCGAGCGCGACCATGCTGGCGCTCTGGGCCGCGGCAGCCGATACACAGCTCGGCGGCGTCCGCGTGTCGGCGGAGGTCATCGGCGTCGATGAGAACGGCCCCCTCAACGCGCTTGCGCCGGTACCCGAATTCGCCGTCGACGCATCGGTGTGGGTCGATCGACGGTTCTTCAAGGAGACGCTGGACGTCCGGTTCGCCATGGCGGTCTCCTACGAGAGCGGGCTTGCCCGCGGCACGTGGGAAGGCGATCTCGATGACGCGATCTGGCGGACGCAGGTCCGGGCGGAGGGCGCCGTTGGCCCGGCGCATCTGCTCCTGGTGGTCGACAATCCGCTCGATACCGACTCGGGTGGCTGGCCCGGGTACGACTTCTCCGAGCCGCGTGTGACCTACGCCTTCATCTGGGACTTCTGGAATTAGTTCGACGGTGCATCTGTCCCCATACCCCTCCATGTTCGCCCCATTCTTTCAAACCCCTCCGGATTTGTTTGCATTGCGTTTTGCAATCAACTACATTGGGTTCGCAGGGCAGGAGGGGATGTGAACGGTCTCCTGACGCGTGACGAGCGCGCTGTCATCGCTTTTCTTGCGGCCGCGACGGCCGTCGGGGCCATCGTACTCGGTCTCCGAAGGATCGATCCGGCACTCGTGCCGGATCTGGCGCCATCGGTGGAGATCGCAGCGGCGCCGACCACCGATGTACCGCTCGGACCGGTCGATGTGAACGTGGCGACCGCCGAGGAATTGACGCGTCTGCCGGGGATCGGCCCTGCGAAGGCGCAGGCTGTGGTCATCCATCGTGAGCGGCACGGGCCGTTCGCGTCGCTGGACGGCCTTCTCGACGTGAGAGGCATCGGTCCCGCGACGCTCGAGCGTCTCCGGCCGATGGCGACTGTGTCCATGCCACTGGAGGAATGATGAGGGAAGGACAGCCGGCGGCACGCGGTATCATCGTGGGACGACTGCTCGTCTCCGCGGCCGTCATCGCGGCGGCGCTGATGAGTGACGAGATCGACGTCGCACCGGTCGTGCTCCTGGCTATCGGTGTCGCGGCCGCGAGCATCCCGTACGCCGTCTGGTCGCGTCGCGGCGGTCGTCAGAGTCTGAGTCTCCTTGTCTCGCTCTTCGTCGTCGACGTTGTACTCGTGACCCTCATCGTTCTATCCTCCGGCGGTCTGGCCAGTCCGTTCAAGCTGCTCTACTTCCTCCCGGTCATTGTCTCGTCGACGGCGCTCGGGCCGAAACCCGGCGTCATCGTCACCGTGTCGTCGCTTGCGGCCTTTGTTGCGCTCTTCGTCATCGGCAGTCCCGTGGCGATCCGTTCACACGGGGCCGGTGTGCTCGCGGAGACCGCGGTTCTGATGATCGCGCTCACGGTGGTCTCGATTCTCGTCGGTATCCTCTCCGCCCGTGTGAGGGAAGGGGAGAACAGGCTGAGCGAGGCCGAGAGCGCCCTCGACGCGGCGCACGTTCACATCGACAATCTCATCGAGAGCATCCAGAGCGGTCTGGCGCTCTTCGACATGTCGGGGGGGCTGCTTTCGCTCAACGAGCGCGGGCGCGTCATCCTCGGTCTCACCGTGCCGGCGACCGGCCGTGCCCACTACTCGGCCGTCTTCGCCGGGATCCCCGCGTTCGCGGAGCTCGTGGCGCTCGCGATCGAGAGCGGCAGCACGTCGGAACGCGCCGAGATCACGATCGACCGCCCCGACGGTGAGGTCCCCGTGGGTCTCTCGACATCGCTCCTCCGTGACGACGACGGGGTCGCCGCGGGCGTCATCATCATCTTCCAGGATCTTACGGAAGCCCGCCGCCAGGAGATCGAGCGTCTTCATGCCGACAGGCTTGCGGCGCTCGGGCAGTTTGCAGCCGGTGTGGCCCACGAGATCAGGAACCCGCTGAACGCCATCAAGGGTTCGGCCGAGATGCTCAGGGACGGCGTGGACGCCGGGAGTGACGACGCGCGACTCGTCGAGCTTGTCATCCGCGAGAGCGATCGTCTGGCAACGCTGACGAACGACGTTCTCACGTACGGCCGTGTCGTGGAGCCGCCGATGGGCACCGCGCTCCTGGATTCCATCTTCAGGGAGGTCGAGGTGATCGCACGGGCGCACCGCGCGTTCGGGGACGGGATCGAGCTCTCCGTTGAGAGCGGAGGGTTTCGCGCGCTCGGGAACGCCGAACAGCTCAAGCAGGTCGTGTTGAACCTCGTTGTCAACGGGATGGAGGCCATCGAGGGTGCGGGCTCGGTCACGCTGAGCGCGGGTGAGGCGACCGCCGTCTCCGTGCGGGGGAGGACGGGCTCGAGCGGAGAGGTTGCCGTCATCGTTACCGACACGGGCGTCGGCATGCGGCGAGAGGAACTCGAGCAGATGCTCGCTCCGTTCTGGACGACGAAACAATCAGGGACGGGCCTCGGGCTCGCCATCGTGGACAAGCTCATCGAGGCGCACGCGGGACGGTTGGAAATCGAAAGCGAACCCGGGCGGGGCAGCCGGTTCGTCATATATCTTCCGGGCGCGAAAGCTTAGACAGACGATTCCCAGAGGGAGGACGCATGCCACACGGAAGGATTCTCGTCATAGATGACGAGGACAGCATCAGGGAGTATCTCTCCATGATGCTCGAGCGCGAGGGTTACGAGGTCCAGGCCGCGTCGGACGGGCAGAAGGCGATGAAGCTGAGCAAGCGGGAGAGCTTCGACGCGGTCATCACGGACATCCAGCTTCCCGGCATGACGGGGATCGAGATCCTGAGCTCGTTCAAGGACTCGGACCCGACGGTCCCTATCATCATCGTGACGGGGCATGCGTCGCAGGAATCCGCCATCGAGGCGTTGAACCTCGGCGCTTTCTATTATCTGTTGAAGCCGGTCTCGAACGAGGAGCTCAAGCAGGTCGTCAGGAATGCGCTCGAGGTCAAGCAGCTGAGGACGGAGAAGAACGACCTCGAACGCGCACTTCATCATCCGACCCAGGGCAGAGAGATGATCGGCGAGAGCACCGAGATTCACTCGGTCTTCGGAATCATCGACCGCGTTGCGAAGACGGCAAGCACCGTGATGCTTCGCGGTGAGAGCGGTACAGGCAAGGAACTCGTCGCGCGGGCCGTCCACGCGGGCAGCTCTCGAGCCGCCGAGCGGTTCGTTTCGATCAACTGCGGCGCCCTCCCCGAGACGCTGCTCGAGAGTGAGCTCTTCGGACACGTCAAGGGGTCGTTCACGGGAGCGGTGCGCGACAAGCGAGGGCTCTTCGTGGTCGCCGACGGCGGGACGTTCTTCCTCGACGAGGTCGGGGAGACATCGCTCGCCATCCAGGTCAAACTTCTCCGCGTGCTCCAGGAGCGCGAGGTGGTGCCGGTCGGCGGCACCAAGCCGACCAAGGTGAACGTCCGGGTCATCGCGGCGACGAACGCCGACCTCGAGCGTCAGGTGCAGGAGGGGAAATTCCGCGCGGACCTCTACTACCGGCTGAATGTTATCCCCATCACCATCCCGCCTCTGAGGGACCGCCGCGACGACATCCCGCTTCTGGTCGACCATTTCCTCAAGAAGCTGACGGGTGAGGAGAAGACGGTGGCCGACGGAGCGATGGAGATCCTCACGTCATACGACTGGCCTGGAAATGTCCGCGAACTCGAGAACATCATCGAGCGCGCGGTGATCCTCGCCGACGGCGATTCGATCACTGCCGAGAGTCTGAATGTGTCGATCTTCCCCGAGCGTCTACGGAAGCGCGCGCGGGTCGGCGGCGGAACCGGCGACCTCGGCGTCTCCGGCATCACACTCGACGAACTCGAACGACGCTATCTGCTCCAGACGCTCGAGGAGACGAGCTGGAAGAAGAAGCAGGCGGCGGAGATCCTGGGGATCAACCCTTCGACCCTCTACCGGAAGCTCCAGCGGTACGGCATGGACGGTGACGTCGAGGAGGAGGACTAGTCATCCTCCGGCGCGAACGGAACGGGGCACGCTCTTGAGGATCATAGCCGGCGAGCTCAGGGGTAGACGGATTGGCGTGCCGCGAGGGGTCGAGCTCAGGCCGACCTACGATCGCGTGCGCGAGTCTCTCTTCTCGACGATCGCGGAACGGCTTCCCGATGCGCAGGTGCTCGACCTCTTCGCCGGGACAGGAAGCCTCGGGATCGAGAGCGTTTCCAGGGGAGCGACCGCCGCCGTGTTCGTCGAGCGCGATCCGCGTGTCGTGGCCCACCTCCGCGGAACCTTCGAGGAACTCGGCATCGACGATCGCTGCCGGGTGCTCAGGTCAGACGCGGTCCGCTTCGTCACGACGTCTCGGCGCGGCCTGCCGCTCTTCGACGTCGTGTTCGCCGACCCGCCGTACGATTCAGGCATGGCGCGACGCATATACGACGCGCTGGGCGACTGGGACGGTGTTGTGGCCGGCGGGCTGGTCGTGATAGAACATCGGGCGGACGACCGTCTTCCGGAGGAGGGCGGATGCCTGACGCTCAGAGCTGTGAAGCGATATGGAACTATCGAGGTCGAACTACACGACGTCGCCGGGGGCTCCGGCGGCGTGGCTGAGTAACCCTCCAAGGAGGACACGTGACGAAGGCGCTCTACCCGGGGACGTTCGACCCGATCACGAACGGTCACCTGGATCTCGTGCATCGTGCCAGGCGCCTCTTCGACGAGGTCATCGTCGCCGTCGGCACGGCGGCCGACAAGGACCCTATGTTCACCGTGGAAGAGCGCGTCGATATGATCCGTGAGGTGACGGCCGATCTCGACGGGATCACCGTTGAACCGTTCGACGGGCTTCTCGTTGACGAGGTGCGACGGACCGGCTCGTCGGCCATCCTCCGGGGACTTCGTGCGGTCTCTGACTTCGAATACGAGTTCCAGATGGCGCTGATGAACCGTCATCTGGCGCCCGAGGTCGAGACTGTGTTCCTTATGCCCAACAAGAACTACAGCTATCTTGACTCGACCGTAGTCAAGGAGGTCGCGCTCCTCGGCGGAGACGCCAGCGGGTTCGTCCCGCCGGTGGTGCTCGAGAAGCTGCTCGCGCGGCGGGATGCGCGACGCGGCTAGCCGGGTGAGCCTGCGCAGGGGAGTCCGTATGACCTCACACGGGAGGGTCGAGCCCTCCATTCTGAAACGGATAGGGCGTGCCTCAGGAGGGTTCTCGTCGACGCTGCGCGAGGACCTTGTCTGCTACGCGTTCGACGCAACCGATATTCACTCGCTTCCCGATATCGTGGTGTGGCCTCGGTCCACCGAGGACGTGGTTGCCGTCGTGCGGATTGCGCACGAGGCGGGCATGCCGCTCGTGGCCCGCGGCGCCGGCACCGGTTACACGGGCGGAAGCGTGCCCGTCGCGGGAGGCGTTGTTCTCTCCTTCGAGCGGATGAACCGCGTCGTTGCGATCGACACGGATGCCCGCGTCGCCCTCGCCGAACCCGGCGTGGTGAACGAGGACTTGCGGACCCGCGCGATGGAGGAGGGGCTCACATATCCGCCCGATCCGGCCAGCCTCAAGATGTCGACGATCGGCGGGAACGTCGCCGAGGGTGCCGCAGGCCCCAGGACCGTTCTCTACGGCAGGACAGGGGACTACGTCGTGGGGCTTGAGTTCGTCCTCGCGGACGGTCGAATCGTCAGAACCGGATACCTGGCGGGCGACCCCGCCAATGACCCGGCGGGCGACCCCGCCAATGACCCGGCGGGCGACGAGGCGGGCGCGTGGGACCCCGCGCCGCTCGTGGTCGGCTCCGAGGGAACGCTCGCGATCGTGACGATGGTCGCGGTCAGACTCACCGACATCCCCGAAGCGACGGTCACGTGCTGGGCGGAATTCCCGTCGCTCGTTGCGGCGGCACGTGCGGTCGCCGACGTCACGGCGTCCGGCGTCCCCGTGAGCGTACTCGAGATCATCGACCGCGACACGCTTGCCTGCTCGATCGAGTACGTTCGCGGCGAGAGACCGGAGAATCCGCCTGCAGGTGCTCTCC